>JAAXHE010000288.1 GCA_012271065.1 Candidatus Latescibacterota bacterium
CCTCTGCTCTACCAACTGAGCTAGGGCGCCTCCATTCCACGGGAGATTGCATCGTACCCGGGTGCGCGGCAAAGGCGGAAATCTAACAAAACCACCCGCGGATGTCAAGACAGTTGCTGCAATTCACGAAGGGCGGTACCGGACCGTCTGATCCGGGCAATCGGGAGGAATTGAATCTGCACCCATGCCTGTCCGGTTTCACGTCATATCGAGGCGCAACGCCCGCTTGTCGCATGAACATGCCCACCCTCTATCTCCAAACGCCGAACCATGGCCAGCATTGAACGAACAGCGGATCCCATCGAAACGGACACGGACTACGCGAAATCGACGAGCGGCGTCACGGTCCGATCCGTGGTTTCCGGCCTGGTTCTGGTCCTCGGTCTCGACGCCCTGGCGGTCCACCTCAGGTACGTGGTACACGGCTCGCTGATGACGTACAGCCACGTCCCGATGGCCATGCTCATTGTGTTTACGCTGATGATCATGGCCGGCGCGCTCATCACGAGATATTTCCGATGGAAGCCTTCACCCGCGGAATGGCACACCATTCTGGCCATGGGCGTCGTCGGCGCCGCTGTTCCCGGCTTCGGTCTGAGCGGTTATCTGCTTGGGTACATCGCAACCCCGTACTATTTCGCGACCGAAGTCAACGAATGGCATATCTACCTTCATCCTTATGTCAATCCGTGGCTGATCCCTTCAGACGAAAACAAGGCGGTCACCTGGTTCTTCGAAGGCGCTCCCAAAGGCGCGCAGGTCCCATGGGATGCCTGGGTGCTTCCGCTGTTGTGGTGGACCACGTTCATCGTCGCGGCATTCGTGGTCCTCGGCTGCGTGGCCGTCATCTTTCGCAGACAGTGGGTGCAAAACGAACGACTGGCCTTCCCGGCGATGGCGCCCCTGATTCACATGGCGGAAGAACCCGGAAGCGGTAAATTCGCACTCCCTGATTTTACGAAGAACTACCTGTTCTGGATCGGCTTCGGACTGGCCTTCGGGATGATCGCCTGGAACTGCATCAACTACTTCCTGCCCGGCTTTCCGCGGTTTCCGGTCTATCGCGGCAGGTGGCTCTGGCTCGATCGACAGCATCCGCCCGGGTATTTCTTCATCGGTCTGTTCACCATCTTCTTCTCCTATTTCGCCAGTCTCGACGTTCTGTTCAGCATCTGGTTCTTCGACCTGCTGTTCATCGTCGAAGGCGGCTGGCTGCACCGCCGGGGGTTCACGGCCATATCGCCGTATTATTACCGGGGCGTCTATTACTGGCAGACCAGGGGCGCGTTTGCCATGCTGGCCGCCTCGGTCTTCTGGGTCGCCAGGCGCCACATCAGGGATGTATTCCGCAAGGCCTGGAACAGGGACCATCCGATGGAAGACCGTGACGAACCGCTCTCCTGCCGTACGGCTGTTATCGCCATGCTCGCGGGTCTTGCCTTCATGTGGCTCTGGCTCTGGCGAATCGGAATGGATCCGCTCCTGGCGGCCCTGCTCCTTCCGGCAGTCATCCTGACCTACGTCGGCCTGGCCAAGATTCTCGCGGAGACGGGTATGCCGTACACCAACGTGCCAGCAAACCTCTGGGGTCTCGTGCAGTCCTTCCTCGGGGGATCGGTCGTCAACGAAAGCACACGGGTCGCCCTCCGGTTCGCGTCCAGGATCACCTCCCACTTCAAAGGCCTCTTCCTGCCCGCGCTCGCACACGCCGGACGCGTTGCGGAGGGCGTGCGAGGCGACCGCCGACGGCTCATGTATGCCGTTGTGCTGGCCTTTCTGGTAAGTTGGATCGCGAGCGTGCTGCTCACCATCCAACTGGGATACCGGGACGGCGCGTACAATTTCAATTCGTGGGAAATCGTGCGCGCGGGGCCCAAACATTTCGATGGCACCGCGACTTCCGTCAAGAACTTCCTTACAAAACCACCCGATCCGCCGGTCTACCGGGAACATCCGGACTACGTGGCGTTCTTCGGCCTGGGCGGCCTTGCCACGCTTCTGCTGATCTTCCTTCGGCATCGCTTCGTCTGGTGGCCGCTGCACCCCGTCGGACTGGCCATATCCGGTTCGTACCTTGCCCGGCGAACCAGTCTGACCATACTAATGGCCTGGCTGGTCAAACTGGTCATGCTGAAGATGGGCGGCCCTTCCGTATACAGGAAATCGCGTCCACTGTTCATCGGCCTGCTCGCCGGCTATATACTCGGCGTCGCCCTCTCGGCCTTTGTCGACGTCCTCTGGTTCCCGGAGAGGGGCCACAGCGTGCATCGCTTCTGATCGGAAGCCGCCCCGGTTCGTTCAGCGGCAGGGGTCACAACCCCTACACCCCTGACGTTACACGGATCCGCCGGAACGGTCATCGGGATATTTCAATGAAAAACCCGCGACACATCGGACTGGCACTTACGCTCGTATTCGCCGCCGCGGCCTTCACCGGTCTTGCCGTGGGGCCGGAACGCGTCAACCCTTACCTCGCCGCCATGCTTGGTCTGAAAGCGCCCGTTTCCACGCCGCCCGCGTCTGTTCCGGAAGCGAGCGCCACTTCGGTTCGTGTGCTCGATACCGTATCGGACGCCAGCGTGAAAACGCACGTTTCCCGCTTTACGGAGCACCGGTCGCGAGTTCCCGGATACCCCGGACACGCGGCCGCCGCCGAGTACATCCGGCGCAGTTTCGAGAGCGCCGGTCTCCGGGACGTTCGCGCCGAGCCGTTCGACGTCACCTCGCCCGTAGACAAGGGCGGCAGCCTGACGCTGTTGCGGGACAATGTCACGTTTCCCATCCACGCGATCTGGCCGAACCTCGTCAAAACCTCCACGCTGCCTCGGGAAGGGGTACGCACGCGATTGATCTACGGCGCAACCGGAGAGTTCGCCGACTTCAACGGACATGCGCTCCAGGGCACGGCCGTTCTCATGGAATTCAATACCCGGAACAACTGGCTGAACGCGGCCACGCTGGGGGCAGGACAGATCATCTTCATCGAACCGGATTCAACGTTCTATACCGAAGCCGAGCAGAAATTCCTGCAGGTGCCAAACAGCGTGGAACGATTCTGGATCGATAAAGAGTCGGGGCAGGCTCTGAAGGCATTGCTCGAACAACGCGGCGAACTGGAAATCGAATTGAAGGCGAGGATGGATTGGGAGAAACACACCGCCCGCAACATCCTGGGATTCCTTCCGGGCGCGGACCCGGACCTGAAGGAACAGATCGTCGTGATCAATGCCTATTACGACGCCATGTCCGTCGTCCCGGCACTGGCCCCCGGCGCCGAGATGGCCAGCGGCGCCGTCGCCCTGCTGGAACTGGTCGATTACTTCAAGCGATATCCCCCGGGGCGCACCGTGCTCTTTCTTGCCACTTCGGCCCACCACCTGGGCTTTCGCGGCATCTGCGACTTTCTGGGCCGCCACGCCAGAAAGGAGAGGCATTTCGCGGCCCTGATGACCGACCCCATCGACATTCGCCTCTTCATCGGCCTGGACCTGTCGAGCCAGACCGCGCAAATCGGCGTCTGGAACAGCACGCGCAACTTCTACTACAACCGGTTCTTCACGCCCTTCGGCAAGAAATTCGTCCGCATTTCGCAGGCGATCGCACCCGCCTTCGGCCTCGACCCCGATCTGGCGCTGCTGGACGGCATCAATCCCACGGGCGGAATGACCTGGGATATGTTCATCCCCGGCGCGAACCTGAAGACCGACGGCGAAGTCGTCCTCGAAGCCGGCACCCTCGCCCTGTCCCTCGTCACGCTGAACGATGCCCGCTTCCGTGTGGATACGCCCCTGGACCGGCCGGAAGGGGTAAACTTCGATAATCTCGCAAAACAGGTCCGCCTGATTACGGGCGTGCTCGACATTGCCCTGAACGACCCGACGCTCATCCCTGATTACCGGCTCAATCCCGATGACAGGATGCGAGGCCTGAAGGGATTCGTACGTACCTTTCCCAGGCGCAGCATCGTACCGGACCGGCCCAAGGCGGGCGCCATCGCCGCGCTCAGGATGGGCATCGACAAATCGGTCAAGGGCGTCCGGCGCATCTATTACGACCTTGCCGACGAAAACGGCGAATTCTACATGCCGGGAATCGCCGAACGCCGCGTCTCCGTCAGCGCCTACTTTCAGGATCCGGAGACCGGTGAGATTACGTACGCGCCGAACTACGGGCAACAGGCGCGGATCTACCGCGGCGACTTCGACATGGACTGGTGGATCTCCAAGAGAAATATCATCCTCTTTCCGTGTATCGCCACCGACTTCTACGATACCGTCGATCCGCGTTTCCTCACCAAGCTCTCCCAGATCAGCGTCTACGGTAGCGGCAACGTCACGCCGCAGGAATACGGATACGCGATCGGCTTCGGCCCGACGGAACCCGTGGGCACCCTGTTCACGCGTCCGGGAGAGCGGATCAAGGTCGCCATGAGGGCCGGCGGCGTCGCGGCGGGCTCCGGCGACATCGGCATCCGGTTCCTGTTGCTGAATGCGACGAGCGCCGAGAGTGAAGAAATCGCCAGGGGCAGGGGTTACCCCACGCTCACCCACGGGTCGTTTGCGCGCACCTCCTTTCTGGCCGCGCGTGACATGTGGACCCTGAACGAAGCACGGAAGCAGGAGATGCAGAAATACGCCATCGAAAACCAGCGTCTGAACATGCTGCACGGCAGGGCCCGCCTCCACCTGGACATGGCCGAAGCCGCGATGTCCCAAAGTCGCTGGGACGTTTTCATGAAACATACCCGCGCGGCCCTCGGCATCGAGTCCCGCGCCTATCCGGACGTCAAGGACACACAGAACGACGTGGTGCGCGGCGTTGTCTTTTTCATGGCCCTGGTCATCCCGTGCGCGTTCTTCGCCGAACGACTCATCTTCACCGCGGTGGATATCCGGCGACAGATCGCGGGATTTATCGGTATTTTCGTGCTCATCTGGCTCTTTCTTTCGAACGTGCATCCGGCGTTCGAGATCTCAAATCCCGTGGTCGTGCTGCTCGCCTTCGTCATTCTGGCGCTGGCGGTGTTCGTGATTTCCCTCGTATTCAATCGTTTCAACGAAACCATGCGCCGGCTGCGGGTCCCGGAAGTGCGTTTGCATGAAACCGACGTGGGGCGAATCTCCGCCTCCCTGGCGGCCTTTCAGCTCGGTATCGCAAACATGAAACGCCGCAAATTGCGCACGGCGCTTACGTTCACCACGCTCCTGCTCCTCACATTTACGGTCCTCTCGTTTACGTCCATCAAAACGGCTCTCGAATTTCGCCGGATTCCCATAGGCACCGAGGGTCCGTACCCCGGTATGCTCATCCGCAGCAAGTTCTGGGGCCCGCTGGAAGACGTCGTCTACGATTACGCCGTCACGCACTTCGGGGAATCCGCGATAACGGCTCCAAGAAGCTGGTACTATACGCGGGAGAAAAAGATCATCCCGGTCGAGTCCGAAAACAGCTCAACACACGTACTCGGCGTTCTGGGAATGACGCCTGAGGAGGCGGACGTGACCGGCGTCCACAAGACGCTGAAGGTCGGCAGGTGGTTCCGTCCGGGAGAATCCGCGTGCATACTGCCCGAAAAGATAGCGGAACTGCTTGGCGTGGATCCGGGCCGCCTTGAAGCGTCACGCGTCCGGGTGTTCGGGGAATCGCTGCCGGTGATCGGCCTGATCGACGCCGGGGCGTTCAACGAGCTCAAGGACCTCGATGAGGAACCCCTCAGTCCCGCGGACTTCAAGCTGACCGATGAGGAAGCCATCGAGCAGATGACCACCCAGGAAACGCGGGAAAAACAGGGCCTGGAACAACCTGAAGTCGAAATCATGCCCTTCGAGCACATCAACCCCGACGACGTCCTGATCGTCCCGTACGCGTTCCTGCGCCAGGTGGGCAGCCCGCTCCAGTCGGTCGCCCTCCGATTCGACGCCGGATCAGACGTGGAGGGCAATGTCAAGGAGCTTCTGTCACGCCTCTCGGTCGTACTGTTCGCGGGGCTTCCGGACGCGGACGGTCGCGTCAACGTCTCCATTTTCAGTTCGCTGGGCGACACGTCGAGACGCGGGATGAGCGATCTCTTTATCCCCATCCTCATCGCCTCGCTCATCGTGCTGAATACCATGATGGGTTCCGTGTACGAACGGTTTCGGGAAATCGGCGTCTATTCCGCGGTGGGACTGGCGCCGGTGCACGTCGCTTTTCTGTTTATCGCGGAAGCCTGCGTCTACGCCGTCCTCGGCACCGTGAGCGGCTACATGCTGGGCCAGGCCGTCGCCAAGCTGCTTCTCTGGCAGGGCTGGCTCTCGGGCGTCACGGTCAACTATTCCGCGCAGTCGGCCGTTGTTTCGTCCGCTCTGGTTATGGCCGTCGTCATCCTGTCCACCCTCTATCCCGCCAGGCAGGCATCCCTGATGGCCGTTCCGGACGTGTCCCGCCGCTGGAAAATCCCCGAGCCGGAAGGAGACGACTGGCGTTTCGAATTTCCGTTTACGGTTGGCGGAAACGATGTATTCGGGCTCTGTGTGTTCCTGACGGACTACTTTGACTCCCACAGCGGCGAAGCGATGGGGGCGTTCTACACGGACGGCGCCCATCTTTACGGGAAGGGCGGCGCCGGTGGGAGCGGATACGCCATCCGCACGACCCTGTGGCTGGCGCCCTTCGATCTGGGCGTGAGCGAGGAGCTTCGCTTCGAGGCGGAACCCACCGGCCAATTCGATATCTATACCCTCACGCTCACCCTCAGGCGACGCTCCGGCGAAGTCGCTTCGTGGCGGCGTGTCAACCAGGGTTTCATGAATACCCTCCGCAAGCAGTTTCTCATCTGGCGGACCGTCGACCCCGCCGAAAAAGCGGCGTACAGGGAAAAAGGCATGCGGATACTCGTATCGGACGAACCGGTGGCGAAACCGGTCTGAGAGACGGCACGGCGCCGGCAGGATGTTTTGTTTTCCGGAAATTACAATCCGGAAATAGGCTTTGCAAAATCCTTCTTTGATTGTATTTTTCAGGCCCTTAACCCTTACTTCCATTATCGCGTTGACCCTATATGGCCTTTCTGGACCGCATTCGCAAACGGAATACCAATCCGTACGAGGAAATCGAAGAATACCGGGATCTGCTTGAAGTCCCCGAGGAATTCGAAGAGGGCTTCAACTCCAAGACCATTCTCGGCGCACTCTTCGTTTCCGTCATCATGGTTCCGGGCAACATCTACCTGGAACTCATGGTGGGGCATTCCGTCGGCGCCGCCGCGCAGTGGGTGACCATCATCCTGTTCCTGGAGCTGGCCAAGCGCTCGTTCACGGTGCTCAAGAAGCAGGAACTATATCTGCTTTACTACGTCACCAGCGCCCTGGTCGCCCGCGAAACCGGCATGTTCGAGGGGCTGCTCTGGCAGCAGTACTATGTGCAGTCTCCCGCCGCCAAGCAGTTCGGCATCTCCCACCTCATCCCCCGCTGGTGGGCGCCCCCGCCCGATTCTCCTGCCTTGATCGACCGCACCTTCCTGCATCAGGACTGGCTGCTGCCCATCTCCCTGCTCGTACTCGGGATGATCATGGGGCGCATCCAGTGGTTCACAGCCAGCTACGTACTCTTCCGCATCACCTCCGACTACGAACGCCTGCCCTTTCCGTTCGCGCCGATCAACGCCCAGGGCGCGATGGCGCTTGCCGAAGAAAGCAGCGGCCAATACAGCTGGCGCTGGAGGGTCTTCAGCATCGGCGCCGTAATCGGAGTGGTATTCGGCTCCGTTTACGTGGCCGTACCCGCCATAACCGGCGCGTTCATGGAGAGCCCGCTTCAGCTCATTCCCATCCCGTGGGTGGATTTCACCCAGTACACGGGTTATTTCCTGCCGGCCACGCCGCTGGGCTTCACGCTGCACCTGGCGCCCATCTTTGCCGGGCTGCTGGCGCCCTTCTGGGCCGTTATGGGCGCATTCATCGGCGTCGCCATCCACACCGCGGCGGGCCCCATCCTGTATTCCTACGGGTATATGCCAAACTGGTACATGGGCATGGATACCATCATGACCCACTTCGTCACGGGCATCGATTTCTGGATGAGCTTTGGGATCGGCATCACCTTCGCCATTGCAGTGATCGGTTTCTACCAGGTCTGGACCGGGGTCCGTACCGCGCGCGTGGAGAAGAAGGAAAAGGGAAGCTGGACGCCGCCGCCCGGCCGGGGAGACTTCCGGATCTGGATCTGCATCGTACTCTTCTGTCTTGCGAGCCTTTATACCATAATCCTTGCCAAGGTCCTCTTCCCCGACCTCGTGAGCACCTTCCTGCTCGCCTTCTTCTTCATCTTCGCGTTTGTCTACACGCCGCTGATCTCCTTCGTCAACGCCCGGCTGGACGGCCTGGTCGGGCAGAACGTCAATATCCCCTACATCAAGGAAGCCACGATCTTTCTGAGCGGTTTCAGGGGCATCGAAATCTGGTTCGTGCCCTTCCCCCTGGCCAACTGGGGCGCACAGGCCGAAACATTCCGTCAGATCGAGCTCACGGGCTCGAAATTCACCGGGATCCTGAAGGCTGAGGTTTTCATGATCCCGCTGATCCTTCTGACCAGTTTCATGTACTGGTCCTATATCTGGAAACTGGCGCCCATTCCCTCGTCCTCCTACCCCTACGTCCAGATGATGTGGCCGCTTCGGGCGCTCCAGAGCAGCGTCTGGTACACCGGCACCATGCAGGGCGAGGTGGAGCACGAACCGTCCGCCGGTACCGTATCCTTCCAGCCGAGCAATCTGCCCGACGGCAACTGGTGGTACTGGCGCGCCCGCGCCTCCGCCGACGTGCACATCGATGACCACGAGCAGCGCACCTACGGGCCCTGGTCCCGAGTCGGGTATTTTTATACGAATTTCAAAAGTCCCGACAAGCCGCTTGTGCCGCCGCTCCCGGTGGACCGGTCGACACCCGATATTTCCGATGCCCTCCGGCTGGGTCTGCCTTCGGCGCCCGTCTTGCGCGGTCCCGATGACGGGAGCCACGCGGACAACCCCAACCCCGACCTGGTCGTCCTCGCGGCCCTGGATCCCGATGACCGCGAACTCGTGTACCAGTTCGAAGTGGACCAGGTACCCTCTTTCGACGGATCCTTTCTGCAGAGTTCGGACGACGAGCCCATCCTCTTCGAAGCCATCAAGCCTGCGGTGATCGCCATCGGACTCGCCGTCGGCCTGGTCTCGTTCGTGGTTCTGTCCGTCCTGGGCCTGCCGGTCCTGCTCATCTTCGGATACATACGGAGTCTGACCAACATTCCCCACGTCATGATCACCGAGATCATCGGGGCGCTTCTCGCGCGGTACTATTTCTGGAAGCGCTTCGGCAAACAGCAATGGCGCCTCTACGCCGCCGTGCTCTACGTGGGATTTTCGGTGGGCATGTCCCTGGTTGGCATGGCTTCCGTCTCCATTGCCATGATTCAGAAGGCGGTCTCGGTACTGTTGTTCTGACCTTGACTTTGGTTCCACTCGCGTCTATTATGTCGGATTGAATTTTCTGATCCGTACCGTGCGATATCAAGACACCTGGACCGGGGCATGTCAGCCGCGATCGGCATGATCGAAGTCGAAGGCGTCGCCGGGATTATCCTCGCGTCGGACGCCGCCTGTAAAGCCGCCGGCGTGGACCTCCTGGGCTGGGAGTCCATCGGCGGATTCACGACCGTTTTTTTCGGTGGATCCATCAGCAGGGTTGAAACGGCGCTCAAGAGCGGCGAACAAGCGGCCAGAGAGGTGGTGGAACGCGTGGTGGCGGCGCCGATGACACACCCCGAACCCGCCTGCCGGGAATACGTTTCGAATGCAATCGCTACGGAGCGGCGGACACCGTCCGGCGCCCTGGGTCTGATCGAAACAAGAGGTTACGGCGCTCACGTCACCGCCAATGACAGAATGGTGAAGGCGGCCGACGTCCAGGTTTACAACGTGCTTACCGTACACAACCGGGTGGTCTGCTCCCTTATTCTTGGCGACGTCGCTTCCGTGACCGAGGCCCTGTCCGTGGGCCGCGCGACCGTCGAGACCGGAGAAAATTTCCTCGGCGCCGCCCTCATCCCCAAACCCTTGCCCGACGTGCTGCGGGCATTCGGCTCCTGAGCGCCGTCGTGGCCGCAGGAAACCATGCCCTGGGGATTCTGGAGACCCGCGGCATGACCGCGCTCGTCGCGGCGCTCGACGCCATGCTGAAAACCGTGGACGTCCGGGTTCTGGGGCGTCACGGCGTGGGTTCCGGCTGGCTGACCGTTGTGATCGAAGGCGCCGTTTCGGACGTGGAGGCCGCCCTTCGGGTCGGGCGGTCCGAGGCCGGGAACCACGGAGATCTGATTACCGCGGACGTCATCGCGGGGCCTGCCCCGGGCGCCCTCGAATCCATGCCGCACAGGGCGGGCGCGGGTACGGCAAGACCGGTTGGCGCGCAGGCAATGGGCATCCTCGAAACGCGTGGCATGGTACCCCTCATCCGTGGCGCCGACGCCATGATCAAGAGCGCGCCGGTCCACGTCGCCGGCTGGACGTCCGTCGGCGGTGCGCTGGTTCATCTTGTGGTTCGGGGCGATATTTCATCGGTCCAGACCGCCCTGCAGGCCGGAAGCGCGTGTGCGGATGAGGTCGGGGAAGTCTACGCGACCCTGGCGATTCCGAGCCCTGAGCCGGGCATCGCGCCACTGCTCCCCGAAACGCCGGAATCGAACGCTGGGCAGGCAGACGTCGGTGCGCTGGGTATTCTTGAAACAACGGGCTACGTGAGCGCTGTCGGCGGGTCCGACGCGATGGTCAAGGCGGCGGACGTCGACCTCGTGCGCCTCGTCATCGCCAGCGGAGGCCGGGTCGACGCGCTGGTGAATGGCGCCCTCGACGCCGTCCAGGCTGCCGTGGAAGCCGGCGTCGATGGCGCGCGGGAAGCCGGGGAATTGAATGCATCATGTGTCGTTTCCCGTCCATCTTCCGAAATCATGGCCTGTTTTGGCGGGAGCACGCCCAGGAATGCCACGACCCGCAATCAGGCGATGGGGCTGATCGAAACGCGCAGCACCGTGGCCCTGGTCAAAGCCGTGGATCAGATGCTGAAGTCCGCAGACGTGAAATACGAGGGCCGGTACAAGGTCGGGTACTTTCTCACGGCAAGCGTTGTCAGGGGAGACGTCGGCGCGGTGCGCGCCGCCCTGAAAGTCGGTGCCGCAGAAGCGGAGAGGTACGGCGAACTGGTGTCCGCCCATCTTATTCCACACCCGTTTTCCGCACTGGAAGAACGGCTGATCCACTGATCGGCCGCCCATAGACCTTGCAGCTCGCACGAGGAAATTGATGGTCCGTATTGACGATCCGGTGGTTACCGAACAGCTGCTCAAGGAAAAGCTGGGCACAGGGCGAGAGGTCGAAATCTGCCCGAGGGCGAAGCTGACGCCGCTGGCTCTGGACTACCTGGCGGCCAACCAGGTAGAGGTTTCCAGAAAAGAGGCGGCAACCGGCGGCCGGCAGGCGACAACGCCGTCCCCGCGCCGCAACCCCGGCGCCAGACGGGAATTCAAGGGCATCTTCTGCCCTAACATCGTCATTTTCGACAGCAATGACCGCATCAACTACAAGGAGATGGAGCGCTACGTCAACTGGCTCATCGAAGCCGGCATCCACGGGTTGTACCCCAATGGCAGCACCGGCGAATTCGTGCGCCTGTCCAGCGACGAGCGCAAGGAGGTCGTGCGCCTCGTCACGAACGTCAACCAGGGGCGCGTGCCCGTTCTGGCCGGCGCCAGCGAAGCCAACCTCCGCGACGTACTCAGAATGAGCGAATATTACGCGGGCATCGACGTCGACGCCATCTCTCTGGTTCCCCCCTACTATTACGAGATCTCGGACACCAGCCTCTTCGAGTACTTTGCCGAAATCGCAAGACAGACCCCTCTCGACGTCCTGTTGTACAACATCCCCCAGTTCACGCAGGAACTTACGCTGGACATCATGGAGCAGTTGCTGCCGTTCGAACGCATAATGGGCACCAAGGATTCCAGCAGGGACATGCCGAGGCTGATCAACACCATGCATCGGCTGCGCGCACAGCGCCCGGACTATGTGGTCCTTGTGGGATGCGAAGAAATCCTCTGCCCTTCCATTATGATGGGCGCCAGCGGCGGCACGATCGCGACTTCCGGCATTATTCCCGAAGTCATCGTGGATATTTACGAAAAGACGCTGGCGGGGGATATCGAGGACGCACGCAACATGCAATACCGAATCCTGGACCTCATCAACCTCATGCTGCTGGGTGTGAACTTCCCCGAGGGCTTCAAGACCGGCGTTGCCGTCCGCGGCTTCGACGTCGGCCCGCCGCGGCAGACCATGAGCGACGAGGAAAGGGAATATCTCCTCAAGCTCGAGTCCCAGATCAGCTGCATCTTAAAAGACATGGGTTACGACGTCAAGGGAGCGCGTGCCTGTCCGGTAACCCATCTGCCTTCGATTGTAGACCGGACCTGACGCAACGAGCAGTCTCACGTAGCGAAACCCGGAAACCGCCACTTTTACATTATCTGAAGCCCACAACGGAGAACCTTCATGGCTGAAAACGCGCCGCGGCACGACCTCGTGAATCCGTTCAGCCTGGATGCCGACGACGGTTACGTCTGGCTGAAAGGCAACCTCCACTCCCACACGACGAACTCCGACGGCAGAGCGTCGCCCCAGGAACGCCTGGACGGGTACGTCGGCCAGGGGTACGACTTTCTCTGTCTCTCGGACCACTACAGGATCACCCGGATCGATTCCGTGGATCGTCCGGACGACTTTGTACTCATTCAGGGCGCCGAACTGCACCCGGACAATCCGTTCGGCGGACAGAAACACCATTTTCTCTGCCTGAACGTCCACGAAGACATCGACTCGGAGCGCATGCCGCCTCAGCACGTGATCGACGCTGTCCGGGACCAGGGAGGCAGCACGTGGCTGGCCCACCCGTACTGGAGTTCGGTCAATATCCTGAGAGACACCGCGCCGCTCACGGGATTCGCCGGCGTGGAGGTATTCAACACAACGTGCCGATGCGCGGGCCGGGGGGAATCCGGCGTTCACTGGGACGACTGGATGGACCTGGAAAACAGGTTGTATCCCGCCCTGGCCAACGACGACTCCCACGCCCTCGAATCGGATAACCGCGACACGTACGGCGGTTGGACCATGGCACGCGTGAAGGAACGGTCTCCGGGGGCCATTCTCGATGCGCTGGAACGGGGCGCGAGCTACTCGAGTACCGGCGCCGAGATTCGAAACATCACCCTTCAGAGAAACGACGGAGAGAAACAAACGGTCGAGGCCACCCTTGAATGCTCCGAATCCCGGTGTGTCCTGGCGATTTGCGATACTTTCGGAACCGAATACAGAGGATCCGGAAAACCCTTCACGAGCGCCACCTTTACGCTGCGGCCGGGCGCGCGGTGGGTCCGTTTCGAAGTCATCGGAATGGACGGCACGAAAGCCTGGTCCAACCCGTTCGACCTCACCTGACCTGCGCCGCGATGGGACACTTCCTGACAAAGGAGCAATTGGCCGCGTACCGCATGGACGGTTTCGTTCAGGTTCCGGACCTGCTGACGCCGCCTGAAATCGACACCTTCCTGGAAGCGCAGGCGCAAGCGGTGGCTCCGGAAGTCCTTGAACTCGGCCTGCGCAGGCACACCGCGGATCCTCAGTGGCGATACCTGGCGTCGCATCCCCGCGTCTCCGGCATCGCGTCCCAACTGCTGGACGGACCTCCAATGATCGTCCAGACCATGTACATGGCGAAGGCGCCGCGCGGCGGCGCCGGCATCGCGCTTCACCAGGACGCTCATTATATCCGGAACGAACCGGGCACGCTTATGGCGTGCTGGCTCGCTCTCAGCGATACCGACGTGAACAACGGCGGTCTTTGCGTCGCCGCCGGCAGCCACCTGGCCCCCCTCCAGAATACCCGACCCCCGCAAGACGGCAGCGAGCATGCCTCCTGGGTGAAAGAATACGCCATGCGGGCGCCCGACGGCAGAGAGTGGACCGAAACCATGCACTCGCACGAAGTCGCCGGCGTCAGCCGCGATGAACTCACTTTCCTTACGGTTCCGCGAGGATCGGGCGTCTTCTTTACCGGCAGAACCATTCACGGCTCTTATGCGAACCGGTCCAGGGGAAGGCCCCGGCTTGCATTCGCGATCCACTATGTAAGAGAGGGCACATGGGTATTTCGCCGCGACATCCAGGACCTCGCGCGGGTTAACTGAGCGGTACTTCCGTTGCGTCCGGCTGCAGAGCACAGGTTGAGCGGCTCTCATCCTCATTATCCGATGTGTCCGCGCCTCAAGTCGCCACTACTCCAAATCAGGGAACCCCATCATGAAACGGGTCGCAAAGCCGGAAGGCGAGTACAATATCGTCATCGAAGATGTCTCCATACCTGAAGTCTCGCCCACGGAAGTGCTGATCCGGGCGGAGTGCAGTCTGATCAGCCGCGGTTCCGAGATCTGGCGGCGTTACATCCGTCCCGAAGCCATCGACCATCAAGCCATGGGGTACTCGTTCGTGGGAGACGTCGTCGAGGTCGGCGTCCGCGTGGACGGCTTCTCCATCGGCGACCGTGTGGCGGCTCTTGCGCCGCACGCGGAGTACGTGGCCGTCGAAGTCGTGGACTCACCCCACCGGGCCCCGGTTGTGCATCTTCCCGACGCGGTCTCCTCGGAAGCCGCGACGTTCTGGCCGCTGAGCACCAGTTCCGTTCTCTGGATGCGGGAAATCGAGGCCCGCAAGGAAGACACGGTGGCCATTCTGGGTCAGGGCCTCGTCGGCTCCATCTGCATGCAGGCGCTGAACGCGGAAGTGGACCCCCGGGTGATCGCGGTCGACGCGCTGCCCCTCCGTTGCGAACTGGCCGGACGTCTGGGGGCGGACCACGTGGTGGATGCGTCGCGTGAAGATCCCGTCAGGGCGGTCGAGGGCCTGACGGGCGGCGCAGGCGTGGAAATCGTGGTGGAGGCGGTGGGCGGGCGCGCGGGGGCGGCAGCGTTCGCACAGGCGCAGGATATGGTGAAACGAAGGGGCGTGATCCAGGTTATCGGCCTGTATGAGGACGAGCCCCTGCCGCTCGACTCCGGAAAGATCCAGGGCCGGCGGATTGTTGGCGGGTATTCGGACGGCGGCAAACGCTCTTCAGGCTCCGACCGCGCCCTGCAGCTTCTTGCCGAAAGAAAGATCCGCGCAGAAGAGATGATTTCCCACCGATTTCCCTTCCAGGATGCGGCAGAGGCTTTCGACCTGTTGTATACCCGCCTGGGCGAGACGATGGGCGTCGTACTTGTCTGGAAGTGAAATTACGGTCGCCGCATCCGGAAAATGCCGGCTTACCGCAGCCAACGGCCTACGCTCGCATGTCGTTACCCGGAGGACTTGTGAAAAACGGATTCTATAAGGGCCACGGTCTCGGCAATGACTACATCGTCATGGATCCGGCCGAACTGGAATTTGAACTCACGCCCGAGAACATTCGCACCATCTGTGATCGCAACCACGGCATCGGCAGCGATGGCATCCTCACCCTGGAACCCGCAAACGGAGCCGACTTCGGCCTGCGCATCCTGAACCCCGACGGAAGCGAGGCCGAAAAGTCGGGTAACGGCCTGCGTATTTTCGCCCGCTTCCTCCACGCCACCCGCCGGACGCGCAAGCGTAACTTCACGGTGGACACGATTGGCGGCCGCGTTGAAATCCAGGTGCACCTGGACCGTCACGGCGATGCCAGCCTCGCGACCGTTGAGATGGGACAGGCCGACTTCAATCCCGGCGCGCTGCCATGCGCGTTGCCGGGAGGCGAGCTTATCGATCGGCCGATAACCGCCGCCGGGCGCGAACTGAAGTTCACTGGCGTGAGCGTGGGAAACCCACACTGCGTCATCTTCAAACCCGAACACGAGGCCTGGTCGCGGGACGACCTGCTCGAACTCGGCCCCCTCCTGGAGAATCACGAACTCTTTCCCAATCGCATCAACGTGCAGCTGGCCGTACCCACGGGTCCTAAGGAGATCTTCATTCTCATCTGGGAACGCGGCGCCGGCGAGACGCAGGCGTCCGGGTCCTCATCCTGCGCGGCGGCGAGCGCGGCCGTACGGATGGGGCTGGCGACTTCTCCGGTAACCGTCAACGCACCGGGAGGCGCCCTCCACGTCGCCGTAGACCCACGTTTCCACCTTACCATGAAGGGACCGGTCGCGGAGGTCGCACGGGGCGCTATGAGTCCGGCCTTCGTCAGGGAACTTGGAAACGACAACCGAGTTGACGCCAGCGGGTAAGGCGATATTTCCTATGCCACCCGGTACTTCTGCAGCGTCTCTTCGTTGACCGTCACGCCAAGGCCGGGGCCCTCCGGCGCCGCCACGTGCCCGTCGACGACTTCGAAGCGTTCGTGCGTCAGTTCGTGGCGCAGCGGGGATTCCGACATGCAATACTCGAACATCTCCCCGCCGGGTACCGCGGCGAGCGCGTGAAGCGACGCGGCGATTGTTATCCCGCTCTTGAAACTGTGGTTCACGACCCTTGCATGGCGGCGGTGCGCCATCCTTCCAACCTCCACCATGGTCGAAATACCGCACCGTCCCGGGTCAGGCTGTACCCAATCCAGCCCGGCTTCCGCCACCAGACGCTCGAATGCGTCCAACCTCGCCTCCGCTTCACCCGCCGCTATGGGCACGGGGCTTTCCGCCGCCAGCTTCGCGTAACCGCGCAAGTCGGACGGATGCAGGGGTTCCTCGAGCCAGAACGGACGGAACTCGGCGAACTGGCGCGCCCGCTTCAGGGCTGTCTTCCAGTTCCAGACCTGCCCCGCGTCGATCAGCACGTCCACCCCGTCTCCGACGCCTCGACGCGCCTCCCTTACCAGGGCGATATCGGTCTCCTCGTCCTCCCCCATCGGCCCCCAGCCGAACTTGACCGCCGTAAAGCCCTCCCCCGCAAACCTCCGTCCGAATTCTCCTGTCTGTGCCGGTGAATCGCCGAACAGAATCGAACAATACGCCCGGAAACGCTTCCTGAAAGGCCCGCCCAGAAGCCGGTAGACCGGCACGTCGCGGGCCCTGCCCGCGATATCCCAGAGCGCCTGATTGACGCCCGCCATGGCGTGCAGCCCCACACCGTCACCGCCATAGTAGTTCGCCGCGTCCGTCATTCGCTGCATACACGCTTCCACCGCCAGCGGGTCCTCATGGTCAAGGGCATTTGCCAGTCCGTTGCAGATCTGGTGCGACAGCGGCGCATCCACGACGGCCTTAACCGCGGTCGGACAGGAATCCACCTCTCCCCAACCCGTGAGTCCGGCGTCGGTTTCGACCTTGATCAGACAGGTATCCTGCGTACCGTCGCAGGCATCGGTGACGTAGGGCAGCCTCAGCACCATTGCGGTTACACGCGTGATTTTCATTTCAACTCTCCGATCATCGAATTCGGGCGCAATCCAAACCGGGATATTCGCGGGTGGAAGATGGTTCCCGGTCTCGCATGATACCCAGCCTGATTCGGCCTGTCAATCCCCATGCGGGGGATTGTGCGCGGGCACGAGTGTACCGATGCAACGATGTTGGACGGATAAATGCGGAAAAACCCAGAGGCCACAACCGGACGATCGTGGGGTTTTCCGGAAAGGATCCCTGTTCGGATTTGGGCGTGTACCGCCTTTGCTGATCACTGCTCGCACTCAGGGTACCACACCGGATACGTTCACGATGCAATTCAGGAGAACGATGAGAGCAGAGCGCGCTGTTCCGTTCAGCACCCATGATTGAAGATTTTCTAAGGCTCTAAGGGCAACATGCCTTGTGCATCCCCTGAGGAAATTCGCGCTATGCATATGGCAGGCCCCGCGCCCAGGGGCGACTTTTGGTTCCTTTTGGTCGCTTCAAAAGGAACACGCCGTAGGCAGGGAATTTGGGGAAATGTGGATGTTGTATTTGGGTTTCGGAATTTTGTTTCTAGCTGGCTGCTGATTCCGGTCCGTCGAACTCAGGCGACCCATTTACGGGACAGAACACCAGAAACGGGTTGCACCGGCACTGCGTTCACCGTAGATTATCCGCGACCTGCATTGGACCTGAAGACGGTCTTGAACCGGAGATGCCGCAATGCCCGCCGTCGAAAACCTGAGCGAAACCTACGAAGTCAATGGCGTAATGCCTCGAATCGACGTATTCTCCGAATCCGAGATCAGCGCATTCAGGTCACAGTTCGACGAACTCGAAGCCAGAGAGGGCAGAGACGTCTGCCAGGTGGGCCTGCAGTCCCGGCACTTCGACGAGGAATTCATCTGGCGGCTGGCCACCGACGCGCGCCTTCTGGACGTCATGGAACAGGCCATGGGTGAAGATATCCTTCTGCTGGCCACGCACTTTTTCTGCAAATACCCCGCCGGGGACGAAGAACACTTTGTGGCGTGGCACCAGGACGTCACCTACTGGGGTCTGAAGCCGCCGCTGGCGCATACGGCCTGGATCGCCATCGACGACAGCGACGTTGAAAACGGCTGCATGCGCGTCATCCCGGGCTCCCACAAGAGCGGGATCGTCACCCACGGCACGTCGGAACGGGAGGGGAACCTGTTGAGCATCAACCAGGAAATCCCGGACGAACTCGTCGACACCAGCCGTGCGATCGACTTGGAACTCAGCGCCGGCCAGATGTCGGTCCATCACGGCCAGCTTTTCCACGCGAGCATGCCCAATACCTCGAACCGGCGGCGTTGCGGTCTTACCGTCCGCTTTATCCCGCCCGAAGCCAGACAGGTCGAATCAAACTCGATCGGCCAGGACTGGCGACCCATCCTGCTGCGCGGCGAGAACCGGTATACGCATCATCCCCTCATCCCCGCGCCATTTCCAATGCCATAGCGAGAATTACGATGGCGAAACGCAGGGTTGTCATCACCGGCGCGGCCGGGTATATCGCCGGACGGAGTCTGCCTGCCCTCAGAGAGCGCTACAACCTGGGCCTGCTGGACGTCCGCACGACGGACAGAAACGGCGACGAGGTGGAGGGTATCGTCCGGACCGACCTTCTCAACAGAGACCGGAATGCGTATCGGCGGCATTTCGCGGATACGGACGCCGTGATTCATTGCGGCTTCACCCGTGCGAACGCGCCTGAAGACCAGTTCTGGGCGGAATCCGACAATATCACCATGGCCTACAACATCTACCAGACTTGCCTCGAAGAAAATGTCCGCAGGGTGATCGTCATCAGTTCCAACCATGCCACCGACTTCTACGAGACGCTCATCTGGTCCGGACGCATGGAATTCGTGACACCGGAAATGCGCCCGCTATCCGACAACTTCTACGGCTGGGCGAAGGCCGCGTACGAACTGCTGGGGTTCGCCTTTGCCGCGGGCAAGGTCGGAAACGGAAGAAAGCTTCAGAATATCCAGCTGCGCATCGGCGGGCCTCGCGAAAACGTCGCCGACAACCTCAGGCCTGAAAACCCGGCAGCCATGCACCGCAGCCTCGGGGCCTACCTGAGCGCACGGGACCAGACCCAGCTTTTCGTCAAGAGCATCGAGACTGAAAACATCGAAGACGAAAACGGCATCCCTTTTCAGATCTTCTACGGCATCAGCGGAAACAGCCACAATTTCTGGAGCATCGCCAACGCCCGCAAGCTCATCGGCTACGACCCGGACGACAACAGCCTGATCCGTTTTGCGGACAAGATCGCACCCGTTATTGCATCCGCCGGCCGGACTTCATCCGGGAGTGGAGAAAACCGTCGCTGAACCGCCCGTTTTCGGCATGGCTCCCGCGGACGGGAGAATCGCTCACCCGTAACCCGTGCACGGACGCCTGCACCCGATAGTCCCTGCGATGGAGTCTGCTTAGCAGCCCGTTGAAAAAGTCCATNNCGGCCTCGCCTGCAGAGCGACTTTGTCAACGGACTGTTAGAGGGCAATCCCGATGAAAATCACGCGCCTTGAATGCATCCCTGTTGCACAGCGGTTCCTCGTGCTGAAAATGCACACTGACGAGGGCGTCGTCGGCTATGGAGAACCCCTGGACTATACGCACTGGCGAATCGTCGCGCGCGCCATTGACGACCTGGCCGAATACCTCATCGGCAAGGACCCGCTCCAGATAGAAGACCACTGGCAGACCTTTTTTCGCTCCACGTACAGCCGCAGCATGCCAATCATCATTGGTGCGCTCAGCGGTGTGGATATGGCGATGTGGGACATCATGGGCAAAGTCCTGGGCGTTCCCGTGTGGAAGCTTCTCGGGGGCTCGGTTCGAGACCGGGTCCGGGTCTACGCCCACGCCGGAGGGGACACGCCGGAATCCTGTGCGGAAGCGGCGCGCAAGCGGGTCGCCGACGGGTTCACGGCCATCAAGATGGGCGGCGCCGTCAGGCCCGTCCGTTTCGTGGATACGGCCAGAGCGGTCGACGAAATGGTCGCCCGGGTTGCCGCCGTCCGGGAAGCCGTGGGTGACGACGTCGACATCGCGGTCGACCTGCACCGCCGGCTCAGCCCGCAGATGGCCGTCATCACGGTCAAGGCGCTCGAACCCTATCATCTGCTGTTCGCGGAAGAACCCTGCCATCCCGAGAACAACGACGCCCTGCTGACCCTTTCCCGCTCGACCGCCACCCCCATCGCGACCGGCGAGCGCCACCTCACCCGCTGGAGTTTCTGGGACATCGTGGAAACGCAGGCCTGCGCCGTTCTGCAGCCGGATATCCGGCACGTGGGAGGCATTTCGGAAATGAAGAAGATCGCCACACTGGCGGAAATCAGGGACATTGCCCTTGCGCCGCACAACGCGGCCGGTCCCATCGGCGTCGCCGCGTCCATCCATACCATGGCCACGGTCCCCAATTTTCTCATCTGCGAGGGTGGCGCCACTCGGGGCGACGGTCTTCTGACGCCGCCGCTCACGTTCAATGGCGGATTCATCGAACTTCCCACTGGGCCGGGTCTCGGATTCGAGATCGACGACGACGCCCTCGATGCCATGCGGGACGAACGCTTTCGCTTCCGCGGCATGTGGCGCTCGGAGGAAGACGGGTCCTTCGCGGACTTTTAGCAGATAACGCAACCAGAAACCCGCGGCAACAAACTCCCGACATGCCGGAGACAACCCACAGGTACCGCTCGCGAAATCGATGGATGACCGCGCTCGCTCTGTCCGTTTCGTCTCTGGTAGCGGCTGACGTTTCAGGCGGCGCGGATGACCCGACCGCCCCAACCCCCCGCGGTCCGCTATCCATTCGCCAGGAGTTCAACGCGGTTTCTGCCCGGATCGACAGCCTGATTCGCGTGATGAGCGCGGCGGATCCGACAGTCATCGACAAGAAACGCCTGCCCGGGTCAACCGACGTCCTGCGCCTTCCGAAAGGAACCTCGGTTGCGTGCATCTTCTGGGCCGATGACGAGGCCCGCGTGACGATTAACGACTTCCTGGTCGGTGAAACCCGCCTCACACCTGTAGAGATTGAAATCCCCCATCTTTATCTGAAAGGCAGGAATCAGATCCGCGTCCGATGCTGGGACACCGATCACGTGGAAAGCGGGTTCCTGTTCGGCCTCTACCTGAAGGACGCAGGCGGCGCGCTGCGCCCCATTCTCGTCTCCGACGATTCGTGGCGCACGACTGACGGCCAGGCCCTCGAGATCACCTATGCGCATCCCGTGCCGGACATCCCCTCCGCGCGGGTCATCTGGCAAACCCGGCTCTTCGGCCAGGCGGAATTCATGAAGCGTTTCGATCGCCGGGAAATCGAAGCGGCCCTGTCGAAGCCGTCGCGTGCGCAAGCGCCAGAGACGCGGCAGAAACGCATGGACTACCATGGCTTTCTGCAGAATCTGATTTCCCTGCAGGAAACACGCGCCCGCATCAAGCGCCGGCTATTGGAAACCACCGATCCCGACTTTCATACCGCATATACGGGCCATCGGAATCCGGAAGTCAGCTTCACCCTGGGCAAGGCAGGACCGCTCAAGGAAGAGACGTCCCTCACCTTCGCAAAGGAAGTCGAATCGTGGGCGGAGAAACTGGCCGAGGCGGAAAAGCGACTCGTCTACCCGGAAAAGCGGGCGCTTAAGGGTGAAGACGCCGCGATTTCGGCCGCGAGACGGGCGGCGACCGGTAAGGAACACGGAGACCGCAGGGACGCCTACCGCCCGCCCGACGAACGGTCATCCGGTGAACGAGAAGTTTCTCAAAGAAGCGGCAGGGAAGGCAAATCCGCGGCAGCCGAATCCGATAGACGCGGAGGATTCGGAGGGAGCAGCGGGCGCGGATCGCGTGCGGGGCTGCTTTTTCCCAGCATCATCCTCGCCGCCTATATCTGGTACATCGTTTCGAAGGGAACGGATGGATTGCGAATCTGACCGCTATTAACGGGAGGACGGGTCGTGGCGCATCTAGCCTGGTTTGAGATTCTGATTGTGGTTGTCTTCGCCTCCGTGTGCGCCATGGCAGGCGCGCTTACACTCATCCAGGAAGTCGTCTCAATCTGCCGCGAAGAATTGCGGTACGGGCTGCCGGCGAACCACGCGAGGCTCACGAGCGGTGTTTTGGGCGGGCTTGCGGGGTTCGGCGTCGCCGCATTGGGCATTTACTACTACCTTTACGTTGCCCTGCCGGAAAGCTGGATCGAATGGGTGGGCCGCTCTGCATACGCGCTCATCCTGGCCGCCTCGACCGCGCACCTTTCCGTCATTGTCCACGCATGGAGACGGATTCGCGTCGAAGAGGAGGCCCTGGGTTCCACGCCATCCGCCTCAGAGGCTCCAACCCTGCTTGCGCGCCGGCAGGCCGGTCTGAGAGACCTCAGGACCGAATCGGACTCATTCACGGATCTGAAGGCCAGGGACGACGAACTGATCACAGATCTGATCGGGGTTATCGGTGAGCGGCTGCTGTCCGGCCACCGCGCCCTGAGCCGTATTCCCTTCTATGGCTATCTCGGCACGGTCTGCGGCATCCTGCTCATGGCGCAGGAACTCAGCCGGCTGGACGAAGCCACCGAGACGTTCAAAGTGCTCCGCGATATGGCCGATGGATTGACGCTGGCCTTCAAGACCACGCTGATTGCCCTGCTGGCCTACCTGCCGTTGAGAAAGTGCATCGACATTCTGATTGGACGGGTCGGCGCCCTCGAACGGGCATGGCTGACGATGAGAGATGACCCGGGGAGCGACTCAAGTTGAGAAGCCGATTCATGCAGCGCGCCGCCACCCAGGCGGAAGAACACGACGTCAGCAAGGAACTGTTCCTTGGAATCATGATGCTCATGCTCACCCTGGGCATTATGATCCTGAACGTCGCGCAACCCGTCTGGCGGGTACATCACCACGACCCTCGGTCCGAGGACCTGGTCCTCATCTACACGGCAAAGGGCGCCGGGCTCTCGAGCGACGGGAAATCCGTAGACCGTCTCCTGCAGACGGGGGAGTTCGAACGCCTCACCGCCGGGCTTATCGCCCAGCCCGACCGCAATCTCCACCTCTTCCTCCGCGGCGGCAGCCGGGACTTCATGGTTAGACACGCCGCCTACGCAGATTCTCTCCTCTCCACTGCCCCGACGGGCAAGAAAGTGCGACCCGCCGTCTTCGTCCATATGTGGTAATCTTCTGGCGCGGGCGCCCACAAGGGACGCCCCTACACGGGCAACGCGGCCGCGTGATCCGGTACCGCGAAATGGCAATTCGCGGCACGGCGCCGAAGCCGGCTCAGCGGCGATATTGGAGGATTCGAGCACAAAAAATCCGGCCGCCTCAAAGGACGGCCGGCCTTGAAAAATCTTTATTTGCTGAGTCTATTTCTCCTTAATCACCGCCAGCACGCGCTGCCCTATCAGCGTTGAGTCCCAGAAGGTGACCATCGTCTGCCCCTCGGGCCCCTTGCTGGCCCGGTATTCCTTTCGTTTGCTCAGCTTGCCGTGCCGATCGCAAAGCGCCGCCAGTTCGCCCGGGACCGCGATGGTCTCGCCAACCGGCGCCCTCTTGATCGAATCCAGGTTCTGCTCATCCGTAACGTCGGGAAAACCCACGAGCTTGTAATTCTTCCTGATTGTAATGCCCCGCGACGTCTTCAGATACCCGGCCTCTTTCAGCCTGGCTTCCGTTCCAACGTAGACCAGCACGGAGGTTGCGGTTTCCTGCATGGTCTGCGCCTGCGCGACGGCTTCCTTCAGGCTGGATTCCAACCTGATCAGCCGGGTTGTCTTGTCGTGCAGCAGCTTGTTCAGCGTGTCGACTTCGATTTTCAACGTCCGGACAGCCGCGGTCGCCTGGTCCTTCTCACCCCTCAGCAGTTTGAGTTCCGCAACCAGCTTCTCGTTCATCGCCTGTTGTTTTCTATAAAGCGCCTGATACTCCCTCATCTCGCTCGTAACCCTGTGCAGCGATGTCAGGAGCTTCCGGTTGGACACTCTCGCGCTGTCTACATGGGCGCGCATAGCGTCTATCCGAGAGTCCATTTCATCAACCAGCGCATTCAACGAATCGATCTGCCCGGTATAAAGCGCGATATCGCTCTCCAGTTGCGCAACCTGCGGGTCGACTTCCGGAACGGTGTCCGGCTTCCAGACCGTCAAAAACAGAACAACCAGCAATGCCGCCAGAAACCCGACGACGATAACGATACGCTTCTTGTCGCCGGATGGATCGGGTCGTTTGTTCACGAGCCACCTCCCAAAAATGCGGATACACACCGGGTGAACCGCGATGATGCGTCAGGATGGTTGTTGCGCCAGGTGACGGAACACCCGGAGCCGGATAATCTCCGCCTTGTTTCCGGCTACGGATTCCGCGGGCGTTTCATCACCTTGCCGTAGATGGAGTCGACCGCGGCCTGCAGGGTCTCAGCCGCCCTGCCATGCCTGATCATTGCGTTGATGAGTTCATTCTGCGCGGCAGCCGCGTTCTTCAGCGCCTGCTGAGCCCGTTGCTCCGCGCGCAGAAGGGTCGCGCGCAGCAGGGCCGTTTCTTTCTTCTGCCGGTCGGCGCGCGCCTCCACACCCGCCAGGTTTTCGCGCGTACGGGCGAGATTCTCGAGGGTCTTCCCGTGGCGCGCCTCCTCCAGCGCGAGGCGCGTCCGGGATTCCCGGCTGAGCGCGCGTTCGGTATTCAGGCTGTCGGAATAGGCGCCACGGGCGTCTGCCTCTTCTGCCAACACCGCCTGTGTCTGCCGAAGCCGGTCGCGCATCTCCTTGAGATCGATTTTCGTGCGCGCATGGCGCGACCGCTCTTCCTTCAGGTCCGCCCGTACTTCCCATTCGGACCTGGTCAGGTCCACCTTTTCCAGTGTCCGGTCCAGCAGTTTCGCGCCCTGCTCGTCCAGCTTCTCGCGGAAGGTTTCCACCGTTCTGTCCAGTCGTTCGCGGGTGTCCTTCATCGCCGCGTCCTGCTGCTGGAGTGCCGTTTGCGTCACAAGGAAGACCATCAGGCCGGACACGACGCTCGCATAGCCGGCAAAGCCCAGCAGGTGCTTCTGCGACAGCGGTTTCACCCAATGGATGAGCGCAAGAACCCCGCCCCATATCAATACAAGGGCGCCGAGAATGGAATAAAAAACGATCTGCACGGGCAGACGGCCTCAAGAATCCGGTTCAAAGAGGTGGGAACGGATATAAGTTGAAGCATTTGCCCTGTTTCGTCAAGAGCAAACGCCCGGAAATCTGCGGCAGCGTATGAAATGAACGGCTATTCCAGTGCAATTGGCCGACAGAAAAATACGGGTCGCGGCGACGCCGCGACCCGTACCGGTTGACGTTGGGACCAACTGTCCTGCGCGGGGACCTTGCTCGAAGCCGCGTTACAGAAACGCCTCCAGACGCTTCCGTACCGACGGCTGCCTCAACTTTACGAATGCGTCCTCCTTCAATTGCCTCACCCGTTCCCGGCTGATCCCCAGACGGCGTCCGATCTCCTGGTACGTCGTCGGTTCCTCGCCGCGCATTCCAAAATAGAGACTGAGTATTTTCCTGTGACGTTCTGAAAGCAGATCCAGAGTTTCCTCTACGGCTCGGGTTCGGCAGGCTTCGACGAGCGTCTCTTCCGCCGACGCGAGGCGCCGGTCCGAAAGCGTCTCCCAAAGACTCAGGCGACCCTCCGCGCCATCGGAATCAAGAGAGACGGCGCTTGCGCCTCCATCCAGGCAGCGGTCGAGCCTCTTCAGCGGGAGACCGGATTGCGCGGCGACTTCCTCCGGCGCGGGACTGCGTTCAAGCCGCTGCATCAGACGATCTTCCGTTTTTCTTAATCGGCCGATATCGTTCAATACGCTTGCTGGCACACGGACGGTCCGTGTCTGAACGTCCAATGCCTTCAGAATGTGCTGCCGGATCCACCAAACCGCGTACGTAATAAACCTGCAACCCTTGCTCCGGTCGAATTTCCTGGCAGCGGTAAACAACCCGCAATTGCCCTCGTTGATGAGGTCTCCCAGCGGCAGACCCTGGTTTTGATATCCTCTGGCGATATGAATGACAAAGCGAAGATTTGCATTCACTAGCGCAGCTATTGCGGCTTCATCCCCCGCCTCGACCCCGGCGGCGAGGGCCCGCTCTTCGTCCGAATCGATCCGCGGATGTCGATCGACCTCTCTGAAGTAGTGTTTAAGCGATCTGTCTTCACACGTAACACGACATTCGTACGTTCCGGCAAACATCGATGACCCTCCGAGAACTGAAGTAACCCGACCGATTGATAATTGATTACGCGCCCTGCTGGAATGTGTTGTTCTCCAGTACACCAAAATATACTGAACATATGTTCAGTATTCAAGTAGAAACTTCTTGTTCCGGTGAGTTTTTTTTCATACTTTTCGCCCTCGGTACCGCAGGGAGGTTCCAGTATTCTGCGTCGGGTGTTTTTGTGATGGTGTCTTCCGGGAGAATTGCGATGGAAAAAATACGTGTCGGACTGGTCCGCTGCGATATGCACGGTATGTATTATGGCGCGCTGATGGCCGACCATGCGCCCCTGCGACTTCAGAAACCCATGGATGACAACGCCGGCGCGCCATACTCCTGGATGAGCGGCGGGGCGCACTTTTATTTTTACACATTCTACAGCGACCCCACCCGCATGACGGTTCCGTGCCTGCACGAATTCGAAATCGCTCGCGTATGGGACGAACATCCCGGTGTCGGCGATGTCTTTGCGCGGGTCTTCACCTCCAGACCGCGGGTTTGCGAGCATGTTCACGAAGTGTCGGACGACGTGGACCTCGTTCTGGTGGCAGACTGCAACTACGACGGCGCCGACCACCTGGAACTGGCCACGCCCGGTCTGGAAAAAGGGGTGCCAACCTTTATCGACAAACCGCTCTCGAACAATCTGGACAACGCGAACGCCATCGTCGGCCTGGCGCGGAAACACAATGCCCCCCTGCTTTCACGCTCCATCCTGAACACGCTCCCTCAGGCCAGGCAATTCGCCGCCCGCTTTCCGGAAGTCGGCAACCTCGAATTCGTCTCCATCCGGGGGGGAGGCCCCTCCCTGGCGGGTCAGATCCACGCCATCTGCCTGGCGCAGAACTTCTTCGGATCCGGCGTGCGCGCCGTGGAATCCATGGGCGAAAACACGGGCGGCTTCATGCGACTGGTCTACCCTGACGAACCCCGCTTTCCACGATGCGGCGCCCTGCTCAGCTGCGACACGGGAGACACCTACCACTGCGCCTTCTACGCCAGTGCTTACGGGAACATGGGCGATATACATTCCCCGCCTCTCGGCGACTACGTCTTTCCGTACGGCGCGTACGAAAACATCAAGCTGATCAGGAAGATGGTTGATACCCGTCAGCCGCCGGTCCCCTACCCTGAAATCCTGGAAAGCGTCGCGGTTTCCACCGCGGCGGTCAAAGCGCACAATACCGGAAGGCAGATCTCGCTGCAGGACGTCGGATACGTGCCCTGACAAAAACACGAGGGACGCAACTCTCGTTGCGCCCCTCAATTGCGGTTCGCTCCAATGTGGTCTGAACCGGTCCCCCCATTGAGGGGCCAGTCGTATCGCCATGCGCTGCTGCCCTTTCATCGCCGGACCGGGTCCCGGTTGCCTGCCACTCAGACGTCTACGATAAATCGGGTCAGGTCTTTCGCCCGATCCGAAAGGGAATCGAACAAGGAACGGGGCAAGGGGTGTTCCTTTCTGAGCCAAACGAACCACGGCGCCGAATAACCCACGCTCGTCATTGCACGAATCTCATCCGACCGGTTGGCCGTGCCCCCGTGCCAGCAACGGATGTCACGGATAACCGCTCCTCCTGCAGGCCCGCATACGATCGACCGCTTCATCCAGTCCGGCTCCTCCTCCAGCCCGGGCGCCGGATCCCGATTGCGGTGGGTGCCGGGCACAAACCGTGTCGCACCATTAATCTCCGTAAAATTCACCATAGGAAAATTCACCACGATGACCGGCGTTGGCAGGTCGAATACGTTCACCCGCCCCTGGGGGTCGAGGAGCATATCCGTGATATCCGCGTGCAGCTTCTGGATCCTCGCGCCGGGCAGCGAGTAATCTCCTCCGGCGCCCCAGCAGTGGAAATCACTGCTTTTCCAGATCGCTTCAAGGACTGGCAAAACCGTCTGCAGATCAATCAGCTGGGCCCACTCCGGGTGGTGAATCTGCTGGCCGAAGGAATAGCGCGCGTAACCGCGGTTCGCTTCCTCCAATGGAATCGCCTCTGTCTGCTGCATGATCACCCGGTCCGCCCCGGACCGTGCGTAAGCCAGTTGCCGTGCCGTCAGTGCATCCCGCATCACGACAAGTCCGTCCCGATGAAAGATTCGCACCGCCTTCTCCACCTCCGACGGTTCCACAATCTCGACGTCCAGCATCTGTATGCCCCTTCGGCTGTTATGGCGAAAAAAAAGCGCCTAACCTACCAGGTGCCGAAAATTATTGACGAAGTTCCACAGTAACCTGTGGAATAACTTCCGGTTGGGTCACCCTTACGTAGATTCAAGGCACTTTTAGAGGTTGAACCCTGAGGATCCAGCCTCCGTGAGTAAATATAAGCATTCCAGAATGAAAACGCAAGCGGAACTCGGAGCATTGCCGGCGTGAACTTGACAACCTTCGATCTCCTGCATACATTCGGTCCTCCACAGGACTGTGGCCGCTGCATCTGCGCCGTGCGGTGACAGACGAAGACATTGAGGCATTGCACATTTGCGGAATTAAGAAGCTGTCTTAAAATTCCCAGTGGACTTCGCACGGCTGCAAAAGCGCCNNTTTTCGCTCGCGCTCGGGAACTTACCGGTAATTTTATATCAACTTCTGAGAAAGGGACGCCCATGGCAGAGCCTTCTCTCCAGGATCTTCTGTCTTTCAGCACCAACGCGGCCTGGCAGGCCGGACGCATTACCCTGCGGTACTTTCAGACCGGCGTCCAGGTCGAAACGAAATCCGACGACAGCCCCGTTACCGAAGCCGACCGCTCAGCTGAGCGAAGGATCGCCGCGCTGATACAGGACCGCTTTCCGGAGGACGCCATCGTCGGAGAAGAGTTCGGCGACCGGGCCGGCCGGACCCCCCGCCGCTGGATTATCGACCCGATCGACGGCACGAAGTCCTTCGTCCACGGCGTGCCGCTCTACGGGGTGATGATCTGCGTGGAAATAGACGGCGTCCCGTCCGTTGGCGTGGTTCACCTCCCCGCCATGAACGAGATGGTATGCGCCGCCAGGGGATCGGGCTGTACGTGGAACGGCCGACCGGCGAGCGTCTCCACGGTCTCGCGCCTGGAAGACGCGCTCCTCTGTGCCACCGACATCGAATCGTTCGCCGAGTTCGGCCGGGACGGCGCGTACCGCAACCTCGCGGGAAGGGTCGCTTATTGCCGGGGATGGGGCGACTGTTACGGGCACATCCTTGTTGCCACGGGCCGTGCGGAAATCATGCTGGACCCCGTGATGGCCGTGTGGGACTGCGCCGCGCTGCAGCCCATTCTGGAAGAAGCGGGCGGCACGTTTACCGACTGGATCGGAAACCCGACCATTCGGGGCGGCAACGCCATTTCAACGAACGGAGTTCTGTTCGATGAGGTGATGCGAAGTATTGCCTAGGCGATTCGACGCAAGAACCGGAACTTACAGGGTTGGACAGGAAAAACAGGATGAGAAACCGTTGCAAGCCCCCTGATGGCAAACAGCATCGGGCGGCGGACCGCAGACCCTTCCGTGAATCGGCCACGAACTTCTGACGGGTTCTTCAATAATAGTACCCCAGCATGATGCACATCTCGTCGTTCTCGGCCGTAAAACCGAACCGGATGGTGAAGTCTTTGTCGTCGTTTTCGTGGGTGCACTCGAATCTCACCCGTTCTCCCGCCTTGACCTCGAGTGCGGGATTGAACACGAGCGTCACCGGTTCGTCCCACTCCTCGCTCCGGTAGATCCGTTCGTCTCCCAAAAAGATATCGAAGCGCCGGCCGTGTCGATGCATGTGCGACGACAGCATGATCACGTTGACGTCTCGCTCCAGCGTCCAGTTCCGTGCGGTGGTCTCCGTTCGACCCGGCGGAACGGATATGCCGAAGTTGCTGACAAAGATGGGTTTTGCGGCCACCTTGACGCTGTCGGCGGGCATTGAGTGCAGGTTGACGTACACCTCGCCGATGAGCGTGTTCTCCCCCGACGTGTTCACGAAATGAGAGTTCAGTTCGTAGACCGCATCGGCGGGCATCGGAATCGCGATGCCCTCCGGAAAGTCGAACACCGCCGCCGGCGACTGGCTGCCAACAATAAACCGTTTGCTGAAGATCCCGAGGGCTTGCAGCGGATTGTCCCGATCCACATCGCGAATCCCCGGCGGGGGCGGGTTTTCGTCCGTCGACTGATAGAGAATGAAGTGGTGGCTGCCCTCCGGCTGCACCACTTCGATCTTGTTCACCATCAGGTCTTCCGCGACCCCCAGCCGGGTCGTCGAGAAGATTTCCCGCTCCGAACGCGGCGCGACCGCGAACGGACTCAGGTGGAGCTGTATCCCCCGTTGGGGCTTCGCGGGCGGCTGAAAATAAAACTCCGTGTTGTGCAGGTCCCGGTCCAGGTCGGGCGCATCCGGCACCACGCTGTCACGGGGCGCCCCGGCCGCGATCCATGCCCGGATCGCGTCGATCGCGACGCCGCTCAGACTGGAGTACGACCTCGGCATCCGGTCGCCGTACCCCACACCGGACCCGGTCAGCTTCGTCATCAGGAAACTCTTTTCGGGATCCCCCGCATTGACCAGCAGCATGCCCTCTTCCCGCGCCTTCGCGTTCTGCGGCACCCGCCCCACCAGTTGCTCGTATGCCACGTCCGGTTCAAGTGAAAGCCCGGCGGCGGCCCACGCCGAGCTGTGGCAGGAACTGCTGATGCAGCTTTCGTTGAAAATATGGTCCTGTATCGCCTCGAACGTGGAGCGGACGCCTGCGATGTCCGTCTCTCCCTCCTCGTGGGTTACCTTGCCGAAGTCCCCGGCAAACAACAGAAAGTCGTTAAAATCCACCTGGCCGTCGTCGTTCAGATCGAATCGGACGTTATCGGACCCGTACGCTTCGGCGAAAAGCAGGAAATCCGGGAACCCCACGACGCCGTCCCCGTCGAAATCCGCCCCAAGACTGTGCGCGGACACGGCAATGGGAATCAGCAGTAGAAACGTCGCGGCCAGGTAGAAGCGTCGGCGCATATTCATACCCAAACTATGAGTTCAATTTCCAGGGCCTGTCGAAACGTGGTCATTGCCAGTGCTGCGCTTGTCGAAGCAAGCTTGTCGAACTGCCCGTGTTTGCGATCCCTTCGCCGACCCTTCGACCCTTCAACAAGCTCAGGGACCGCAGGCTCAGG
>JAAXHE010000287.1 GCA_012271065.1 Candidatus Latescibacterota bacterium
CTGATTTATTTCGGATTAAGGCTAATATTAAGACTTCGAGGAGTGAGGAGTGAAGAGCGAGGAGAGAGGAAAGAGGAGTGAGGAGTGAGAAACGACATAAAACAGATTGGGAAGTGCGAAAGCAAAGAGGAGTGATAGGCCTTTGACTCGTTTTCTCTCTTTTCTCACTTCTCTCCATTCTCTCCTCGACTGTTCCCTTGTTCCTGCGACGCAAGGTCGTCAGGACGTCCTGGTGAAAGGAATTCGAATGTTGTTGTTTTTGCGAAGGGGTTTGCTGGTCGCCACTTTGCTGGGCCTGATTTCAAGCACCTTGTTTGCCGCGGACGATAAGGCCGACGAGGAAGCCGGGGATGACCTTCCCGTCTATGCGGGCGAAGAGATCGTGGTCACGGAGAGCAAGGAAAAAGTCGCCACGATCAGTTCCGTCGCCAGCAAGATCCCGGTCCCGCTGAATGCAACGCCCGCCAGCGTCAGCGTGGTCAACCGCGGCCTGATCGAACATCAGAGCGGCGTGGTTCTTGGCGATGCGCTTCGAAACGTGAGCGGCGTCAATGTGCAGACGGTGTTCGGCGTGACGGATTTCTTCGTGATTCGCGGATTCGACTCGCTGTCCAGCGGGCTGGTGCTGACGGACGGCGCTTCCGAGCCGGAGGCCACGTTCTACAATCTCTACAATCTGGATCGCGTGGAGGTGCTGAAGGGACCGGGCGCCTTTCTATATGGCGGCAATCCGCTGTCCGGATCGGTGAATCTGAACCGGAAGCAGCCCGTCTTCAAGCGCATGTTCCAGGCCAGGAGCGCTTATGGCCCGTATGGGAACCTCCGCGGTAGCGTCGACGCGGGATGGGGGGACCCGGCGCAGGGCGTGGCCGTGCGTTTCAACGGCCTCCGGCAGGTTGCGGACAACTACCGTGACGACAAGAGCAGCGGTATCTGGGCGTTGAACCCCGCCGTCACCGTGCGAAACGAAAGGACAACGGCCACGGCGAACTTCGAATATGTAACCAGCGAGTACAAGTCCGATTCGGGGCTGCCCGTGACCGGAGGGCAACTGGCTGACGTGCCGCGGACCCGTTCCTATCAGTCTCCATTCGACGTTTCAGACCAGGAGATCTTCCGCGCACGGATGGATGTACAGACCCGGTTGTCTCCGCGTGTCACGCTGCGAAACAAACTGTACTATACAGATTTTTCCTGGATCTCCAACGGTACGCTGTTCAACGGTGTATTTCCCAACGCCGCGGGCAGCCTTGACCTGATCAGGACGTTATTGCTCCTCGACGACCGGCAGAAGGTGCTGGGCAATCAGTTCGAGCTCGTGTTCTCCTTTTCCACGGGACGGGCCAGGCATACGCTGCTGGCGGGCCTGGAGCTGATGCGGTGGCAGGACAGGTTTACGCTGGACGTCGCGGTCCTGCCGAGTATTGACCTGCATAACCCCGTCGAAACGGCCGCGCTGCCGTATTACGTCGTTCCCGGCCAGTCCCGCGCGGCAGATGCGACGAGCGGCGTTGTTGCGCCCTTTGTCGTCGACCGGATCGTGTTTTCGGATTTCTTCCATGCGTTCGTTGGCGGCCGCTTCGACCGGATACGCTACGACGACCCGGTCACGTCGACGTCGAGGGCGTTCAACGAGCTCAGTCCGATGGCGGGCGTGGCGCTGAATCCCGCGGAGGACCTGACGTTCTATGCCAGCGCGGGCAAGGCTTTCGCCCCGCCATCGAGCCTCGTCGCGGGACCACGGGACGTCGAGTCGGCCACGCAGTTCGAGGCTGGCGCGAAGAAATATCTCGTCGACAACCGCCTTCACGCGTCACTGGCCGTCTTCGATCTGCGGAAGTACGACATCGGCATTCCGGATGAGACGGGTGTGACCCAACAGGACGGCGACCAGCGTTCGCGGGGCGTGGAGCTGGAAATGATGGCGCGTCCCGGCCGCGGGTGCCACGTCTTCCTGACGTACGCGTATTCCAACGCGGAACTGACGCGGTTTACCGAAATGCTGACCGTACCCACGCCCACCGGGATGCAGTTCCGGCACCTGGACCGATCCGGCAACAGGCCGGCCTTTTCGCCGCGTCATATCCTGAATGTCTGGAGCTCGCTGGGCCTGGAAAACGGCATCGAACTGGGAATGGGCGCCAGGTACGTCGCCAGCCAGTTCATCGCCGAGGACAATCAGTTCAGTATCGGCGGCGTGCTGACGCTTGACGCGTCGGTATCGTACACGTACGGGCACGCGACAATCAGGCTGAATGCCCGGAACCTGACCGATCGCGAGTACGAGACCCGCGGATTCGGCGCGATGTCGGTGATTCCGGCGCCGCCTTTCGGCCTTTACGGCGCCATTCAGGTCGACCTGTGAGTTCCTTCAACGCGGAGCCGGACAGGGACGAACTGGTCGAATCCCAGGTCCGTCGCCTGCGGGACATGCTTGTCCCGGTTTTGAGGGACAACGCGTTTTATAGAGAAAAGCTGACCGACGCCGGGCTGTCCGGCGCCGGAGACGTTCGGACCCTTGACGATTATCGGCGGCTACCCTTTACAACCAAGGCCGAACTGTCGGCCGACCAGGACGCGCACCCGCCGTACGGATCCAATCTGACGTATCGCCTGCGGGATTACGTCCGGGTCCATCAGACGTCGGGCACGACGGGAAGGCCGCTGCGCTGGCTGGACACGCGTCAAAGCTGGGACTGGTTTGCCGGCTGCTGGCGGCGGGTTTTCGACGGTGCGGGAGTAACGCCCGATGACCGTCTGTTCTTCGCGTTCTCGTTCGGCCCGTTTATCGGGTTCTGGACGGCCCATGAAGCCGCGCGGCTGATCGGGGCGCTGGCCGTTACGGGCGGATCGATGTCGTCGGTCCAGCGGCTTCAGGCCATGGATGAGCACCGGGCGACGGTTCTCATCTGCACGCCGACGTACGCGTTGCATCTGGCGGAGGTGGCCGAAACCGAAGGGATTGATATCGCGAACTCGAGCATTCGCGCCACGATCCACGCCGGGGAACCCGGGGCCGGTCTGCCGGCAACGAGGCGTCGGATCGAGGACGCCTGGGGCGCTAGGTGTTACGACCACGCGGGCGCGACCGAGGTGGGCGCATGGGGGTACGAGTGCCGTGAACGGAACGGCATGCTCGTGAACGAGACGGAGTTTATCTGCGAAGTGATCGATCCGGATTCAGGGGAACAGGCCGACGAGGGTGAACTGGTGCTGACGAATCTGGGGCGCGTGGGGATGCCGGTGATCCGTTACCGCACCGGCGACCGCGTTAAGCGCGCAAAGGGGGCATGCCCGTGCGGGTCCGGGTTTCTCCGGCTGGAAAACGGCGTGATCGGCCGCATCGACGGCGGGATCATCATCCGCGGGATCGTCATCTATCCGAGCGCCGTTGAAAACGTCGTCAGGACCTTTCCCGAAGTGACGGAGTTCGCGGTCGACGTATACCGGCGGCGCTCCCTGGACGAAGTGGAGATCCGCCTGGAAGTCAGGGGAGAATCACCGGACTCCGTAGCCGGCGCCGTGGAGCGGGAGGCGAGACGGAAGCTGGGGTTCCGTGTCGGGGTTCGTGCGGTAGACATGAACACGTTGCCCAGGTTCGAACTGAAGGCAAGACGGTTTACGGACCATCGGAGCTGAGAAGACCAGATGCGTTCAGACGACTACGACGTCATCGTGATCGGCGGCGGCCCCGCGGGGAGCACGACCGCGGCGCTGGTCGCCGAACACGGCCATCGCGTTCTGCTGCTCGAGCGGGCTAGGTTTCCCCGGTTTCAGATCGGCGAGTCGCTGATGCCGGGAACGTACTGGTCGTTCAAACGGCTGGGCGTTCTCGAAAAGCTGAAGAAGAGCGCGTACGTAAGGAAATACAGCGTGCAGTTCTTCGGCGCGTCGGGACGGGGGTCGGCGCCGTTCTACTTCCATCGGCACGACCCGCACGAGAGTTCGGTCACGTGGCAGGTGCTCAGGAGTGAGTTCGATCAGATGATGCTGGAAAACGCCCGCGAGAAAGGGGCGTGCGTGAGGCAGGGAGCCGCTGTTCAGGAAGTCCTGTTCAACGGAGACCGGGCCTTCGGCGTCCGGACGAAATCCGGCGACGGAAGTCTGCAGGATCTCCACGCCCGGGTGGTCGTGGATGCAACGGGCCGCAGCGCGTTGATTTCCCGAAAGCTAGGGATCAAGACGGAGGAGCCCACGCTGAAGAAGGCGTCCCTGTTCACGCATTTCGAGAGCGGTTCCAGAGACGAAGGGATCGACGAAGGCGCAACTCTGATATTGCACACCCGGACGAAAGACGCGTGGTTCTGGTATATCCCGCTGGCCGGCGACGTCGTCAGCGTGGGAGTGGTTGGAGATATCGGCTATCTTGTGCAGAAGCGGGAGGGAACGCCCCAGGAGATTTTCGAGGAGGAGCTGGACCGCTGCCCGCCGATGAAGAATCGGCTGGAGCGCGCCCGTCAGTTGTTTCCCATGAAGGTGACCAGTGATTTCTCCTATCGCGCCCGTTCGGTTTCGGGAGCGGGCTGGGTGCTGGTTGGCGATGCCTACGGATTTCTGGATCCCGTCTATTCGTCCGGCGTGTTCCTTGCGCTTAAATCCGGCGAAATGGCGGCTGATGCGATTCATGAGGCAATTTCGAACGACGATTTCTCCGCGAAGCAACTCGGGAAGTGGGGTGACGCTTTTATTCCGGGAATGGAGGCCATACGAAAACTGGTTTATGCATTCTACACGAAGGAATTCAGCTTCAGCCGGTTCCTGGAAGCCCATCCGGAATGTCTTGACGGCATCGTGGATATTCTGAGCGGAAAGATCTACATCAACGACGTCACGCCAATCTTCAAACCGATGGGAAAGATGTGCGATCTGCCCGAAGACGTGGCGCACTATGAAAGAGCAATAGAAATTAAGAATTGAGAATTGAGAATTAAGAATTGTAAAGTGTCGGGGAGGGATTTTGGAGACGAAATGAAGGACGATTAGTTTGCCAAGGCAATTAAGAATTGAGAATTGTAAGGTGCCGGGGAGGGAATTGAGAGACGCAATGAAGGATGGTAACATCGTTCAGGTAAAGGGCTATGGATTTGCAGTTCGAGTTGTAAGGCTCTATCAGCACTTGTCAACGGAAAAGAGAGAATTCGTACTTTCAAAGCAATTGTTACGCTCCGGAACAGGTATTGGCGCCAACATTGAAGAGGCAATTGGCGGTCAGTCCCGTGCAGACTTTGTCAGCAAAATTGCCATCGCCTATAAAGAAGCTCGTGAAAGCAGCTATTGGCTGCGTTTATTGAGAGATACCGGCTATTTATCCGAAGACGAATTCGCCAGCATTCATTCCGATGCCGAAGAACTCTGTCGGCTTCTCGCAGCGATTCAGAAGACCGCGAAGGACAAACGCAGCGCCAGGTCCTGATTCTTAATTCTTAATTTGTAATTCTTAATTGTTAGTCTCCATGCGAATTGCTTATATCGCCGCCGGCGCGGCGGGGATGTATTGCGGGAGTTGCATTAACGACAATACGCTGGCATCGGCGCTCAGGCTGAAGGGAGTTGATCTGGCGCTGATTCCAACGTACACGCCGCTGCGGACCGATGGTCCCGACGCGAGCATCGACCGGGTGTTCTACGGTGGAATCAACGTCTATCTGCAGCAGAAGCTGGCGTTTTTTCGCCACGCGCCGGAACTCGTAGACCGCCTGATGAACGCGCGTACGCTGCTGAAATCGCTTTCCTGGTTCAGCGGATCCACGCGTGCGGAAGAATTGGGGGCGCTCACGGTCTCGATATTGAAGGGGGAAGAGGGCGCCCAGAGAAAAGAACTTGAAAAGCTGGTTCGATGGCTGAAAGACGACCTGCGGCCGGACCTTGTTCATCTGACGAACTCCATGTTTCTGGGCATGGTACGTGAGATGAAGCGCGAATTGGGCGTTCCTGTTCTGTGTTCCGTTCAGGGGGAGGAGGTCTTTCTCGACGGGTTGGCCGAACCGTATCGAAACGAGGCGTTGAATGCGATGCGCGAACGGGCGCGCGACGTCGACGCCTTTGTGGCAACGTGCGACTGGTACGCGGCGTCGATGGCCGCGTACCTGAATGCGCCGCGCGATCGCTTCCACGTGGTTCCACTGGGCATCAGCATGGAGGGACACGGCAAGGGGGAGCGGGCGCTGCCGGAAACCCCGTTCACCGTCGGCTATATGGCCCGCATCGCGCCGGAGAAAGGACTGCATCTTCTGGTAGATGCCATGGGGCGGCTGGCGGAACAGGTTGGAAGCAGGAACATCAGGCTGCTGGCGGCGGGTTATCTGGGTGGGCGTGAGAAGGCTTATTTTCATGAGGTGGTGTCGCTGATTGAGTCCCGCGGGCTTTCCAGTGCCTTCGAGTATCGGGGCGAGGTGGACCGGAAACAGAAGATCGAATTCCTGAACAGCGTCCATGTCCTGTCTGTGCCGACGCCGTACGAGGAGCCGAAAGGGTTGTTCGTACTGGAGGCGCTGGCCAACGGAACGCCCGTGGTTCAGCCGCGTCACGGCGCATTTCCGGAGCTTATTGAGCGCACCGGAGGAGGCATCCTGGTCGATCCGGATTCCCCCGTGGCGCTGGCGGACGGGTTGTCACGAATGATGAGAGACAGGGAAGCCCGGGAAGCCATGGGGAGAAACGGCCGCGCGGCCGTGCACCGGACGGCCAGCGACGCGTGCATGGCCGACGCCATGCTGGACGTCTATCGACGTTTCGTCGCGGGATGATCGGCCCGTCGGGGGCGGTCTCCGCGGCGATCTAAAATCGCAGCGCGAAGGAGGATATTCTATGCCGGCCGAACAGGCATCGACGCCAGGGCTGACGTGGCTGATATTCGCCGCCATGACGGTAGGATCGTGGGGACTGTACGGGATTTTTCTGCATACCGGACAGATTGCAATGGCCGATCCCGTGAACGGACGGTACAAAGCGTTCCTGCTGGTGGGCGTGGCCTATCTGTTGACCGCCGTAATCGGCTCAATGGTCGTTCTGTGGTTGAACGGCTCGGACTGGTCGTTTCCCGCGCGCGGGTTCACCTGGTCTCTGCTTGCCGGTACCGTGGGTGCGATCGGCGCATTCGGCGTCCTGCTCGCGTTCGGCGCCCGTGGCACGCCTGCCGTGGTGATGTCGATCGTATTCGCGGGCGCACCCATTGTAAACGGCGTAGTGTCGATGGCGGTACACCCGCCCGCCGGTGGATGGGGCGCCTTGAACTGGCAGTTCGTGCTGGGTATCGTGCTCGCAGCGATGGGGGGGTGCCTCGTAACGCTCTTCAAGCCGGCGTCGTGACCTCTCCCCCCGGCCCCTCAGAAGCGGTGAGACGTAAGACGGGAGAGGGGGAGGAAAGGCAGGCGTCGATTGCCGGTCTTCTATCGGCGGGTTGGAAGGGTCTCTGAGAGGAAGTAATATGCCGTGTGATTTCAATACCACGCGACGAGTGGAATTTTCGGATACGGATATGGTCGGGATCGTGCACTTTTCCCGGTTTTTCGTTTTCATGGAGGCGGCGGAGCACGCGTTCCTGCGTTCGCTCGGCGCCAGCGTGGCGGGCACATTGGAAGGTCGAAGCGTCGGGTGGCCCCGGGTGGGCGCGTCGTGCGACTATCTCAATCCCGCCCGGTTCGAAGACATGCTGGATGTGCATTTGAAGGTGATACGAAAAGGGACCAGTTCGATGACATACGGGATTGAATTCCGGCGCGGCGACGTCCTGATTGCGCGCGGCAGATTAAGTACGGTGTTTTGCGAATGCGCACCGGGGCAGCCGTTCCGCTCCATACCCATTCCCGGCTTTGTCGCCGATCAGATCTCCGAGTCACCTGAGGAGGAGGGGTGCGATGACGCTGAGGGCTGAGCGTGTCTCGAAGCGATACGGGGATGTGTCGGTTCTCAGGGACGTTTCGATTGAAGTCTCGCGAGGACAGTCCCTTGCGGTCGTCGGGCCCTCAGGATCGGGAAAGAGTACGCTGCTGCACGTATTCGGTACCCTGGACAGACCGACCTCCGGCCGTGTGACCGTCGACGGCCGGGACCCCTACGTCCTTCCAGACAAGGACCTGGCGCGCTTCCGTAACCGCGTGATCGGATTCGTCTTCCAGGACCACCATCTGCTGCCCCAGTATTCGGTGCTCGAAAATGTAATGATGCCGACGCTGGCGTTCCGAGATGGAGGGGCGGACGCCGCTGAACGGGCGCGGGACCTGATCGAACGTGTCGGGCTCGGGCATCGAACCAACCACCGCCCTTCCGCCCTTTCGGGCGGTGAACGCCAGCGCGTCGCGGTGGCTCGGGCGCTGGTCAACCGGCCGGCGCTGCTGCTTTGCGACGAGCCGACGGGCAGCCTGGACCGGGCCCGGGCCGACGAAGTCGGCGATCTGCTTTTCGAGCTGCACGCGGAACAGGAGACCATCCTCATCGGCGTCACGCACAGCCTGGAGCTGGCCTCGAGATTTGAGCGCCGGATGGCCTTGCAGGAGGGAACGTGCGTCGAAGCCTGACGTTTTACTGGCGCATCCACCTGCTGGTGATGCTCGCGGTCGCCGCGGCTGCCGCCGTCCTCACCGGCGCCCTGCTGGTGGGCGATTCGGTGCGGGAAAGCCTGCGTGATCTGACCGTGGACCGGCTTGGCGACATTGACCATGCGCTTGTTGCGGACCGCTTCTTCCGTGCGGGTCTGGCCCGGGATATCGAGGCGGCGGGGGAGGATCTGACGGTTGTTCCGGCGGTGACGCTCAGGGGCACGGCAGTGCATGGCAGTGCCGGTACGCGGGCGAGCCGCGTACGGATTCTGGGCGTGGATTCGCGATTCGGTGATCTGTTCGAGGCGAAGTTTCCGGACCTCGCCCGCCACGGGGTGTACACGCCGCTTGTCGTAAACGAGTCTCTTGGACGGGAGCTGGACGCCAGGGTTGGCGACGCGATTCTGCTGTCTTTTGAGCTTCCGGACAATATTCACCGGGAGTCGCTCTTCGGCCGTGACGAGGTCTCGGAGTCGATATTGACCGTACGCGTGCGGATTGCGGCCATGCTGCCCGACCGCGGGGCAGGCCGTTTCAGTCTGCGCTCGAGTCAGGATGTGCCGCTCAATGCGTTTGTTTCTCTGAATGAGTTGCAGACCGCGATGGGTCTGCCGGATCGGGTCAACACGCTTCTGGCGACGGTTCGGCCCGGCGCCGAGGGCGGATTGAGGTCCGCGCTTTCCCGTGCGGTCAAGCTGGACGACCTGGGTCTGTCGATACGAGAGGGAAGGGGCTTTTTCTCGGTCGAGAGCACACAGTTCGTCCTCAAGCCCCATCTGTCCCGGACGATTGTCGGCTTGGCGGAAGAAATGGGGATGCCGCGGCTTCCGATCCTGACCTACTTGGCGAACGCCATCGAAGCGGGGGACCGGACGTTGCCGTATTCAACGGTCGCGGCAATTGACCTCGGGAACTTTGGACCCGCGCAGCTCCTGAACGGAAATCCGGCGCCAGCGCCCGGCGACGGGGAAGTTCTGCTGAACGCCTGGGCGGCCGCGGACCTGGACGCCGGGACCGGCGATCCGGTCACCATCGAATATTTCGAAGTCGGGCCGGGAGACGCGCTGATTCCGAGGCGCGAGACATTCAGACTTGCGGGCGTGCTCGCGATGACGGGATTGGGCGCCGATTCGCTGCTGGCGCCCAGGTTTCCGGGATTGCAGGATGCAGACGATATGCACGCGTGGGACCCGCCGTTTCCCATCGATCTCCAGCGCATCAGGCCCAAAGACGAAGCCTACTGGGACGCCCACCGGGCGGCGCCCAAAGCCCTGGTATCCGCCTCCACCGGCCAACGACTGTGGCGAAGCCGGTTCGGCAATCTGACGTCCGTCAGGATCGGGCCCCCGCACGGCATGGACGTCACGAGTTCGGCCCGGCGATTTCGCTCCGGAATACGGGATGCGCTTTCGCCCGAATCCACCGGCCTGGTTTTCCGGCCGGTACGGGAAGAGGGGATGGCCGCTTCGTCCGGCTCGACCGATTTCCGATGGCTCTTCGGCGGGTTCAGTCTGTTTCTGATCGTCTCCGCCGCGTTGCTTGTGGGCCTTCTCTTCCTGCTCGGGGTGGAACAGCGCGCCGGAGAGGTGGGCGTGCTGACGGCGTCGGGTTTCACCGCCAGTGCCATCCGCGGCCGGTTTATGGGTGAGGCGATCTGGCTGGCGGGTCTTGGCGGCCTGGCCGGGATTGCGGGAGGACTGGCGTACGGATGGATCATGCTGGCCGGTCTGCGTACGTGGTGGGTCCCGGCGGTTGGAACCACGGAACTCTATCTGCACGTGAACGGGTCCAGCCTGGCGGCGGCATTCGCGGTCTCACAGGTTGTGGCACTGCTCACGATCCGGATGACGGTCCGGCGATTGTCCCATATGCCCGCGCGCGCCCTGCTGTCCGGCAGCGTCAGTGCGGCAACAGGCGAACGTGGAGGGCGGGTCCGGGTCTATGTCATCGGAAGCCTGGCATTGGCCGCGGCCTGTCTCGCGGCGGCCGCCCAGGCGGGCCGGGAAGCGGCGGCGGCTCTGTTTTTCGGGTGCGGGGCATTCCTTCTCATATCGGGTCTGGGCCTGCTATCGATGTGGCTTCGCGGCCGGGGAAACGCGGCGGCGGGGGGCATCTCGAGCATGGGCGTGCGGAACAGCGCGCGAAATCCCGGCCGGAGCATGCTGTGTGCGGGGTTGATCGCGAGCGCCTGTTTCGTGGTTGTGGCGGTTGGCGCCCATCGCCGCGCAGACGTCAACGGGGATGCGCTGAACAGCCGGACGTCGGGCGGCGGCGGGTTCCAGCTCGTTGTCGAATCCGATGCGCCGCTATATCACGATCTGAATTCAGAGGACGGCCGGTTTGAGCTGGGGTTTTACCCGGAGGATGCGCCAATTCTGGACAAGGCGAGGTTCATGCCGTTCCGTGTTCTGCCGGGCGAGGACGTGAGTTGTCTGAATTTGTACAAGCCCAGCCATCCCCGGGTCCTGGGCGTGCCTGAGGCCCTGATGAGACGGGGGGGCTTTTCGTTTGACCGGCTGTTGCAGGAGACGGATGAGCCATGGACTTTACTGGCAGGGGGCGCGGAACAGGACGTGATTCCCGCGTTCGGAGACGTAAACTCGGTGACCTGGATCCTGCACAGGAAGCTGGGCGACGAAATCCCGATGCGATCCCATACAGGCGAGGTCGTCCGGCTGAGGCTTGTGGGTCTGCTGAGGAACAGTATCTTCCAGAGTGAATTGCTGGTGTCCGAGGCGAATTTCACCGCCCATTTCCCCGATCGGAGCGGCTATGGCTATTTTCTGGTCGAGACCGACCGACCCCGCGAATTGGGTGCGCTGCTGGAGCGGAGGTTACAGGACGCCGGTCCGGATGCGACGACGACGGCGGCCAGGCTGGCAGGCTTCCGGACGGTGGAGAACACGTACCTGTCCACGTTTCAGACACTCGGCGGGCTGGGGGTGCTTCTGGGTACGTTCGGTCTGGGGATCGTGATGGTACGCAACGTCGTCGAACGCCGGGGCGAACTCGCGGCGCTGCGGGCGCTCGGGTTTCGCAGGTCGTCTCTATCCGGACTCCTGTTCATGGAAAACGGGTTCCTGATGGCAACGGGCATGGCCATCGGGGCCGCGGCCGCGATCGTGACGACAGTGCCACACGCTTCGGGCGGCGAATTGCAATGGCTTTCGCTTCTGGCAACGCTGGGTCTTATACTCATTACGGGCATGGCCGCGGGCGCTGCGGGGATCTTTGCCGCGCTGCGGACCCCTCTGTTGCCGGCATTGAAGCGGGAAGGGGCGTGACAGCTACGTCGAAGGTCCGGCGACAATTGGTCTTCAGATTCGGAATCGCAGAGCGTATCTTCAATGAAAGGCGCTCAGCAGGACTTCACCGATCGAATTCCTGAAGGGAGCATGTTATGAATCGAATGACTATGGTCCTGACCGCTTTCTGTCTGGTTGTCGCAACCAGACCGGCTGCGTCGAACTGGCCGCACTGGCGCGGTCCGAACCGCAACGGGCTCGTCGACGGGAGTCCGCCGGTACAATGGAGCGAACACAAGAATATCCGATGGAAGGCGCCCATTCCCGGCCTGGGCCACGCAACGCCGATTGTCTGGGGCGATCGTATCTTCGTGCAGACCGCCGTGAGGACTGACAAAGTCGTGGCGGATACCGGCACGGGAAGGCGCCGTCCCCTGCCCAATCTGTTTCAGTACAGGGTCCTGGCGCTTGACCGGCACACCGGGAAAACCGTCTGGGAAAAGACGGTTCGGGAGGCCCGGCCTCACGAGGGGATGCATCGGACGGCATCGTTTGCGTCCCCCTCGGGCATTACGGACGGAGAAAATCTCTATGCGTATTTTGGATCACAAGGGCTCTATTGCCTCGATATGGACGGCAATCTGAAGTGGGAGAAAGACCTGGGCAAATACTGGAGCAGAGCCGCGTTCGGCGAGGGGGCTTCGCCAACGGTCCACGGCAACACCCTGGTGATCAACTGGGACCACGAAGGGGATTCGTTCATTGTCGCGCTGGACAAGAAAACGGGAAGGGAACTCTGGCGGAACGACCGGGACGAGGTCACGTCGTGGTCCTCGCCCGTCACGGTGGAATACGGCGGCCGGACCCAGGTGATCGTCAGCGCTTCGCGCCGCACACGGAGCTACGACCTGAACACCGGCGCGCTGATCTGGGAATGCGGCGGGCTGGGGACGAACGTGATCCCCACGCCGCTGCATGCGGACGGGGTGGTGTACGTGGCCAGCGGTCACAGGAGTCCCGCCATGCAGGCCATCTCGCTGGACCGCGCAAAGGGAGATATTTCGGGTTCGGACTCGGTGTTGTGGTCCATCAGCCGGGATACGCCCTATGTGTCTTCACCCCTGCTACACGCAGGCCGGTTGTTCATGCTGAAAGGCAGGGGCGCGTTCCTGTCCTGCTATAACGCGGGTACCGGCAAGCCGGTTTTCGGACCCAAACGCCTGGACGGGACGGGCTTCATCTACGCGTCGCTGGTCGGCGCGGACGACCGCGTGTATATTACCGATCTCGAAGGCAAAACGCTCGTCGTCAGGAACAGCCCTGAGTTCGAAATCCTTGCGACGAATACCCTGGATGAAGGAAGCGGAGCGTCTCCGGTGGTTGTGGGCGACGCGCTCTATCTGAGGGGACGCAGCCATCTCTATTGCATCGCGGAAGACCGGACGAATCGATAGATCAGAAACAGAAAAGAGAGAGGAGTTTCGATGAACCGATTTGCGGTCCTGAAACGGGCTTTCGTCGCAGTAGTCGCTATCGCGCTGGGCGCGTTTGCGTGTGAGTCTCCCGACAGTGAACGGGAAACATCCGCTCCGGAACGGCGATTTTTGAGCGTGGGCACGGCGCCGCCCGGCGGGGCGTTTTTCGTGGTCGGCGGGGCGATCGCCCAGGTCGTGGACGACCATGGGGGAGACCTGTCGTGGGACGTGACCGCGGAGGCGACCAAGGGGACGCAGGAGAATATCCGACGGCTCGTGCGCGGGGAACTGGATTTCGCCCTTGCCAATGCCGCGATTTCCTATTTCGCGGTGCGCGGCGAGGGCGCCTGGGGTGAAAGGCAGGAGATCAACGCCGTCATGACCCTGGCGCCTAATATCGCGCTGTTCGTAACGCCGGAGGGAACAGGCATCCGCGCCATGGGCGATCTCAAGGGCGAACGGGTGGTCGTTGGCCCGGCGGGCGCCGGGTTCGAGTACTTTCTTGCGCCGGTCCTGGAGGCGCACGGCGTCACCTATGAGGACTTCAGCCCGCTGCACAATACGCAGGCGGGTGCCGTGGACATGCTTGCGGACGGTTCCGCCGCTGCCGCGTTTCTGGGCGGCGCCGTGCCGACCGCGTCCATTACCCAGGCGAGCGCTTCACAGGACATCTATTTCATTCCGTTCGGCGAAACCGAAAGAGAGCGCCTCTTTCGGGACTATCCGTTCTTCAACGCGGCGAGTATTCCCCCGGAAACCTATCGCGGTCAGACCGAAACATTCGAAGGCATGAACGTGGGTTCGATGCACCTGGTGACGCCGGCAGCCCTGGACGAGGAGACTGTCTACCGGTTCACGAGGATCCTTTACGAGAACCGCGCGGACGTGGTCAGCAAGCACCCCGCGGGCAAGGCCATCAACCCGGCGAATGTGATCAGGGATACGGGCACGCCCTTCCATCCCGGGGCGATCAGATATTACCGGGAAATCGGGATCTGGCCCAACTGAAATGCTCGAATCGCGGCTCTTTCGCGTCCTGGCGACCCTGCTGAGTGTTTTCGTCCTGGCGGAGGTCAACTATCCGGAACTGACGCCTCAAGCCCAACTGGCGGTTTTTGCCATGTTGGGCTTGAGTCTTGTTTTTTTGAAACACCCGATCCGCGCAGGCGCGGCCGGGGTCATGTCAGTACGGGTGTTTGACTATTTCCTCGTCGCGGCTGTCTTCCTCTTTTTCGGATACGTGCTTGTCCAGACCGAGCCCGTCTTCAGGAACTGGTGGCTGGATGGCCGCAGCCTGGGCAACCGCGCGGGCCTGGAGCGTCCTCCGGACTGGACGGTCGGCCTGGTCGGCCTGGTTCTCGTTCTCGAGGCGACCCGCCGGGCGATCGGCCCCACCCTTCCGCTGCTTGCCCTCGCCTTCCTGGCATACGCCGCCTTCGGTCACGTCATGCCGGACTGGCTCTTCCCGCACCGGGGCTACGGCTGGGAGCGTATCGTCTCCCAGGCTTTTCTGCATTCGCAGGGTGTCTTCGGCATCGCGCTGAAAGTAATGTTCACCTATGTGTTTCTCTTCGTTCTGTTCGGCACGACGCTGGAAGGCACCGGTGCGACGGGCTACGTGCTGGATGCCGCGCGCCGGTTTTTCGGGAAGCGCACGGGCGGGTCCGCGAAGGTCGCCGTTGTCGCTTCAGGCGTTATGGGTTCGCTTTCCGGCAGTGCGGTCGCCAACACGGCCACAACGGGTACGTTCACGATCCCGATGATGCGTTCGGCCGGATTCCGGCCCGTGCCGGCGGGGGGGATCGAGGCGGCGGCCAGCTCGGGCGGGGCGCTGGTGCCGCCGATCATGGGCGCGGGCGCCTATATGATGCTGGAAATGGTGGAACCTGCGGTCACCTATCTCGAGATCGTGAAAGCGGCGCTCATTCCGGCGGCATTCTACTATACCGCGCTTCTGCTGATCGTCCACTTCTATGCACGGCGCATCCGGGTTGCCGCGGGTGATGAAATTCCTTCGAGTCGTCCGCCGGCCGCCCGGGGCCTTGTCTTTCTGGTGGCTCTCGTGAGCCTCGTCGTGCTGATCGTACTGGGGTATACGCCGTTCCGGGCCGTCAGCATCGCACTGGCGTGCATGCTCCTGACTGCCGCACTGATGCCGTCGACGCGAATGAAGCCGCGCGCGCTGCTGCACGCGGTGGAAAGCGCGGCTCACGGCGGCGTGTCTCTCATCGCGGCGGCCGCCTGCGTGGGAATCATCATCGGGGTCGTCACGCTGACGGGTATCGGCGCCAAACTGCCGGGCGCCATTCTGCCGCTGGCGCAGAACAACCTGGTCCTGGCCCTCATTCTGCTGATGGTATCCACCATTATTCTGGGAATGGGCCTGCCTTCGGCCGTATGCTACCTGCTCATGGCCACCCTTGTCGGCCCCGTCCTGGGCGGGCTGGGCGTCGTTCCCCTGGCGGCGCATATGTTCATCTTCTATTTCGGGATGATGTCGATGGTGACGCCACCCGTTGCGCTCGCGGCCTATACCGCCGCGGCAATCGCCAGGGCGGACATCATGCGGACCGGGGTCGCCGCGTTTCGCTTCGCTCTGGTCGGCTTCGCCCTTCCCTACGCGTTCGTACTGCATCCCGAACTGCTTCTCGTCTCGCCCGATCTTGGGTCGACCCTCGTCAACGTCCTCGTCGTCTTCGCCGGGATTCTTCCGCTGGCTGTCGCCATTTCGGGATATGGCTTCGGGCCCCTCGATGCGTGGCAGCGCGCCATTCTGCTGATTGCGGCGCTCGTCCTGTTTCTGACGCCTTCCGGCGCGTACCGGGTCTGGCTGCAGGGCTCCGCCATTCTGATTTCCGGGATCATCGCCATTGCGAACCGGCGGTCTGCCCGCGGCGTTTCCCCGTCATCGGACGACAGCGCTGACGTCGACTGATTCGGTTTTCTGAATTTGCTGACAACTGACGGCTTTTTCTGAGGGACCGGGGTGAGACGTCTCGCACTCAAGTAGCTTTTCGGTTATCGAGCGCGAAGTCTCTCGCGAGTACTTTCAGAGCAGGGCGCGTCATTCCGTCCCGCACCAATTTACGTTATCCCCCGGGGTTGGCAGGCCAGAGGATCGAGTGTATCCGGTTGGGTAATTCGCGCCATGTATAAGGCAGGCCCCGCGCCCAGCGGCGACTTTTGGTTCCTTTTGGTCGCTTCAAAAGGAACACGCCGTAGGCAGGGAATTTGGGGAGAATAAGAGAAGGAAGAGGGAAGAGGTAAGAAGGAAGAAGTAGCCGTAACTTTGTTGTCTGTCACTTCTATCCGTAACGACGTTTGCTTTGAAGGGGCAACCTTGTAGTTGCCCTGATGTTGACGCAGGGAATATTCCGGGCGACCGGCCGGTCGCCCCTACCAAAACCGGGTATCCGCAAATTGACATCGTCAGGCCGTATCGCAGACCGGGTTTGGCTGACAGCTGTGCGCTGACGGCTAATTGCTGCCTTTTGGGAACACGCCGTAGGCAGGGAAATTGAGGAGAATACGAGAAGGAAGAAGGAAAAGGGATGAAGGAAGAAGTAGCCGTAACTTTGTTGTATGTCACTTCTATCCGCAACGACGTTTGCTTTGTAGGGGCGACCCTTGTGGTCGCCCGCCGTTTCGGTTTTGCCATTCGTTCTTAGCTGAATGCTGACGGCCGTGTCGGGGGTGGCGCCTGGGCTGATGTGCGGAACCGCTACGGCGAAACGCCTCTCTTGTCGGTGGGGCCGAGCAGGGCTTTGAGGCGATTGCGGGTGAGGGAAATGAAGTTGCAGAGAAAGGGGCGGGTTTCGCGCGGATCGATGATTTCTTCCACCGCGAAGGCTTCGGCGGAGCGAAACGGTGACGCGTATTGGCGAAGCTCCTCTTCGAGCTCCTTCTCACGGGCCGCCGGGTCTTCGGAGTTGGCGATATCCCGACGGTAGGCGGCGGCAACCCCGCCTTCTATGGGCAGGGAGCCCCACTCACCGGAGGGCCAGGCGATCTTGAAGTCCAGTTCGTCCATGTCGCCGGCGGCCATTCCGGCCATGCCGTAACACTTCCGGATGACGAGGGTGAGGATGGGCACCCGAACGCGGTGAATCGCGAATACGGCCTTCATCCCTTCGCGGAGGGTGGCCTCCTGCTCGGCGGCGGTGCCGATCATGAATCCGGGGATGTCCACAAGAAAGATCAGCGGGATGTGAAAGCAGTCGCACAGTTCGATGAAGTGGGTCTGTTTTCTGGCCTCGGCGGCGCCCATCGCGCCGCCTGAGACCAAGGGGTTGTTGGCGACGATCCCTACCGGGTGGCCGTTGAGCCGCGCGAGGCAGGTGATGAGCGCGCGTCCGAACGTCGGCTGGATTTCAAAGATGGAGCCGTTGTCCACCACCAGTTCGACCAGGCGGTGCATCGAATAGGGGGAGGTGCGTTCCCGGGGGACGATGGACAACAGTTCTTCTTCGCACCGGTCGACCGGGTCGTCGCTGGACTCGGCGGGAGGCAGTTCCCACACGTTCTGCGGCATGTAGGACAGAAACCGCCGGATCATGTAAAAGCACTCGCGTTCGGTATCGACCGCGTTGTCCACCGTGCCGGCCGTGTCCACGGCGACGTGGTGTCCGCCAAGGTCATCCTTCGATACCTCGACCCCGAGCGCCCGCCTGACGAGGGGCGGGCCCCCGGAGAATATCTGGCTCGTGCGTCGTACCATGACGGACCAGTGCGAGAGGATGGCCCGTCCGGCGGGTCCGCCGGCCGCGCTGCCGAGGACGGCGGATACAACCGGGACTTCGCCCAGGAGCTCGACGGAGCGGCCGAAACTGCTGACGCCGGGGAATACGGTGTAACCCCGTTTTACGGCGCCGCGGACCGAGCCGCCGGCCCCGTCCGCGAGGTTGATGAGCGGAATGAGATACTTGGACGCGAGGTCTTCGATAAACCCGCCCTGACCCCCCTTTCGCCGGTGCGTGCCGGGGCTGCTGCCGCCCCGGACAGTAAAATCCTCTCCGCCGATGGCCACGGGTCTTCCGTTGATGCGGGCCACGCCCATAATGTAGGGGGCGGGCTGCACGCCGACGACGTTGCCGGCGTCGTCGTACTCGCCTGTGCCGCTGAGGCTGCCGACCTCCGTGAACGAGCCCCCGTCCACCAGAGCGTCGATGCGTTCGCGAACGGTGAGCTTTCCCTGTCCGTGGTGGCGTTCGACGTTCTCGGAACCGCCCATCTCTCTGGACCAGGACCGACGCGCCTCGAGTTCTTCGCTCTCCTTCTGCCAGCTCATCCGGATCTCCTGAACGACGGTTGATGCACCTTCCGCTGTCTCCTGCGCCTGATTTCGCTTATCAAGTACGCTGATGCAATGGCTTTGCAGGCGAAACCGCGAGGGTCGGCCGCGGCCCGGTGCGGCTTTTTCAACGGGCTGTCAGGCCTGGTAAACCGTTTCCTGACGGACCAGCGCGTCGATTTCGCCGGGTTTGAATTCCGCCACCCGTTCCAGTACGCCCCGGGTGTCAACGCCCACTTCCCGCCCGGCCCAGCGCACGGCGCCGGGCGTCTCCGAGAGAACGGGCACCACCCCCGGCAGCGTGACCGTACCCAGGACGGCATCCGGCGTTTCCAGCAGCATATCCCGCGCCTTGTAGTGTTCATCACCGAAAATGTCCCGCAGTGTAAAGATCCGGGCGGCGGGTACGGCGCTCGCGTCCAACATCCGCTCCAGGTCCGGGAGCGGATGTCCTGAGGTCCAGTCGGCGACGATGTCGTCGATGTCGTCCTGGTGACGGGACCGCGCGGTGGGCGTCCGGAAGCGCTCGTCCCCGGCCAGTTCCGGGGCGTCCATACAGGCCGCCAGGCGTTCGAACGTCGCGTTGTTGCCCGCGGTGATGTGGATGAAGTCGCCGTCAGCCGTGGGATAGAGATTGTTGGGCGTGCTGTTCGGCAGCCGGGACCCGGTGCGGGTGGGTACCGACCCGAGCTCGGCGAACGCCGGAACATGGGGTTCCATAAAACTGAACGCTCCCTCGTACAGCGCCGCGTCGACGACCTGGCCCGTGCCGGTTCGGGTCCGGGAAAAGAGCGCCATGACCGCGCCGAAAGCGGCGTACAGACCGGTGATGCAATCCGTAAGGGAGATGCTCACGCGGCTGGGCGGGCGGTCCGGTTCGCCCGTTATTTCCCTGAGGCCCCCCACGGCCTCGCTGGTGACGCCGTATCCGGGGCGATGCCGGTATGGGCCCGTTTGTCCGTACCCGCTGATGCGTACGAGGATGATACCCCGGTTGACCTCGGAGACAGCGTCGTAGCCCAGGTTCCACTCTTCCAGCTTTCCCGGCCGGAAATTCTCGACGATCACGTCGGAGGCTTTCGCCAGCCGCTTGATGACATCCTGACCGGCGGGCGTTCTCAGGTCCACCGAAATGAGGTGTTTGTTGCGTAGAATGCTGGCCGCGTAGAGCGAGCGGCCCCGGCTGCGTCTGCCCATCTGGCGCACGGGGTCTCCCGTCGGCGGCTCCACTTTGATGACTTCCGCGCCGAAATCAGCCAGCAGGCGTCCGCAGAATGGACCGGAAACGGTGCTGCCCATTTCCAGCACCCGGCATCCGGCCAGGGGTCCGTCGTTTGACGATGTTGCCATATTATCGAGAGTTCGGGGATGGGACAGCGACACAGACGGCGCCGGGAACTTCAACAGGGCTGCCGGCGGGCTCAAGGGCGCCGGTGTCGGGGACGATCCGGAAACAGGAGACCGCGTTGCCGCGTTGATTGGCGGCGAGGAGAAACTCTCCCTCAGGGTCGAATTCCAGATTCCATGGCCAAGCGCCGCACGAAGGCTCGTGGAAAAGCGGGGTGAGCTCCCCCGTTGCGCCGTCGATCGACATCACCGCAATGCTGTCGTGGCCGCGGTTGGAGCCGTACAGAAAGCGGCCGGAGGGATGGACCCGGACGTCGGCGCAGAAGTTCTCGCCGGCGAAGTCTTCGGGCAGAGCGGACAGGGTCTGCCGTTCGGTGAGGGATCCGGACTCGGCATCGTAGTCGAAGACGGCAATCGTACTGTCGAGTTCGTTGATCACGTATGCCCTGCTGCCGTCGGGATGGAAGGAGATGTGTCTGGGTCCCGCGCCCGCCCGTGTCGAAACGGACCCCTGCCCGCTCGGCTCGATGGTCGCCGAGGGTGCGTCCAGCTCGTAGCACATGACTTTGTCGATACCCAGGTCCGCGGAAAACGCGAAACGATGATCGGGCGAGAGGACGATGGAATGAACGTGCGGCGCCTCCTGCCGTCCTGCGTCGACGCTGGATCCCTCGTGCCGGACGACCTGGACAACCGGTTCGATACGGCCTTCGTCATCAATCGGCAACGTGCTCACGCTGCCCGATCCGTAGTTTCCCGCAAGCAGACAGCGGCCGGTCCGGTCGACGCTGAGATAGCAGGGCAGGTCTCCGCCGGCATGTTGCTCATTGAGCAGCTCAAGGCTGCCGGATTCCGGATCGATGGAGAACGACTTGATGCTGCCTCCCGGTCTGCCGTCGAATTCATCCACGGCGCACGCGGCATAGAGGAAACGCGCGCCGGCGTCGGCGGCGAGGAAGAAGGGGTTGTGTACATCCGGCACCTTCGAGACGGCTTCGAGCTCCCCGGACGCGGTATCCAGCTTGAGAATGTGCAGGCCCTCGGTCCGATCGTCTGTATAGGTGCCGACGTAGACCGTGACGTGACCGCCGGACTGATCTGACATGTGCCTGGCTCCTGTCCTGAAAAGGGACTGTTGGGAGAATTCAGACTTGAGCGGCGTTCGAAATGGCTGTTCGAATATTGGCTTTCCTTGCGCCTCTGAAATATAGCCGGAAATCGGCTTAGATCAAAATTTTTTCGCAGTTTCACGCACGATAATTCGAACGGCGCCTGCGACCGACCTCAAAACAGGTGAAACGCCGCTGCCGCGATCATCGCACGTCTTGAATTTTCGGCGTTGTGGGAGTATCTTGGCTCTGGGCGCTTGAGAAGCAGGTTTGAAGGTGGGGCGGACATTCCTGTCTGCCGGCATCGTTGGATTTCTGCAGGAAACGAGACAGAAAAAATCTCGCAGCGCGGTCCCTGACCCGTTGCTGGCTCGATTAAATTCGAAGAGTACGCTTCGACTGTAGCGCGAAATGGCATTTCGCGCACCTTGGTCAACCGCCTGTGACGCCGATCGGCCGCGAAGCGGCCACCCGGATCATCATCAGCGACCATTGATGTGACAACCGCAACCATCAAGCGAGGACACATGGATACCCAACTGGTTCCCACAACCAACGGGGACGGTCTGCCGGTCGTTCCGATGACCGACGAGCAGAAGTACGTCTTCGACCTGAAGGGCTGGATCTGCCTCCCCGGTCTGTTCGACGAGGAGCAACTCGACCGTATCCGTCAGCACCAGATGGATTTCCTCTACCGGCGCGACTCGCTTCCGCCTGAGGAACGCGACAACCACGGGGGTCCGTCGCAGGTGCTGCTGGATCATCCGGCCGTGGTCGGGGTGCTCAACGAGATACTCTCGCATCGCCCGCTGGCGACCGAAGACTGTTACGGGTTCCGGTACGACCATACGTACACCAGCCATCGAAAGGCAGGCCACGACAACTTCGGTCCCCACGGGGGCGGCGCCTATTTTTCCTTCTGCGGCAATTCCCACATCTACCAGATGCTGCCGGGGCAGGTCCACTCGGGCCTGACCCGTGTTGTATGGGAGCTCAACGAGGTGGGCCCCGGCGACGGCGGAACGATGTTCCTGACCGGCAGTCACAAGGCGGCCTTTCCACGGCCCGAGGAAATCAGCGGCCGGAAGAGTTCGCTGTGGGAAACCTATACCTGTCCGCCGGGATCGGCGGTGATCTTTACGGAGGCCCTGTGCCACACGGGCACGCGCTGGACCAACGAGTCGCGTGACCGGTTGAGTCTCTTCACCTGTTACAACACGGTCAACGCCAAGTGGGGCAAGGGCTGCCCGGCGCCCGAGGTGATCGCGGCGCTGCCGCCAAAACGACAGACGCTGTTCCGCGGGGTCTGGCACGGGATGAGGGAAGTACCCGGCATCAACCAGTACGTCGACGAGGCCAACCGGGCGGTGTGAAAGGCGACCGCTCCACCCGGCCACTCAACAGAGCCGTCAGCTATCAGCCGTCAGCTGGAAGCGGTGAGACGTGAGCCGGGAGACGGGAGAGATTGCCTGCCTTGCAAGGATTCTTTTCGTGCCGAAGGCAAGGAGGGAAAACACACCCGGCAAGGATTTCATCTACCGTCTTACGTCTTGCGTCTACCCGATTTTCTCACCTCTAACGTCTCCCAGCATTTGGGCGACCGGCCGGTCGCCCTATGTATACCATGCGCCAAAACACGGGCAACCAGAAGGGTTGCCCCTGCTATCGGAGGGAACGCGATGAAGGTCGGCATATACGCTTCGTATTTCGGCAAGGACGAGCCCAAGACGTTCCCGGACGTCGAGTCGTTTATCGACCTTGCGCATGAGCTGCAGCTGGATGTCATCGACTTTCGCGTTGACGTGGGCTTTGGCTCCCTGGACCGCGAATATCTGCGAGACTTGAAGATAAAGTGCCTGAAAGCCGGCCTGCCCATCGGCTATCTCGCCTCAGGCGGCCATTTCGTGGGTACGGATGAGGAGTTGCGAAAGAAGGTGGAACAGGCGAAGGCCGACGTGGAGGTGGCCGCGTACCTGGGAACGCCGATGATCCGGCTCTTCTGCGGGGCGCCGGGGGTGGGGGATGCCGAGCGCGAGATCCGTTGCTTTCAGGAAGTGTGCGACTTCGCGGGCGACGCCGGGATTATGGTGGGCCTTCAGAATCACCCGAGCACGGGCGACAACGTGCTGCGCATCCTGAGGGAGACCGACCGCGAGAACTTCACCTTCATCCTGGACACCGGCCAGTGGGTGGGGTCGCCGGGGCTGAATCGCGGCGTGGGCGATCCGGACGTGGACATCTACCGCTATATGGAGCAGACCGCGCCGCATGCGTCCCACGTCCGCGCCAAGATCTACAAGATCGACAGCGGGCGGGAGGAGTGGCTGGATTATCCGCGCATCGTTGGAATACTGAAGTCGGCGGGCTTCAACGGCGTCGTTTCGATCACGTTCGAGGGGCAGGACGTCAACGATTGCGACGACAGGGAAACGTTCAGGCTGGCGGCCCGGCACCTGCGTGATACCATCGCCGAGGCGTAGACCACGCGCCCCCGGGGATCGCAGGAGAGAGCGACTGGCGAATGCGTCGACTGACCGACAACCGTGTTCTCGCGTTCGACTGCTACGGCACCCTGATCGACTGGGAGCGCGGCATCTGGGACGCATTGCAGCCCCTGATCATGCGCAACTCTGCCGCGTGCCTCATGCGTGACGATGCGCTTTGCGCCTTCGCGCAATGCGAGAGCCGGCAGGAACGCGCCACGCCAGATCTTACCTATCCGGAACTGCTCGCCCGGGTACACGCGCGCGTGGCGGAGAGATTCGGTCTGAAGGCCGATAGAGAACTCGACGCGGCGTTCGGCGCCTCCGTGCCGCACTGGTCCGCGTTCCCCGACACCGCCGACGCGCTGCGTATCCTCAAGCGGCACTTCAAGCTCGTCATCCTCTCAAACGTCCACCGCGGCGGCATCGCCGCTTCCAATCTCAAGCTGGGCGTCGAGTTTGACGCCATCTATACAGCGGAAGACATCGGTTCCTACAAGCCCGCCGACGCCAACTTCGAGTACATGCTGGCCCACCTGAAGTCTGACTTGAGTCTCGAACCCTCGGACGTACTGCACACCGCACAGAGCCTGTACCACGACCATGTGCCTGCGAAGAAATTCGGGCTGGCCACCGCCTGGATCGACCGCCAGCGGCTGTCGGAGGGCGGGAGTTGGGGCGCGACCGAGCGGGTGGCAACGATGCCGAAGACCGACTACGTCTTCTTCTCGCTCGGCGAAATGGCGGAAGCAGTGGCGGCCGTCTGAAGCAAGTGACTCACCGTAAATCGCTGGCAGGGCGGCTTCCAGCATCGAAAGCCGTCCCGATAGCGCATTCTTCCTTCCTGAATTTTCCTGTCTTGAATTCAACTATCCACGCTAAAGTGCGGTCCAGGCCAGGGACTGAACCTCAGATTGCGGCAATATCTCGCGGTATTCGAAAAACTCACGAAAAATTAGTCAAAATCATCATAAATCCATAGGAATCTTCGCAATATATGATTATTATCACGATATACAGTTCATTCGACCGCATACCGTTGGCGCTGGCGTTTCACGAAAGGAGAAAGGCCATGTGGCATTTCACCTCCATCATCGTGTTGACAGTTGTCTTGCTGCAACCGCTTTTCGCCTAGGACTTCAGCAATCCCAACACTTACCGGACGCGGGAACTTCCTGTAGGAGCGATCGCCCGTCTCGGAAACGGTTCCATTGGCCACGGAGACCGGTCGGTTGCATTTTCGCCGGATGGCGAGCTTGTTGCGGTGGCCAGCGGCATCGGCGCCTGGCTTTACAGCGTGGAGGACCCGGAAACAGTCACCTGGCTGCCCGCCGACGTTGTCCATTCGGTGTCTTTTTCACCGGACGGTAGGAAGCTTGTCACGGCAGGAGGTATGTGGGGAAAGGGCGAGGTTATACTTTGGGACGTTGCAACGGGGGCCCCCAGCCGGATTGAAAGTGGCGGGTCCATAGTCGATGTCTCGTTTTCGCCGGATGGCAGAACTCTTGCATACGGTGCACGTGGCGGGCCCGTGGTTAAACTCCGGGATGTGTCCACGCGGACTGTTGCGACCACCGAGGGGAGATACGACTTTGGCTTCACGTGTCTGTCGTATTCGCCGGATGGTAAAATCATCGCAACGGGACATGAGAACGGAACGATCATGCTCTGGGACGTGGCAACGCGCACCCTTGCCGCCACGCTTTCCGGCCACAATGGAGGGGTTTACTCGCTGGCCTTCTCGCCGAACGGCAACACCCTGGCCTCCGGCGCTTCTGACGAAAACGTAAAACTATGGGACGTTGCAGCACGCACGAGTTTTTCGACGCTCCCGGTAAAACAACCTGTGACAACCGTCGCGTTTTCTCCTGACGGATCCCTTGTCGCCGCCGGTACATGGTTCCTCAGAGTCAAACTCTGGAACGCAACCACGGGTCAAGAAGTAGATGCATTCAGCGACCATCGCGCTCTGGTCCGTGGGATTTCATTCTCTCCGGACGGGAAGACGCTCGCCTCCGTTTCCGAAGATGGAGCGGTTGTGCTAAGAGATCTCGCCGCACAAACCGTCACGACCATCGACGGCCATTCGGCGTCGGTTTTGCGTCTGGCATTTTCACCGGACGGCGCGACGCTGGCGTCCTATAACAGTTCGTATGGGTCGGGGATCAAAATATGGGATACGACAACACGACGAAAGATCACGACGCTTCGCGGGCATTCTGGCTTACCGATCTCATCGATATCCATTTCAAACGGTGGAAATACCCTCGCTTCGGCATCCGGCAATAAAGTCATCCTTTGGGATCTCGACACAAATACGGATTTCGCACATCTGGATCACGAGGATGGACCCAATGCGGTGTCGTTTTCACCCGATGGCACGGTTCTGGCCACCGGAGGCTGGCCGGGATGGGTGAACCTCTGGAACGTCCGAACGCAAGAACAGACCACCCGTGTGACCGGACTCAGCGACGCGGTCAAGGAGCTGGAATTCTCGCCGGACGGTAAATTTCTGGCTTCGGGTCTGGACAATGGTGAGGTAAGGACCTGGGATCTGTCCACCGGCAAGACCGCAGCCGTCTTTAGCGGGCTTACGAGTTACGTACTCTCAGTTGGCTTCTCATCCGACGTCACAAGAATATATGCCGGTTCGTACAGTGAGTCGGTGATGGTATGGGACCTGACGACTGGCTCGACGATCGCGACGCGGAAACCGGAGTTGCTTGATAGGGTCGCGTTCTCACCGGACGGGACGATGTTCGCCGCCGGCTCGCAGGACGGAAACGTAAGGCTCTTCGACATGTCGACGGGAGAAATTGTCTCCACATTCGAAGGGCATTCGCACTGGGTCAGCAGCGTGTCGTTTTCGCCGGACGGCAAGACCCTCGCGTCCGGATCTTATGATGGGACGATTCTGTTTTGGGATCTGACTTTGAACGACGGGTCTCAGAACCCCGGTACCGGCGGCGATCGCGTTGGTCCCGATTTCGATGGCGATGGCACAGTTGGGTTTACCGACTTCATCCAATTTGCGGCGAATGTCGGGCTTAGCCAGGGCGACCTGGGCTACGACGAACGGTACGACCTGGATGACGACGGCCAGGTGGGACTTTCGGACTTTCTGATATTCGCGAGGGAATTCGGGAAGACCACGGGGAATTAGGAAATTGGGAGGTGGGGAATTACGATATTCGCGGAGGGGTGTGGATGACTGCTCAGGCAGGTCGCTGTCGGATCTCGTTTCAGATTGAAGATGCCGCCCCGCACGTGTGATCACGCACAGACCGGATCGTCCACCTTCCAGCGGTTGTACGTCGGATCCGCGCTTCTGGCCAGCCGGCTTCTCGCCTCGTGCCACAGCCTCGCCCATTCTTCAGGGTCGTGCAGTTCGCTTTCCGGATTCGAGCGGCTGCGGGCGATGAATCCCGGAAACGAGCCGCGTCCCGTGGGCTGGCCGATGGGGTTGTAGCGCAAGTCGAAGCTCCAGCGAATGTTGTCGCTATTGTTGGGAAGCGACGAGTGGCAGTTCAGACGGTGGAAGAGTAACACGTCCCCGCGTTTCATGGGAAGCACCACACCGTCTCCCTGGCGCAGCAGCCGGTCCGGAATCTGCAGGCCGAATCCCCGTGACATCGTCGCGGTCGCGTGGCAGTGGTGAAGCAGTCCCTCGCGGTGACTCCGGGGGATGACCTCCAGGCAGCCGTTCTCGATTGTCGCGTCCCACAGGCCGAACCACACGGTCAGCATATTCGTCTCGTCGGCTTCGGGCCTCACAACGCCCGTATCCTGGTGCCAGGGCGTGGCGCCCAGCTGAACTCGTCCCGCATCGTTGACGGGACACAGGTGCTCCGGCGGTTTGAGGCGGACGTGTTGCACGGGATTGGAATAGATCTCGGGACCGATCAGGGATTCAACGGCATCCAGCAGTTTTTCATTCCGCAACAGATGGAAAACCGCAGGCCCCACCCACATCGGCGTATCCGCCTGGACGTTCTTCTGCGGCAGCGAAAAGTCGAAATACTGCGAGTGAACCTTGCCCGACTCCGCGTAAATCTTCGTCAGCCGGTCCCCGAACGGCAAGTCATCGTACGGCGAAGCAATGTCTCCGTTTTCGTACAGTTCGCAGGCAAGCCGATCCAGAACACCGGCGTACTCCTCGATCACCGGATCCAGGTCCTCTTCAGGGTCGAAAAGTCCTCGGACGACCAGATACCCCTGCGCATCGAATTCCGCGACCTGCGCTTCGGTTAGATGAGCCATCTCTGAGAATCCCTTCAACTCGTTGAATGCCGATTCAACTCCCGCACGCAATTTGTCGGATACCCAAATCCATCCCCGCTAACGAATATACGCCCGCGGCCGCTTTTTGGGAAGATGGAAAATTGGGCGTTTTCGAAATCGATAATGATGTCACCAATTTGCGGGGGCGGTTCGAATCTGGCGCGTTCCACGTTGTCGATGTAGGGGCAACTCTTGTGGTTGCCCGTTTGGTTGCAGGGGCGGTGCGCTGGTGCCTGATGAAATGTGAACGACCGCCGTCGCATTTTGCGACACCCTTAGTCGTCGTTTATAGGGTCGGTACGTGGAAATCCTGTACCTGCGATACTCGATCATCCTGCCGTACGTCCAACACGCGCTCCCCTCTCTATCACTCCCCCCTTGAGGGGGAGTCGCAGAAGCCGAGCCGGCCCCTGACCCGGTCGTTTCCGAGCGTGCCTGCATTGAGCTTGTGGAAATGTCGAATGGCCGGCGATGGCTGATGCGGTGGGGGGTGCTGTTCCTTATAACGGCGTGGCAGCATTGGAGGGGGAATAGAGTACGAATCAATGGATACACCGGATCGTATCTTCGACCTACATAGTGTAGAATTCGCTGCAATCGAAGCCCACGTATCTCTTCATTCAACGCGAATTAGTCCCGCCTCGCGTTCAAGAAATGTCGCCAGTTCGGCATCCGCGTCCAGGTCGATAAGGTCCACAGATCGCGCGAGTTCCAGTAACAACCTTCCCTGGAGTTTATAAAACAAATCTGCTGGGCACCCCTTTACCGCGAAATCGATATCCGAACGCGACGTGCCGCTCCCATCTGCGACGGAGCCAAAGAGATAGACTTCCTCGCACCCCCCTGCTTTCAAAATACTGACTCCACGAACCAAATCGCGCCGCACCGCGTCTGATACACCAGCAATGTCTGCAATTGTAGGCATCATACATTCCATCTTTGTAATATTTGACGTCAGGATTTGTCACCGGGCGTGATCTTATATCCCTGGCGATGCACGAAGAAACGATTACGCCCGGCATTCAATTTATCACGTTTGCTTTGAAGTCGCAATACAAATGGGACGAAAGAAAGGGCTGAATGACTAGCGACGACTGTTGTGGTGTGGACGACGTAGGTTTCTGCGACTGTGTGACTTTCACACCTCCTTCCGGTCCGATTTCGTTGCTCGCTCCAGCTCAATCGTCCGGTATCTTGGCCCCGATAACTCTACCGACGGCCTTCAACTGGCACGCGACGTCGTCTAGTACAGCGTGGAATTCTACGCCTTTCTTGATGTGGATTGGGATCCAGCGGTCGTATACTCGAACCTTTAACGCACTGCCGATTCTGTCCAGGCTTTTTGGATCCATGCCTCTCACTTCGAGCCACAAGGGCGTACTTTCGTACATAGCCCAATTCTTGTAGTTGACGCCAATCCAGAAGTCACCCTGCACACCGAAGAAGCGAAAAAACCTCCCGTATCCATACCACTGAGGCGTTACACGCAGGCCTGTGATGTCCAACCATTTTTCTGTCACTCCACGATCGACCACTTCTTTGGCAACTCTACTGTAGCCGCGAATTCGACGCCCCAGATCGGGACTTACATCCTCGCCATGCACTGGCAAGAATGCATTGGAATCTTGACGCTCGGCTAAACCCTGTAACTGCCGAATGTCATCTCGCACTTCCTCGATGTTGGCTGAAGCTGAGAGGTGATCGAGTAGCCAGCGCCAACTGACCAGCATCACTTTCGTCTCTTCACCGGCGACGGATGCGCATCGCAGAGCACTAGACTCAAATTAAGCGAGTTTTTTCAGATATAAATGTACAAAAGTACCGGAAAGACTTATCTTAGTTGAAGTTAGCAGTCTCGGACGGGAAATTGCTACTCCAACGAAGGGGGCCTTTCCGGTGAAAAGAATATCGGTAAAAGAAAGCCGCAGGAACAGTGTTAAATGTGGGCGCAAGGTACGTG
>JAAXHE010000286.1 GCA_012271065.1 Candidatus Latescibacterota bacterium
CTTCCCTCTACCTTCTCACCGCCTTTGGGCGGCCACAAGGGTCGCCCCTACAACTGCCGACGACGGCGTTCCGAGGGCAGGATGCCGTCGACCCCCGGGCCAGTCAGTCCCCTATCCGTCAGGATTCGAGGTCCAGCGCGACGGCGAGCGCGCTGTCCAGAGCCTGGACTTTTCTCGGCGACAGAGTCCCGATGAAATGCTTCAGTGCGGATTTTGGAATGCTGATCAGCTGGTCGCAGAAAACGCTGCTTTCGTGCTTGAGGCCCTCGTCCACGCCCACCGGGACCTGTGTGGATAGCCCGTCATGGGAGGAAAAGACGGGCGCGCAGATCACGCTCGAGAACCTGGAGTCAATAAGCGCCTGGCGGCTGACGATGACAAATACCCGGTAGTTCCGCGGGTCCTCGCGTGACCCCCTGTAGACTCTGTAGAGCTCTCCACGAGTCACAGGTCGACCTGATAGGAGAGCACGTCCTTCGCCTCATCGTTCAACTCCGACGCCTTCCGGTCCAGAATCTCCGCATCGCGGGAATCCCGGATCCGCCGTCTCAGCAGAGCGACGTATTGACTCAATGCCGCTTCCAGAAACGCGGAACGGTTCTTGGGCGTATCGGGCGCCTTCAGCAGGCTGTCCATATCCCGGACGAGCCCCTCGGACAGGGTAATGGAGGTTTTAATTTTCAACGGATCCTCCTACAGGAAATGCGGTAGGTAGTGTAATTGTCTTACTAAAAGTAGGATAAATGGATATGTTTGTCAAATGAAGCAGTCGGCTAAGAGCGGGGAGAGGGAAGACGTTAGACGGGAGAGATTACCTGCCTCGTGAGGTTTCTTCTCGTGCCGGAGGCAAGAGGGATAAAATATCGGGCAAGGATTTCTTCTACCGTCTTGCGTCTTCCGTCTAACCGCCTTTGATCGGGCTCACACGGAGACACGAAGACACAAAGGACGCAAAGGAAAGCCGGAAATAGCGACAAGCGGGCGACCGGCCGGTCGCCCCTACAGATGCGATTATGGCGCGCCGAGGGCAGGATGCCCTCGCTCCCGGTGGGCAGGTCCGCGGCCCTCTCTCCTGAAGGAAAGGGGAAGACAAGCGAAGCGGTGCGTTAACGCCTTCCCTTATAAACTCTCGTAGATGCGAGAACGGCATCTCCGTTTTTTCTTAAAGACAACACACCGGCGAACCCCGGTTCCCCCTTCCTTCAGGAAGGGGGTCAGGGGGTAGGTCCAGTGAGGATTCCTCTCGTGCCGCAGGCAATGAGGAATTACATACCCGGCACGCATTTCTTCTACCGTCTTACGTCTACCGTCTAACCGCCTTTGACCGCCGGTCGCATGGCGTCGATGTGCTCGGGGCCGGTTGCGCAGCAGCCGCCGATGATCTGCGCGCCCATGGCCTTCCACGCCCTTGCGAAGTCGGCGAGGCTCTCCGGCGTATTGTCGCCGGGCTGCAGGATTTCGGCCGGCTCATCGGGTGACGCCTCGCCTTCCGCGGGTCCCAGCGGCGCGAGCGGACGGTATCCGATATTCGGATACGCGCCCACGCAGCCGTCAAACGCCTCACTGAGGAGGGGAAGACCGGCCGAGACCTGCTCCGGCGGCGTACACATTAGCAGCACGCCGGCGACACCGCGGCCTTCCAGAGACGCGGCAAGATCCTCGAGACGTTCGCCGTATTGCATCTCACCGTCTTCTGTAATGTGCCGGACACCCAGGTAGACAGGCAGGCCGGACGCCGCACCGGCATCCGCGGCCGCCGCGCAGTCGGCGATATATCCCACGTATTCCACCCAGACCGCGTCCACGCCTACCCCGGCCAGCAGCTTCGCGTGGTCTCGAATCTCCCTCCGGTACGCTTCCTCCCCCAGAATGTCCACGTCGGACGCGGTGCCGCCAACCCGCCTCTGGACACACGGCGGCGCGATGCCGCCGGCCACAAACGCATCCGGATTCACGGCATCGCGCGCGGCTATCGCGTTTTCCCCCGCGGCTGTCGCGTACGCTTCCCACCTGTCGCCCAGTCCGAGGGGTTCCATCCGCGTGGGGCTCGTCCAGAAATTGTTGCTGATGATGATATCGGCGCCCGCCCGCAGGTAGTCGCCGTGGACCTCCCTCACCGCTTCGGGCGCGTCGATATTGGCCGTGGCGGACCAGGCCTGGAGGCCGCCCTCCGTTGTGGCGCCCTTCAGCACGTCGATACCTCGACGCTGCAGCTCAGATCCCGTTCCGCCATCCAGGAGCAGCGTATCACCGCTCTCGAGTCGATCCAGAATCCCAATTGAAGGCATCGATTTCTCCTTTGGCAGAATCAGCTATCGGTCGTCAGCAAAGATCAAAAACGAAAGGCAAAATCAAAAGCCACCTCTCCCCTGCCCCGCAGACCTCTCTCCCCGGCCCTCTCTCCTAAAGGAAAGAGGGAGAAAAACCAAGATGCCGCGACATGATCTTCCAATTTCCGGAGCGAGGGCATCCCTGCCCTCGAACTTCGAGCAACCGACGAATTTACACATCAAGGGCCTATTGCTTCCCTTCCGTCCGAAACCAGGCCTGCAAAAACGGCGCCAGGACCTCGCGAATCAGCCGTCGAGGGCAGGATGCCCTCGCTCCAAGGGGTAGGTCCCGCGGGAAAGGGGGAGGAAGCGTTGCCCTTCACGATAATCGAGAGTCGATATCCGAAAGTGTAAATCTCACCGTATCGAACCGCCGGGCCATCGCGGCCGTGCGTTCCCTTGCGCCGTCCGGGTCCCGTTTGCTCACCACGTCCAGAATACAGCCGGCAATGTCGGGGGCATCGGCCTCCGTCATGCCGTATCGGGTCACTTCCTGCACGCCGATGCGGAGGCCGTGTCCCCCCATCTCTTGCGGCGCGCCGGCCGCGTTGACCAGAATATGGCAGGCCTCCAACTCTCTGACCAGCGCGCCGCTTTCGCCGAACGCATCCACAACCGGCAGCACCGTGTGAGATTCCGAAAAGCCCAGGTCGGCGCCCACCACCGGCACGCCCCGTTCGTGCAACGCCCGGCCCAGCGCTTTGGCGTTGCCGATGATCGCATCGGCGTGTGCCCGTCCGCACGCCATCCACTCCAGGAACGTACCCGCGAGCGACGGCAGACGGCTGAGGTGGTGGTTGGCAATCATCAGCGGCGATATCGCCTTCGCGATCCGTTCCGCGACGTCCCTGTCGTTGGTCAAAATCATACCCCCCTGCGGACCGGCCAGGGTCTTGTGCGTGCTGGTGATGATGACGTCCGCGCCTTCCGTGAGCGGAGACTGAAACCGACCGCCGGCAATCAGCCCCATCACGTGGGCCGCGTCGTAAACGAGGATCGAACCGGGACTGTACCGATCCATCGCGGCCCGCAGTTCCCGCACGGGCTGGGGAAAAACAAAATGCGCCGATCCGATGCTGACGAGTCCGGGGCGATGCTCGCGGATCAGCGAAACCGTTCGATCCAGGTCGATATTGGCGTTCATGGCGTCCCACGGGACCGGAATCGACTTCAGTTCCACGTTCAATCCCGAGTTCGCCAGCTTGGCGGCGTACATGTGCCCGTTATGCACCTCCAGTACGGTATCTCCCGGTCTGGCTAGCGCGAACAACGCGATGATGCCCGCGATATTCCCCGAAAGCGGACGCAGGTCCACGTACGCCGCCCCGAAAAGCTGCTTCGCCAGGTCCTGCGCGACCTCCTCCATCTGCGTGAGGAATGCGTTTCCCGGATACCCCCGGTTTCGCGGATCGATACCGGTATACGACCCGTACCTGTGGTCGAGGTCATTCACGATCAGCCGCTCCACCAGCGGACTGGGCCTGGTCTCCGAGGCGATCAGATTCAGACAGCTTTCCCGGAAGGCTTTGTGTTTTTCGACCAGGGCATCAATCTCCGCGACTTTACGTTTATAGTCCATAGGGTAATCCCGTCTATATGGCTTTTCGGGTTAACGCCTCGATCAGGTCGACCTCGCTATAGAGAAGCGCACGCGCAAAGGCGCCCTCGCCCAGGTAATCGGTTGCGTTCCAGACCCGGGGCGTGCTGTAATAGGCCGTTACGAGCCGCTCCCCCAACCGGACGGTGGAGGGATAGCCCAGGTCGCGGTTTCCCAGGTCGTCGCACACAATCAGGGGACCGCTCCAGGTCCGGCCCGAGTCTTTGCTCACCCTGGCCTGGACGCCGAACGGTTCGCGGCGGACGCCATAAACCATCAGAATCCAGTCGTTGGACAGCAGCGTGAGGTCCGCCGGGTGCTCCCGCTCCCTGGTCACGTCCGACGGCGCGTCCCAGGTGCAGCCTCCATCCGTGGATCGGGACACCGAGACAAGGCCGCTCCGGTCCGCGGAACGCATCGCAGCAAGAAGAACCCCGTCGGACGTCAGGAGCAGGGCCGTTTCGTTGTACCGTTCGGCAATCAGCGATGGCCGGTCCCAGGTCCGGCCATTGTCGTCGGAACGAAGGATATACGCGCTGTCGTCCGCTTCGTCTGCGGAATCGTTATCGGAACCGTAGAGGGGCAGCAGCATTGTCCCGCCGGGAAGGGTCACGATGTGGCCGAACGCGGAATGCTTTTTCATCGCCGGGAATCCGAGGGGCCGATCGTCTTCCCAGCTTCGCCCGCCATCGTGTGAACGGGCGACGCGCATCTGCACCCGACGCAACTCCGGAGACCAGGCGCCGTCTTCGCCGTAGGACCCCTGTGTGTGGTACGCCAGCACAACGGTCCCGTCGGGCGCGACGCCCACCGCGGGATTCCGGTCGTCGGCCTGCGAGTCGACGATCACGACCGGCGCTTCCCAGGTACGCCCGCCGTCCGTAGAACGGATCGCCTCCAGGCGGCCGGTAACGCCCACGTGACCGGCGCCCGCGCGGATCACGGCCAGGACTTCCTCGCCGCGTACGCTGGCGAGTACGGGAAAATAGCCGCGGTCCCGGCAGAGATACACCTCGGAAGCTGAAGGAAAATGGCGAAAATCGATGGTGGCCATGAGAAAACCCTTTCACGAAGGTAAGCCGGAAGACCTCTCTCCCCGGCCCTCTCTCCTAAAGGAAAGAGGGAGGAATGACAAAGAAGCCGCGACATGATCTACCAATATCCGGAGCGAGGGCATCCCTGCCCTCGTACTTCCAGCAACCGATGAATTTACACATTAAGGACTTATTGCTTCCCTTCCGTCCGATACCGAGTCTGGAATAACGGTGCCAGGACCTCGCGAATAAGCCGCCGAGGGCAGGATGCCCTCGCTCCCGGGGGGTAGGTCCGGTCCCACGAAGACTCTACATGCTCCAGACATGCGGTATGCGCCAGGTGTCGCCAGGAGCGACGTCGTAGATGTAGAACGGATTTCCGGAAAACACCTCCGCCTGAACGTCGTCTGCGAGCGTCAACCTGGCTTTCTCCGCGGCCTTCAATCGAGGTCCGGTCTGCCCGCGCGTGTGCGAAATCGCCTTTCCATCGTACAGATCGCGCACCACCTCCAGCTTCAGCATGGGCGTGTCCGTCAGCAGCGTTGCGCCTTCCACCTTCCCGATCCGTCCCTCGCTCAACAGCAGGTCCATCTCATCCAGCGCGATCAGATAACGGCCCTCCCCGGCATCCTCCACGCCCGCGACCCCGTACGACGAGTTGCAGATGTAGTCGGGATGCGCGATGACCGCCGTCCGCCCCGTCAGAGAACCATCCCGCGGAAGCGGGACGGGCGACGAGACGAGAATCCGGCGGTCGTCGATATCCACGGCATGCACCTCTCCCGCCCACTCTCCCGGGCCCTCCATCCCGATCTCTCCAAAACGGAATTCCCTGCCGTTCACCACCTGCGCCCGCGAGAAGGAGTCGCCCTCACGCTCGACGAACGCCCAGTCCCCGTCGAATCGAATCGGCAGGCCGTCCACCTCGCCATCCAGAACCCCGTCGATTCCGTGCAGAATATAGTGGACCCGATTGCCGATTTCGACCCTCATACCCGCGGTGCGTCCATCCACGGACAGCGACGCGACCTCGTCAATATAGGTCGTCCCGGAAAACGGCTCGAAAACCCCCATGAACCGGCTTTCCTTCCCATGCAGCCCCGAACGCCGCACGATCACGTACCGGTCCCACGGGCTGTGGCCCTGCAGTCCCGTCCCCTCCGCGAGCCCTGTGATCGCCGTCGAACCGGCCTCGCCGGTCATATGCAGACGGATTCCGGCGCCGTTTTCTTCGGTCCGCCAGGTCGCCGCCAGCCCGCCGGCCGTGCGGGCCCTCGCCACGTCCTTCACATACCCGTATCCGGGCGCTTCCCCGAACGGGACTTCGGGACCTGCGAGGGTGCCTTCATCCTGCTTCTCGAAGGACGCGCCCCCGGTCAGTGCGATATCGAACCGTTCCGCGTTCTCTCCGGCCCAGCCGTGGAAGCTGTAGTCGTGTTCCCCACCCCCGGAAACGCGGAACAGATCGACCGCATAGGACCGCTCGTCGTCAACCGGAACCAGCGCCACCGCGCGCCGGTACCGTTTCGCAAGATCCGGATAGGCCCGCTCGGCGGACGCATCGGCCAGGCGCACCCACGGCCCGTCCACGAGCAGGTTCGGACCGCCCGTCGCGAACACCTGGTTCATGCCGTCGATTAACGCGGTGCAATGGCTGGCCGTATGCGTCTCCCATCCGTCCTTTTTGGGCGCCACCCAGCTTGGCGGATATCCCAGGTCCGCGGACAGATCGTAACCGTACGCGATAATATTCACCGCCAGCTTGTCCATATGCCCGTGACCCCGGTTCCCCTTCCCGTAGTTCAGCACCACGTGCCGGCGGCTGGCCTGCTCGTTTCCAGCGCGCAGGATGCAGAACCCCGAGTCGTGCAGCACGACGCTCCCGGAGGATTGCCCTTCTGCCTTCACCGTATCGTTCCATGGTTCGCAGTGGAACAGCAGATAGAGGTCGCCGTCCTTCCGTGCGGCATCCGGATCACCGCGAGTACCCGCCAGAATCCGGCGCGCGTAAAGGTCCCGCGCCTCCGGCAGCCGCAGATAACCGATTTCGTCCTCCAGCGAATACGGCGTGCGCAACACGCGGTTCCGCCCGCCGCCCGTGTCCCCGATCATGGGCACACGCCCGTCGCAGTCCACCGCGCTGGCGAATTCCATCATCTCCCGCAGGCGGAACCTGGGGTCGCGATACAGGTCAACCGGCGATTCGAAGTGGTCTCCATCCTGGAATCCGAGGGTCCATTCGGCCGCATTCAGCGCCCCCCGTATGTTGCCCGCGCCGTAGCCGATGGAGTCGTACCAGAACCTCCCGTCCCGGAAGAAGCTGTTGGACATCACGTTATAGAGACCGGTGGGCGCTTCCAGGGCCTGCCGGATCATCGCACCGTTCTGCATACAGGCCCCAACCTCGAGCAGACAGTATAGCGACGACGTCAGGAAGTCGCCGCCGGCAATCGGCAGCGTCCGGTCCAGAAACTCGTAGGCATACGCGAACAGGTTCCGATTGATGTTAAATATGATATCCCCGGTTGTCACGGGACCGGCGCCGCCGTCTCTTGACTGGAAGAAATCGACGAGTTCCTCATCCTCATGAATCGCGTCGAAAACCAGGTCGCAGGTCAGCGCCACGTTGTGCAGGAAGGACTGCTCCCGTCCCGACGCCTCCCCGACGTAGCCCCGGATGGGATCCTTGCTCCGATCGTAGGTCTCGTATCCCTCCTTGATGCCCTGCAGCCTCCCGTAGACGTCGGCGAGGCGGTTCAACAGGATCCCCGCTTTATGCGCGTATTTGCGTTCACCTGTGAAGGCGTACGCAAGCGCAAGCGCCTGCGAGGCGGGCCGACCCTGGCGCCCCTCGCCCGTCTGAGGGGCATAGGGACTGGAAAACAAACGATATAGCAGAAAACATCGGTAGGCCCCCACGAAGTAGTACGTAACGCCGGCGTTCATGAACCCCGGTGGCGCAACCCACCCCGGTCCACCGTCCATCACACGTACCGGCTTTCCCGTGCCCGGATTCACGACCTCGATTCCCTGGTGCCACCACTCGTCCCCCAGATTGCACCGCCACTGGTACGGATGCAGGAGATCACCCTCGAACGTGGAACGGTTGCCGCCGTGAATCGGACACCCGTCGTACTGGGCCACCGTCAACGCCATGGGATTCTGCGTTGGCACCATCGCATAGAGCGTCTCGTCGGAGAACCTCGCCCAGAAGTCGGCATCCCGTACGATCCGGTCCACCATCTCCCGCGCCCAATCCAGCCGTTCCACGTTTCGCCTGGCGCGCTCCAGGTCCTCGCGATTGTAGATGCCCACCAGACCCTGCCGTTTGCCGTCGCCGATCACCGTTTCGTGGAACCGCGCGGCGCGCTCATAACGGTCCGGTTCGTAATCCGGCAGCGGATCGCGCAGATGCAGGTCCTCGTACAGCGCCCGCAGCGCCGATTCATCCTCGACGATCTCCCCCTTCACAGGCATTCTGACCATCTCGTCTCCTCCTGCCACAGGTCCGTTAAGCTATCGATCCCAAAAGACCCGATGCCTCCCGACTTGCATTTCAAGTCGAATCGGCCTTGCCGACAAAAACTGAATGGTTTTGCGTTCCGGGCAGGGTACATTGTATTCGGTGCAGCATAGAATCTACCCTCCCACAAACGTCCCCTATTCCCTTGCCCTTTTTCTTGAACCGCCCAAGAAAAAGGGCGAAAAAGAAGGGCGCCGCTCGGCGCGGGGCCGGTTTTTCCGCGAACCTCGACAGTGGTGTACACCGGCGATTTAGGCCTACGTACGAATCCCGTCCCGCGGTGCTACACTGCTGGACGGATCAGCGCGGAAAAACCCCCCACACCACAACCGGGCGGGCCCAAGGTAGACCCAGAAGGACCACCGCTCGATTTCACATTTGTACCGTCCGTACCTGTCCGCCGATGGCTCACCCTCAGATAGGCACTCGGTTTTCGAACACGAGGTCTCTCGCGAGTACTCCCAGAGCAGGGCGCGTTGTTCCGTCCAGCACCGAACCACATTATTCTCCGGTCTTGGCAGGCCGGCGTATCGGGTGCGTCCTGAGAGGATAGTCGCGCCATGCATAGGGCAGGCCCCGCGCCCAGCGGCGACTTTTGGCTCCTTTTGGTCGCTTCAAAAGGAACACGCCGTAGGCAGGGAATTTGGGGAGATGTGGATTTTGAACTTGCCTTTGATTTTGGCTGACGGCTGATAGCTCCGCGCGAGCTGATTCTCGAATCCAGCTGACAGCTGATTGGTTGCATCTCGCCGGGGAATTTCCGTTATTTTTGAAGCCGCTGCTCGAAGTCTTACTTCCCATCCAGCCCTTCTCCAGGAGCCCCTTCAGACAATGAACAAACCCCTGAAACTCGCGGTAGTGGGCGTGGGCCGAATCGGTGTCTTCCACGCCATGCACGTCCAGGAACTGGGCGAAGCGGATGGAGCCTGCGAGCTCGTTGCCGTGGCAGACCGCTACGGGAACACCGCCGAAGACGTCGCCCGCGATCTCCGGAAGAAGCAGGCGTCCGAAATCCGTGCCTTCAAGAGTACCCGGGACCTGGCGGATGCCGGCCTGATCGACGCGGCCGTGGTGGCCTCGAGGACCGAAGACCACGAAGCCGACGCCCGGACGCTGATCGACGCGGGCTGCCGTGTCATGCTGGAGAAACCCCTTACCGGTTCGGTCGAGGCCGCTGCCGACTTCGTGAGATACCTGTCGAGGGATAATACGAAAAAGCAGGCCCTGATGCAGGCCTTTATGAGGCGCTTCGACGAGCCGCTGCTCCACGCGAAATCCCTGCTGGACCGGAACGCCGTCGGCGACCCGTTCAAGGTCGTCTCCGTCCTCGAAGATCCTCATCCGCCGCCGGTGGGCTACAACAGCCCGGGCATCGTGCCGGACATGGCCGTGCACAACATCGACGAAGCGATCTGGCTTCTGGGCGCGCTTCCGGAACGGGTTGGCGCCATGGGCGCGAACCTGCACAACTTCAGGATTACGACCGTCAAGGAGGATTTCGACGACGCGCACCTGCACATGACGTTTCCCGACGACGTTATCGCGCAGGTCCAGGTGAGCCGAAACCACGTGGCGGGATACCGCAACGAAACGTGGGTCTACGGCCGGGACGGTCTCATCCACGTGGGTCCCTTCCAGGAGGATCCGTTACGGGTGACAGTGGAAGCGTACTCCCGGGAGGGCGTCATCGAAAAGAAGGACTTCCGGATGAGAGATTACGGCGGGGAAGTCCCGGTGTTCATCGAGCGGTTCGGGCCGTCGTACAAACGGGAGCTCGCGTATTTCGTCGACCGCTGCCTGAGAGACGAACCCTTCAGCGTGACTCAGGAGGACGGCCTCAATGCCATGCGCGTGGCCGAGGCCGGGGTCCGGTCGCTGCACGCCGGTGCAAAGACCGTTGCCATTTAGACATACCGGGGAGACGCCGGTCCCGATATCAAAGCCGTATCCGAGGCGCGAAGGACGTCAACTGACCTCGCTGACCCAACCACGCCTTACGAGAGCGGGAAGTCGACCCGGCAGTTCCCGCCGTGGTGCGACTTCAGAATCCCCATCATCACCTCCACCGTCTTGCGCGCTTCCCGCGCGGGCGAGACCAGGTCGCCGCCTTCCTCGAGAACCCGGATGAGTTCTCCCACTGCCGCCGTCTGATTTTCCATCGCGTATTTCTCTGCCAGAATGGGAGACGTGGACGACTCGTAGTGTGACCTGCTCCGGATCAGGGATGCATTCCGATCGGATATCTCGATGCGTCCATCCTCGCACGTCAACGCGAATTGCGAACCTGGAAAGTTCACTTTATAGGCATTGTAGAACGCACGCACGCCGTTGTCGAACCGGATATACGCCGATGCGTACGGATCGACGGCCGGATCTTTCCCGCCGTCCCCCTTGTACTCGGTGAAATGCTCAAATCCCTCTTCGAGCTCGGCCGCCAGCCACAGGGGATTGGCCTCGGCGAAGAAGCAGATCATGTCCAGCAGGTGGGTGCCGTTCCGGAACATCATCGCCCGGCGGCTGAACTGCTCGCACACAACCGTTCGCAGCGGTCCGATCTCTCCCCTTCGGATGATCTCCCGCGCCTCGAGGTAGCTCGGATTCCACCGCCTGGTGTGCTCGATCGAGAGCAGTACGCCGTTGGCTTCGGCGGCGGCGATCATCCGGTCCGCGTCTTCCAGCGAGGTGGCGATCGGCTTCTCGCACAGGATGGCGCGCGCGCCCGATTCAGCGGCGGCAACGGTCATATCCGCGTGTACGTGGTCCGACGTCGCCACGCTCACCAGATCCGGCTTCTCCTTGTCCAGCATCTCCCGGTAATCGGTATAGAGACGCGCATCCGGCCACACGTCTGCCCATTGTGCCTTGAAATCCGCCAGCGCCTCCGTCCTGAGGTCGCAAACGCCCACCACTTCCGTCTGTGGATGCCGATCGTACGCAGCGGCGTGCGATCCTGGCATCGGGCCGTACACCGGAAGGCGCCCATCTTCCTCGGGTCTCCTCGCGCCTATGCCGGACAGGCCGATGATTGCGGCACGGTATTCGGGTTTCGACATGGACGTATCCTCCTGACCAGCCTGCCGAAGGATCGGCGAAGGTCTGTCGACGTTGATGGAAGGGCGACCACAAAGGTCACCCCTACGATTGCGACGTGGATCCGATGAGCTAAAGGTCGTTGCGTTGCACCGGCTGGCTTGAGAACCTAAGCCTCCGCGTCTTTTCTTACGCGTGCTGCCACAGTCCATGGAAATCGGCGTACAGCGCGTGTCGCTCAAGCAGCTCTTCGTGGCTGCCGACGTCGATGCCGCCGCCGTCCATCACCAGCGCCCGCCGCGCGCGCCGGGCGGCCGCCATGCGGTGTGCGACGACGATCAGGGTGCGGCCAGGGGCCATGAACGCCCGCTCCGCGCGCTCCTCCGCGGCGGGATCCAGGTGGCAGGTGGCCTCGTCCAACACGACAATCGGCGACGACGCGAGGTGCGAACGCGCCAGGGTCACCAGCTGACGTTCCCCCTCGGACAGGCCGGATTTCGTAAGGTTGACTTCCGCGTCCAGCCCGCCCAGCCGATTCAACACACGATCGAGACCCACGGCCCGGGCGGACGCGGCGATCTCCTCTTCGGTTGCGGACGGCCGCAGGTACACCAGGTTCTCGCGCAGCGATCCGGCGAAGACGTACGCCTCCTGGGGCACCATCGTAATCAGTCGTGGACGGTCCGGACGCAGAAAGCAGGGCTTCCCGCCGACCGTGATCGCGCCGCTGTCCGGACGCAGCACACCTGCCAGAAGGGCGGCCAAAGTGGACTTGCCGATCCCGCTGGGCCCGACGATGGCCAGATGGTCTCCCGCGGGGAGATCCAGCGAAAATCTCTCGACGATCGGCTCCCCGGCGCCGTATGCAAACGTCAAGTCGCGTACGGCCAGATCAGTCGGTTCATCCGACGGTGGCGACGCAGTCGGAACAGCTCCGACCAGGTCCTCCGCCTTCCCGCCAGTTTCCATCAGGCGCGCATGGTGGACGCGCAACGAGACCAGTTTGGACAGACCGTACGTCACGAACGCCGTCGCCGCCGTCAAACCCGCGAGCAGGTACGTAAACGACCCGACCACCTCGCCCGCGCTGAGCAGATCGTTGCGAACCAGGTACGGAACGAAGCCCAGCGCCGTCAGGGCGGGAAACGTGGTGGCGACGGCGTTCACAACTCCGAATCCGACAGCCTGATGCTCGTATTGCCTGAGTGTCGCCCCGACGGACCGGTTGATCCGATCTTCCACGCGGTCCATGGCGAAGCCCTTCGCGCCTGCCGCCACCAGGTCCCGCACAGACTGGAGCGCGCGCGTCGTTTCGCCGTGGGTATCCTCATCGGCGAGCATGGACGCCGTTTCGTTGCGGACTTTGGCGCGGACAACCACAACCTGAAGAAACGCAGCCACGATGAGCCAGGGCAAAGCCAGGACCAGAAGCGTCCACGACAACGTCGCGAGCCCGGCCGCGGATCCGATGGCGAAAAGGCCGCTCGGGCCCAGACGCAGAAAGTGCGCCAGCACCTCTACAAGCGCCGGAACGTGCCGTGTGAGCTCCGCGCCGGAACGCAGGACCCGGTCCGAATGCACCGCATCTCCCAGTGTGTGCAGAACGGTGTCGCAGGTCAGGTCCACCTGCACCCTCGAAGTGAGTTTCGCCGTCCAGTGCGAGAGACGCAACAGCGACCAGACGCCGACCGCGCCCGCGGCGAGAAGCCCGCCGATCCACGCCAGGGACGCTGAAAGATCGCCCGCGCGCGCCGTATCGATTGCACTGGCGATGAGGCGTCCGGAGAGCGCCGGCGCCAGTGTCACGCCCACGCTGCACACGCCGATACGAAACAGGCATCCGCGGTGCCTCGACACGTAGCCGTATAGCGATCGGATGGGCGTCACGAAGCGTTCTCCTCCGCCGGGTCGCCCTGGAACGCGTCGCGGTACGCGGGGTCGCGCCATAGTTCGGCATGCGGTGCCATGCTCCGTACCTCCCCTTTAAAGAGCCAGGCCACGAGGTCCGCGGCCGCCGCAGTACTCGCCCGGTGGGCAATGACGACGGTCGTCCGCGACCTTCCAAGCCTCCGCAATGCCGCCAGGACACGAGCCTCGGTAGCCACGTCCAGGCTGCTGAGGGCGTCGTCCAGAATCAGGATGGGCGTATTCCTGAGCGCGGCCCGGGCCAGCCCCAGCCGCTGGTGTTCGCCGCCGGACATCGGCGCCTCGTCAAGGGGTGAATCGTAACCCTTCGGCAGACGCTCGATGAACGCGTTCGCTTCGACCTGCCTCGCGGCCGTCCGGACGGCCTCATCCGTGACTGCAGCGCCCATCGCGATGACGTCGCGAACCGTGTCGCCGACGAGCGCGGGCCTCTCGAATGCGTAGCCCACCCGGCGGGAGAGTACGTCGCGCGGCAGTTCGGTAACCGGCGTACCGTCGATGCGAACAACGCCGCGGTCCGGATCCTGAAGCCGGCCGATCAGCCCGGCGAGCGTGGTCTTGCCGACGCCTGATCTGCCAACCAGGGCGACCGTCTTTCCCGCGGGAATGAGGAGGTCCACGCGCCGGAGGATTTCCCTATCCGGCCCGCCGAGGGTAACGCCTTCAATCCGTACCTCGCCCGGCCCCCCAGGGTCGGATGCGTCCGATCCGGGCTCGGCCGCAGCGGGCGGAGATTGAAGAACGGAGAGCGCCCGGGCAGCGTGGGCGCGAAAGATGGCGATCTGGAACCAGCCGTTGTCGAATATACCGGCGACACTTGCGTAAGTCATCTGCGCATAACGTATGGCGGCCAACAGTGCGCCCACGGACAGGCCGCCCGACGCCAACAGAAGCACGCCGGTGACGGCGGTGATGGTCAGTACGACGTGATTGGCGCTGGTCACCAACACGGCGCCGCGTCCGAAGTTCTCCATGATTTCGCGCGTCTTGTCGGCCAGTGCCGGTAACGGAATCGTGATGCGCTCGACTTCCCGTTCGAGGGTACCGGCTGCGCGTATGGTGCGCCTTCCGGAAAGGGCGCCCGTGTACGCGTTGACCATCCGGCCGTTCAGTTCGTCGAATCCGGTCTGTCCGGCCGTAAGCGCGCCCCACAGACGGCGCATGAGTACGGTCACGGCGCCGACGCCCGCGAGCGCAACCGCTACAAACGCCCAGTGTACGTAAAACAGCGCGGCGAGACTGCCCGCGCCCGTGAAGAACCCCGTGCCGATCCTCAGCAGGGTCTCCGGGTAGCGCGGCAGGTACGTCGCCTCGGAGCGGATCCGGTTCTGCAGGTCCCCGTCGTCGAACGCCCGCCTGCCGGGAAGGCCGAGGTCCAGCGCGTGATCGACCATTCCGCGCGTCAGCCGCCTTTCGATGGGGGCGCGGAATCTTGCCCTCACGGGTTCCGCGACGATTTCGATAAACACCGATGCGAGCATTGCGACCGCCAGCCCCTGGAATCCCCATCCGAATCGCCCATCCACCGCCTCGTCGATGGCAACAGCCGCAAAAGCCGGCGCGGCCAGACCCGCGCCGACGGATAGCAGGCTGAAAACGGCGTCGAGGGCGAACCAGTGCCACGCCCCGCGGGCGTATGGGCGCAGAAACGCCATTACCTCACGCATATTGGGAAGTTGGGGACAGTCGGATTTGGAAACTTCGTTACGGGCGGTCACAGACTATACCTTTCACTTCAACTTTTTCTTCTTTCTTTTTGTTTTTTTACGTCCTTTTTCTTATGCGCGTAAGAAAAAGGACCAAAAAGAACCGCGCCCCTCGGCGGGGGGCCGGTTTTTCCGTGAATCACCTCAGTGACCACAATGAAATTCGGGTGGCCTACAACCCCGTCAGCTGTTCCAATACAACACTGCTGGACGGACTAACACGGAAAAACCCCCCACACCACAACCGGACGCGTCGTATCTGGAATTGCAGGGGCAACCCTTGTGGTTGCCGAGGTTGTAGCGCACATATCGACGATATATTTCGCCAGACCATATCGCTCATTTTCAAATAGGCATTCGGCTTTCGAGCGCGAGGTCTCTCGCGAGCACTGCCAGAGCAGGGCGCGTTTTTCCGTCCGACACCGATTTAGGGTATCCTCCGGGGTTGGCAGGACACTGGATCAGGTGACTCCCGTAAGGATATTCGCGCCATGCATTTGGCAGGCCCCGCGCCCAGCGGCGACAGTTCTAAAGGCGGTGAGAAGGTAGAGGGAAGCCGGTAGAAGAAATGCGGGTAGACGGTAGAGGTGAGACGGGAGAAGAAGCCCTTGCCCTGTTTGTTTTACCTTCTTGCCTTCAGCACGAAATGAACCCTAACTAGGCAGGCAATCTCTCCCGTCTAACGTCTCCCTTCTCACCAGGTGGTGGTGCGGGGTGTGGTTCTCTACCCTCTCCCGTCTCACGTCTTCCCCGTTTTTCAAGGAACACGCCGTAGGCAGGGAATTTGGGGAAAGGGATTTTGTATCTCGTCTTGACCCGTTGTTGACCTTCCCCCGCCGGAGGCGTGGAGCCGGGGCAGTGGTCTTCATTCAATACAAATGGATGGACCCGTCCGGACCCACGTAGCGGCGCGGGGGCAGGGCCTGATACGGACGCGACTTGACCAGGTCCATATCCAACTCGACCCCAAGCCCCGGTCGCCGGCCCAGTTCCTCCACGTCCACGCAACCGCCCGAGAGCGGCACTCCCATCGTCTGCACGTCGTCGAACCACGGGCGCAGTCGGCAGTGCTCCAGGATCTCGAAATTCTGCATCGCTGCCGCCGCGTGAGCAGCAGCAGCCAGCGCCACCGGTCCGTACGGGTTGTGCGGCGCGATCCCGATCCCGTACACCTCCGCGAAATGGGCAATCTTCATCAGTTCGCTGATCCCGCCGGCGTGGCAGATATCCACCTGGCACACGTCCACCGCCTGTTTCTCGAACCACTCCCGGCAGTCCCACCGCGTGATCCACCGCTCGCCCGCGGCAATCCGCATTCCCGGAAAGTCGCGTTTCAACCTCACGTACGGTTCAACCGTACTCTGCTCGATCGGCTCTTCCACGAAAAAGAGGTCCAGCGGCAGCAATTCCCGCATCAGGCGGTGCGCCGCCCGGGGCGAGAACACGCCGCCGCAGTCGATCATCAGCGCAACGTCCGGCCCCAACGCCTGTCGCAGCCGGGTCATCTCCCGGACGGCGACGTCCACCTGGGCGTCCATATCGAACGGCGCGACCGCGGGTCCGTGCCCGTGCTTGAACGCATCGAACCCCTCGTCCAGGGCCTGTGCCGCGTGCGCCTCCAGCGAATCCAGGCCAAGGTCCGCCCGCGCGTAACACCGCACCCTGTCGCGGACCCTTCCGCCCAGCAACCGGAATACGGGCTGTCCGGTGGCCTTGCCCACAACATCCCACAGCGCCATGTCGATTCCGCTCACCGCGCTCGTATGTACCACGCCTCGCTTCCACCAGAAGTCCCGGTACCCCAGCTGCCAGACGTGCTCCACGTCCATTGGATTCACACCCAGCAGCCTGGGTTTCAGAGACGTCTCCACCTGAGCCGCCACGGCCATTTCGTGATGCTCCGTGGTGGCCTCGCCGATCCCGGTGATGCCGGCATCCGTCTCCACCTCCACGAATACCCAGTTCCGTCTGGGTGTCCGCCCGTCCGCCGCGGGTACGTTCATGACGTGCGCCCTGATGTCGGCGATCTTCATCCCTCAGTCCTCTTTCTCCATGAACGCACCCTCCCGCTGGATTCGTTCGTAGACCCGCGCGAATGCCGCCGATCCGTCGTCCTCTCACACCTCCGAATTCAACCCGCGGATGGACCCTTCCTCGAATCCGGTGAGCCGGCGCACGTCCGGTATGCTCGGCGAATACATCCTGTTGCCGCCAGGCAGGTAGAGTACGCCCACGTGTTTCGGCATCTGTGTGGGTCCAACCGCCGCCAGGCGCGCGAGCTTCTCCTCGTCCACCTCGAACCCCAGTCCCGGCGCCTCGGGCACCGGCGAACATCCCTCGGCGATCTCGATACGCTCTGTTGTAATGTCCTCTTCATACTGGTCGTCCAGATTTATCGAATGTCCCGCGGTCGGCAGCACCGCCCCGAGGTGCATGGCCAGCGCCTTCGTCAGCGTGCCCCCGGTCAGCTGCACCACCGCCTGCACGTTCGCCTTTCCGTACGCGAACCCGCGGAAGAGCGCGTCTCCGAACCCGCCGCAATATTCGCCGATAATATAGGCGTCCGCCATGCCCATGATCATCTCCTGCAACCCGCCAAGCGGGGGCAGATGCATCACGAGGGGTACGTTGCACTGCGCACGAAGCCGCCGCCAGCCGTCCACGTCGGTCAGCAGCAGCGGGTCCTCGATGAATCCCACCACCCTGGACCGCTCCAGGGCCTTCACGATGGGCAGCACCGTTGCCATCGCCCGATTGTGGTTCATATCCCACTGCATCAGGAATCCATCCGGCGCCATGTCCTCCACCGCCCGGTTCTGTTCGAACACGTCGAAATGCTGGCATGTATGCATCTTGAACATCATATAGCCCTGGTCCACGGCGCGGACGATCTCCCTGCTCAGGTCTTCCGGCGACGCCGGCCGGGTCCACGCCATCACGGGAACGCGGTCCCGTACCTTCTGTCCCATCAGCTTGTAGGCGGGGATGCCCAAATGCTTGCCCATCACGTCGTACAGCGCGCCGCCCAGCGCCAGGTGCAATGTCTCATGGTTGAGGAAATCGAACGGGCTGCGGTCGATCAGATGCGCTACGCTCTCCTTCGGCGGCGCGGCAGAACGGTAGTCTCCGTAGCCGACGATCCCGTTGTCGGTCACCACCTTGAAAATGGTCCGCTGGTCGATGGCGCGAAGACGCACCTTGTGATCCGCGTACCGGGCGGCGAGTCCCGGGTTGATCGGGATAATGTCGATATCGACGATTTTCATTTCAGCGCGCCTCTCGCTTCTTTCGTTCAAGAACCCCAACTTACATGGATGGACAGGATAAACAGGATTAGAACCGAATGCAGGAAAAAAGCCAAGTGCAGGATCAAAACCGACCAGGATTAGCAGGATTAGAAGCCAGGTGCAGGATCAAAACCGACCAGGATTAGCGGGATTAGAAACCAGGAGTTGGATCACGCCTGTGCAAGATCACCTGTTCCAAGTTAGCCTGGACAAGTGTGATTGATGACATATTCACGGGATTCAATGTCAATCACAAGATACTTGCCCTCTATCACGACACGACTTGATCCACCAATATCCGGAGCGAGGGCATCCCTGGAAAGGCCTTCGTGGATTCTTCACCCCAGTAGCTTCTTCGACCTGAAGAACTCCCTCAACCCGTCCATCTCCCGATCGTTCAACGAATAGTAGGGTTTCCGGCGCCAGCGCCCGGCCACACCGAAGATTTCCATCGCACCATGGAACCCCGCGTTCCACCCGCCGGTCAGTTTGCCGATATAGTCGAAGAACGGCATGTCGTACTTCCGCATGACCTTTCGCGCCCCCTCGACGTCCGCTTTCCGGATCGCGCTCCAGTATCGCCGCGCGATCTCCGGCTTGAGCGTAATGTACGTCGACATATATCCGTCGCATCCATACGGCCACATATTCATGTGGTTCACCTTCTGCCCGCCGGCGAACACCGCCACCCGGTCGTGAGCGACCAGGCATAGCCGGCGGGCGAAATCCGCGCACATATCGTCCTTTATGGCCACCACGTTTTCGAATCCGTCAAGCGTTCTGTCGATCACCTCCAGTCCGAATTCCGGACCCTGCGCGGAAAAAGCGCCGGTAACGATCATAACCGGCATCGTCCGGGACACCGCGCCGTAGTGTTCGACCATCGTCTCCACCGTACACGACGGCCCCCAGTTGGGCGGAAGCACCATCAGCACGTCCGCACCCTGATCTTTCGCGAAAGACGCAAAGGCGATCGAGCGCCGGGTGTCGTGATACCGGTCGGCCGCCACAACCATTCCCCGGCCCGCCGTATGCTCGCACGCGACCCGGGTCACTTCCGCGATCTCCGCCTCCGACATACAGATATAGTGGCTGTCCCCCACCGTCAGCAGCACGGTGCGGCTCCCTCCCTCCAGCACGAAATCGATCTGGTGCCGCAGCCCGTCGTAATCCACGCTGCCGTCCTTTTTGAACGGTGTTGCGATCGACGAAATGATCCCGGTCAGATGCGCACGAACTTCGTCTCGATCCATAGAAAACTCCAATCAGAAGGGCGGGAGAGGGAAGAGGGGAGAAGGCAGAGGACCACATCCCGCCCCACCACCTGGTGAGAAGGGAGACGTTAGACGGGAGAGATTGCCTGCCTAGTTAGGGTTCATTTCGTGCTCCAGGCAAGGAGGAAAAATACACCGGGCAAGGATTTCTTTTACCGTCTCACCTCTACCGTCTACCCGCATTTCTTCTACCGTCTTACCTCTACCGTCTCACCGCATTTTTTCTACCGTCTCACCGCCTATTGGCGTCCGCGTCAAGGCACCACCTCAAACCCCATCTGGCGGAAGTGATGATCCAGCGTCAACACACGCCGAATCCGCAATTCCTGCATGAGAACGAAGCTGCAGCAATCCGTAAAGGAGAATTCCTTGTCCCTGTATCCGAAAAAGAGCGCACGGGCACGTTCCCTTCTCGGTTCGTGGATCGACTCGATCCTCAAGCGCGATGAGCCGTCGATCTGCCCCCACCACGCTTCAGCGGCATCCAGACCAAGGCGTGACCGGATGGTGGTCAGCGTCTCGTCGATAACGTAGTCGCTCGTGGTCAGAAGGCCCCCGGACGAAAGCCAATTGTCGCGGGCTTCCCGCACTGCCGATCCCTTCGAATCCCGGCTATCCGCGGCAGCGACCCATCCGGCTGTATCCACGAATATCTGCCTCACGGGTACAGCACCTCGTCATGCCGCGCGGCAACGTCGCCCGATTCCGAAGCACCCACAGGAGGCGCCTGGTAAAGGGGGTCCGCTTCAAGCGGCGTATTCTGGATTGGCGGACTGCCAACGGGGACGATGTCAAAAGCAGGACGACTGCGGTACAGGACGGTAAAGCGCGCGCCGTCTCGCACCTTTGAGACAACCTCCTTCAGACGCGCCCGAAGCTGTTTGGCGTTGATGATTTCTGGCATCTTGTCTCCTTCTTCAAGTTTAACTTAAGATAAACTTTTTCAACGAAAAAGGCAATAAGCGGGTAGAGGTGAGACGGGAGAGGGTAGAGATTACCTGCCTTGTGAGGTCTCTTTTCGTGCCGCAGGCAAGGAAGGAAAAAATATCCGGCAAGGGCTTCTTCTCCCGTCTACCCTCTACCGTCTCCCCGCCTTCAGGGGGCAGGTTCCGCTTCTCCTTCTAATGGTGCCCTTCCTCCCTGTCGCTGTCTTCCTCGCTCCCTTCGTGCTTCTTCTTGTCCTCGCCGTGTTCTTTCGCCCCTTCACCGTGCCCACCCTTGCTCGGTCCCCCGATGCGCAGAATGTGGCCGTCTCTGTCGGCAACGAGCATCTCCCGCGCCTTCCAGGGCTGATCGACGGGCTTCTGCCTGATGTCCGCCCCCGCCCGCGCCAGCTTCTCGTGCAGTTCGTCGACACTATCGACGCTGTAGTAGATCCAGACCGGCCGGGCGCCCTGCGCATTCTCACAGAGAAAGATGGTCACCTCTCCATTGGTTATGGAGGCAAAGGTCTTGTCCTCTTCCCCGGCAGGCCAGTCCCAGTCCTTCCTGAACCCGAGAACGGAGACGTAGTGCCCGATGCTCGCTTCCACGCTCGCGACGTTCAGGATAGGGACGACTGCCGTGAACGCGATGGATCCGGGACCGGACTCCCCGTCGTGGCCTTCGTGGGCGGCAGCGATATGACTGACGCCGATGACAATTCCTGCAACGATTGCTGCGATTCCGTGACCCGTCATGGTTTTCCTCCTGCGGTGAAGCGATTGGCTGACAGCACTCATCCGACAGTCAACACAGGTAACCTTGATTCGTTATCTTTCGGGGACGTCAAATCGAATATATGCGAGTTGATAAAGGCGATTAAACGGCGGATTACCAAGATACACCAGGTCACTGGACGTGACGGGAAAAAACGTCCTTCTATACGTCGATAACGCCCCGTTTCGGAGGGTTTTATCGCGACGCCGCGATGCTGTTTTTTTCGGATTGAGGTTAAGATTAACGATACAGGTCCGGGATGTCAAACCGCGATATTCGCGTCAGGAAGTGGACAACCTGAATTGTTGCAGAAAGCGACTTGTGACGCAGATTGACGCGCATTCCGCACCCTCTTATTCGGTTTTTCTCATAAATGACTTTTAAACAACTACTTGTATCGATATACGGCACCGGGACACCCGGCACGGAATTCGCCAGAGGTGCAATCTGCAACACTGCCGCGAGCCTACCGGTGATTATCGATAGACTTAACCCATTGATATTAAGGCAATTGACTCCAAATCCCGGATTCGGCACGGATTTTGTATGTGTTTATGAACCCCCGTTTCGGCAGTACGGCATGCGGCGTCTATTTCGGGATTCAGGAAACGCCCATCATCGACCCTTGTGACGACCTCGCGGTTCGGAGCGTCACGTCGGCGACGGAGAAGACCTCATGGGGGCTCCTTTAAGAGACACACTTTTACGCATCATCCATCGTGACCACCAGGACCCGAAGATCATGGGAGGGAAACCATGCGGTCTTCCGGCAACGGATACGCCCACCAGATTGCAAAGCTGTTCAAAGAGCTGGTCGAACGGGAACTGAGAAGCATCCAACGGACTATCGAAACGCAAAGGCGGGAGCTGCACGAAAAAATCAACGCGAGGGAAACGGAATTGAGAGATGACGGCGGACTGGATGCCCTGTTTGAGAAATACAAAGCCGGCCTGTCCAAAACAGAGCGGCCGGAGAGCCGGGTACAGGAACGCCGCCTGTATTACAATTGGGAAGGGCGACTCAGGTCGGAACTGGGCAGCTGGAGAATGGAACTGGCTGAATTGGAAGATCGCATCAGTGACCCGCAGGCAGTACTGACAAGCGCGCGCAGGAAGGTCATGCGGCTGTTGCTGCACGAGACGCTGGTTGTGGTGAATCCGGGTTACAACAACAGACCGTCATCACAAGACGAAGTGTGCGATACCCTCGAGGACTGCGTGATTCCGGTTATTCGACAAATGAGAGAGGGGAAAAGCCATTCGGAGGCCTTCCGGGTGGTTGCCGAAAAACTGGGTATCCGCAAAACAGCGGTTGCATCCAGATGTACCAGAGGCCTGGACCTTACTACGGAACAGTTTGTCAAACACGTTTCGGATGGACGGATCGTTCAAGTCGTGAAGAAGAAATTCCCTGAGCAGATGCAACTGATCCACCGCGAGTTGGCGTCGCTCTACCCGTAGTACCTATCGAACTGTACGGTACTCGAATCGCCCCGGGCCCGTTCTATTTCTTCAGGGCCTCCAACCCGAACCGCTCGGTGGTGTCAAGGGTTTCCCTGACGTCTTCCCATCTGGTGTTGTGGTTGATGATACACAGCCTGAGCGAAAACGTGCCGTGTAGCGTCGTCGAAGAAAAAAACGCCCGATCTTCCCAGAAAACGCGCGCAAGCACCTTCCTGTTGATTTCTTCCAGGGACGCCGCATCCAGTCCCGCGCCGCCGGGATTCACACGAAAACAAACCACACTCAGCGACACGGGCGTCACGAGTTCCAGGTTCGTATTTTTCTCCACGTACTCCCCGGCACGGCTGGCAAGTTCCATCCCCTTCGACACGGCACGCCTGAACGCCGCCATCCCAAAGGTCTGTACCGACATCCAGATCTTCAGCGCCCGCATGGACCGGCTCAACTGCAGGCCCCGGTCCGCGATGTTGGGATGGTTCGTGCCCCACACGGTATCCTGCAGGACATCCGGATGCACGGCGAATGCGCGCTCGAGGACGCCGGCGTCCCTTACCAGAAGACACCCCGCCTCGTACGGCTGGAAGAACCACTTGTGGGCGTCCAGACCGACCGAGTCGGCCCGCGCGATCCCCTTCAGGAGACGCTTGTCCTATTCGGTAACTGCCGCAAAACCGCAACTCTTGGGGATTTCGCCTTTATTGTTTCGTCTCCTCTCTTCCTTGACGACAGGCTGATGCCTTGATGTTGCAGGCTGAGAGTCAGGATTGAGAACGTTCATTTATTTGCACTAAATGGGTTGACATCTGCCAAGGAAACGGACATATATATAACAAGGGAGACGCAGAATTGCAAACCGGAACGATTCGTATCCGGTGCCTCCCTGAAAGGGAAGGGTGGAACCTGGCACGCCACGGCGCCTGTCACGATATCTTTAGGCACCCTGGCATCGAGGGGTCATTGCCCTTCCACGCCATAGAACGCTATCTCCCGGCGTTGCTCGCTCCATTGCAGAGAAGGCGGGTTGGACGGAATAGTCAACCCTGAAAGAGGACCAAGACATGGCTCGTTATCCCGCGTTGATCGATGGTGAAAAAGGCGCCTATGGCGTTACGTTTCCCGACCTTCCCGGAATCGTCGCTATGGGAACAACGGTCGACGAGGCGCTCGTGAACGCCGAAGAAGCCCTTCGCGACTATGCAATCGAGGCCGAGAAGGACGGTGAGAAGATTTCACAGCCAAGCGCTCTTGAGCGGGTGGACGTTCCGTGCGGGAATGCACTTGTGTCGGTCCCGTTAATCCGTATCACAGGCCGGAACGTGCGCGCCCATATGACGCTGGACGAGGGCGTCGCGGCCTTCATCGACGGCGAGTCGCGAAGACGAGGTATGACCCGGAAAACCTACGTTGAGTGGATGGTAAAGCGAATCGCACAGATGGGAGGATAGGTACCGGAAGCGTACGGGCCGTTGCCGACGCTTATTCGAAAACAGCCAACTCACCGTCCCTGACGATCAACACGACCGGGTCGTAAACCGCGTCTCCGCTTCCGTCGAAAGAAAACGCGCCCAGGACTGTTTCCAGATCCCGCGTACCAGCCATTGTGGGCGAAGACAAGGCGCGCGACCGAGTCCNNGGGCCGGCCGCAGCCCGGATGGACTTATTCAACGGACTGTTTGACCACTACGGCACGAAGCGATAGACCACGGGCAATCGCGAGGGATCCGTGACGCTCGTGTCCGTGTGGTGGTAGATATTGATGCGTCCGGCGCCGCAGTCGCCGAATTCGTCGCAGGCGAGCGTGCCGACGAGAGCCTCGAAACCGGACGTCGCGTGAAGTTTCCGGCGCAGCGCGTTGCGGTCCACGATCAGCTTTCCGTCTCTCGCAATCGCCACGGACTCGATGGCGCTGAGCAGCAGCGTTGTGGCGTCGTAGGAATGCGCCCAGTACGGGGTGCCCGGAAACCCGCCGTAGGCCGCGTCATACGCGGCCAGTGCCTCGTCCGCGCTCTTGCCGGTTACGGCATTCACGTTCGAGCCGAGATCCGCCTCCGGTCCGGCGGCGTACACGCCTTCTGACTGCGGCGTAGCGAGAAACTCCGAGTCGAGCAAGGCGGCGCCGGTGATGAGCGTCACGCCCTCGAGACCGTCGAACTCCCGCGCCTGCTTCGCGAAAGGCAATCCTTCCTCGTCGAAGAGCGGGAAGAAGATGCCGTCCGGCCCCGCTTCCGCGAATTCCGACAGGACGGTCGACATGTCCGTTTGCCCTTTGTCTATCCGTGCGCTGACGGGTACCTCTCCGCCCACTGCGGCGAACGCATCGCCGAACGCGCTGACGAGGGCCGTGGTATAGGCGTCTCCGTCGTCGACGGCCACCATGCGCCGCAGGCCAAGTTCGTTGTATGCGAAATCCGCGACGGCCCGCGCCTGGTAGAGATCGTTGATCGCAAGGCGGAAGTAACCGGGGTGATAGTCGGAGCTCGCGTTGCCCGCCAGGTCGGACGTCAATCTCGGTGACGTATTGGATGGCGAGATCATCACCAGTCCGGCCGCGCTGATGACCGGCGAGGCCGCCACCGCCGCGCCGGAGCATGAAGTTCCGATGACGCCCAGCACACGCGTATCCGAGACAATCTGCTCTGCGCCCGCCCGTCCACCTTCCGGCCCGCACAGGCCGTCAATTGGATCGCCGAGTTCGACGTCGCGGCCCTGGACGGTTCCGTAGTCCCGGACAGCCAGCTCAACGGCATTGCGCGACGGATCGCCAAGCGATGCCGCGATCGTATGGGTGAGCAGGGATCGGATATGCACGGCCTGACCCTCGCCGAACGCTACCAGGGCCCGTTCATACGAACCCGTTACTCGCGCCTTGTCACCAACAGGCAAATCGACGTTGGTTTCGTACCCCCCATTTAACGGTATACTGGCCCACGATCCCAGCGAACTTCCGTCCTGCATCGCCCGGGCCCGGTAGTACCCCCCCGACCCGCCGACCTCCACTCGCGCCACGCCGTTCGCATCGGTCGTTCCCGATGCCTCGTAGTTGGCCGGGCGCCCGGAAATGGAACGTGCGATTTCCAAGGTGATTCCGCTTACAGGATTCTCACCCTGCGTCACGCGGGCGACGACCAGGGCGGGCGTTGCGTCTCCACCGACCGCCAGTTTACCCAATGGCTGGCCGGTTCGAACGTCAGCCTCGGGCACGTGCGACGTCGTCAGGCGTTCACCCCCGCAACCCCAGGTTACGGCCGCGACAAGCGCGAGCAGGAACAAACTGCGAGAACTGGTTACCATGGTAATCCCCTCCGGTTTGAATTCTTCCTGTGAGACAAACTGAAATGGCCGGCTGATCGCTTTGCGTACGGGTATTTGATACCAACGGGAGCCATCCCCCCACGCAGACGCGATGGAATACAGGAAACGCGCGATCATTCGAAAATCTCGAATTCGCCGTCCCGCGCGATCAGCACAACGGGATCGTATACCGCGGCACCCTCGGCGTTGAACGAGAACCTGCCCAGAATCGTGTCCAGATCCCGGATTTCCGCCATCGCGTCTCGCTGCGTTGCCTGCATTGAGCTCGGTCCCCGAGCCGATGTCCTGAGCCTGCCGAACGGCTGTCGAAAGGTGTCGAAACGCTTGTGCTGCTTGCACTGAGCAAGTCGAACGGATGCAATACAGGCAGAGGTTCGTCTTCCGCCAAAGCGCAAAATGACAGGCAGCCTGCACTGCCTGTCATTTATGTGGAACCAACCGGCCGGTGCGGATACACCTGACCGGTGAATCGCAGGCACACCCGAATATCCGGAATGGGCCATCGCCGATAATCAGTGCAGACGATCCCTGAACAGCGTTCCAATCTGCATCGAATGAGAACGAATCCCGAATCCGATCCTCATCCCGACCGCCGGCCGCGCTTCACGGCTCGAAACGATAGACCACGGGCAACTGCGCCGGGTCTACGATGCTCGTATCCGTGTGGTGGTAGATGTTCACACGCCCGGTGCCGCAGTCTCCGAACGCGTCACAGGTGAGTTCGCCGATGAGACCGGGAAAGCCGGCCGTGGCGCCCACCTCCGCGCGCAGTGCGACGCGGTCTATGTATAACGTCCCGCCATCGGCCACCGCAACCGAGTTGATGGCGCTCAGAAGCAGCGTTGTGGCGTCGTACGAGTGTGCCCAGAACGGATTGGGATGGGTACCGCCGAAGTTAGACTGGATTTCAGCAAGAACCGCGTCTCCGTTCTTGCCGGTTGCGATATTGACGTTTTCGCCGTGAACCGGCTCCGGTCCGGCAAAATAAATGCCCTCGGACTGCGGTGTGCCGAGGAACTCCGACAGGAGCAGGGCCGCGTCGCCCTGCTGCACGCGGGCCAGCACCGCGGCCTGTTCATTGTTTCCACCGAACGCGTGCTTGCCAAGGGGTTGGACTGCCTGTCCTTCGGTTTCCGGCGCCTGCGACGTCGTCACGCGTTCACCGCCGCAGCTCCATGTCACACCCGCGGCAAGCGCCAGCACAAGCACACTGAGACGACATCGGGACATCAAAGGTATCCACCAATTTCGAAGGAGCCGGCCGATCCGGGTATCGTCCCGGAGAAGCCGACCAACGTTTCACGATCCTGCCCATTGAATACCGGGTAAGACAACCACCGGGCTCGGGAATTCAGGAAACCGCGAAGCGAGAACTTACTCGAACAACTCGAATGCGCCGTCCCGAACAACAAGCACGATGGGATCGTAGACCGCGTCGCCGTCGGCGTTGAATGAGAATTGGCCCAGAATCGTGTCGACATCCCGGGTAGCGGCCATTGCGTCCTTAATTGCGCCCGCTTCCGTCGATCCGGCGTCTGCGATAGCATCCGCGAGTATGTACAGAGAGGCGTATGAAAGCGCGTCCCACGGTCCCGGTTCACTGTCGTTTGCCGCCATATAACTATCAATGAAAGTCTGATTCCCCGGCGTGGAAGCGTTGGTTGCCCAACTCGTAATGCTGATCACACGTTCCGCGGCGTCTCCGGCGGCAACCACTTCATCCATCGTCATTTCGGGAATAATGATGGGAATATTCGAAGGAACGCCGACTTCACGGGACTGGACCATGATTCTTATCATATCCGACGCCAGACACGAAACAAAGACGGCGTGCGGATTCAACTCCTTGATGTTGTTCAACTGGTCGGCAAACGATGTATCTCCCGTTGCGAATGTCTCTCGACCCAGAATCTCGACTTCGCCTTCCGCCAGGGCATTGCTTACCGCCTCATCCAGGCTCGTGGAATAGACGTCGGTGTCGTCGACCATTGTGGCGACCCTGCTAAACCTCAGTTTCTCCTGCAGATCCTTGACGGCGCCCGGGACCAGCGTACCCACGTTGAGACCGGAGCGGAAGATATAATCGCCGATGGCGCTCAGGCCGACGGCGGTCGACGTCGAACTGAATGCCAGGACTTCGTTCTGCTGGGCAATTGGAAACACTTCCTTTCCCACGGTGGAAATACCGGGGCCCAGGATGACGTTTACGCCGCTTTCGTTGATGAGTTTGTTGAACGCTGCAGTGCCGGCGTCGATCGTGCCCTCGGTATCCTCGACGACAAATTCGATACTTGCGCCGCCGAGTCTCGAAGAACTGTTGATTTCCGCCTGAGCCAACTCGAAGCCTGCCATCGCCGGAAGGCCGTACACGTCTTGAGGACCCGTAAGCGGAATGGCCACGCCGATCGCGATTTTTGCGGGGAGTCCCCCGGGCGTCAGCGCGATCGAACCGGTTGCCCTTGCTTTTTCGCCGACAGGCAGTTCAACCGACGATTGATATCCGCTGTTGACCGGTATGCTCAACCAGGAACCGATCTCGCTGCCGTCCCGCATCGCCCGCGCCCGGTAGTAGCCCGTCACCCCGGCGCCCCCGATATCCACATAGGCCTGACCGCGTACATTGGTGGACCCCGACCATTGGAAACTGGCCGCCTGACCTGAAACCGAACGTGAGAACTCGACAGTAGCACCGCTTACAGGCGTCTCGCCGTCCGACACGTTGGCCACCACCACGGCCCTCATCATGCCGTTGAGGGCAATCTTGCCGGCGGGTTGACCGAACTGTTCTCCGGACTCCGGTACGTGCGACGATGTCAGGCGTTCACGACCGCAGCCCCACGTCAGACTCACTGCCACTGCGAATACTAAAAAACTGCGCATACCGCTGAACATGACGATCCCTCCTAGCGCGGCTTCGCTGTACTCAGCCGCAACCAAATAGGTGGCAGCGAACACGCGATCCCGTTAAACGGTCGAATCACTCCCCCCTTGCGGGGGAGTCGCAGAAGCCCCGAGCCGGTCCCTGAGCTTGATGCGCCTTAGGATTGCCCTAAGCTTGTCAAAGCGTCGAACGGCCGGCGCCGGCGACGGCTGATGGGGAAGGGGGATTTCAACGCCTTTCGTTAGCTGGCAGCATGATCAAATATGTACGCATTTTGCGTTGAAGTCTTACTGTAAGAATCTAATGCTGCGGGTTACCCGCGTAAAAAGCCCGAACGCCACAAGCAGTGTCCTCAAATAACGCCCACTGAAACCGGCCCCTGACTCCTTCACCATTATGATTGAAGAAGCGAATGAACCGGACGACGAACGTCCCCGCTTCAGCATTCGAACTCGCTGTTAGATTTATCCATAATAGTATAATATAAATGCAATTTCCATGTACACAAGGGCATGTCTGAATTTCTTCTAAAAAAACCTCACATTATTCTGCCGAATTTCGAGCGTTCAGCGCATGAACCGTTACTATGTATCGTTATCTGTACCTCGCGAAAACTCGTCGGGTGTGACTTCCTGCAATCCGAAGATACCGTTCAGAGAATAATGTTGCGGACGAACTCGTTAGTGACTGATGGGTCGGGCGAACTGCTGAAATATCGTCAAATCACGAAGATTATCCTGAATCACTGCCGTCCGGGATAATGCGGATGTTGCACCTCGGCTTGAGTAAAATTCGGCTGTCATACCAGCCCCGCTTCAATCGTCAATCCGGTCGGTTATTTCCTTCAAAGGATTCTGCGCCGGCACCAGGTAACCGCGGACGGTCGGCTATATGCCGAGGACACCTCTCGCCGCCTGTCGCGCCTCGTCCATCGTGTCGACAATGCGATGCCTCGGTACATGCTTGAGGATACCGAGCGCGTTCAGGGTCCTCGAAACCAGGCCGGACAGTCCCATCACAATGCACTCGGTCTTCCCGCTCCTGGCGATGTCCATGAGCTGCCCGATGACCCTGGCTGCGCTGTCGTCCAGATACGTGGCCCCGGAGAAGTCGAGGATAACCACCTCGTGGTCCTTGATATCCGCGCCGATCACGCTCGCCAGCTTGTGGGAGGATGCGACGGTGAGGCTTCCCCCGAGTTCAACCTGTCCCACACGAGCTGAGTCCGGACTGAAGGCGGCCACGTCAATGTCCTCCTCCCCGGAAAAGAACGTCCGGTCCAGCAGGGGCACGGAGACCACACTGTCCAGCTCCAGGCGCTCCAGTTGCCGCGCGTGTACCATGCCCGCAACGATGAGGCCGATCGCGACGGCGGTCACCAGGTCGACAAAGACCGTGAGGCCCAGAGTAATCAGCATCACCAGAAGGTGTTCGCGGCGCAGGCGGTGGACCCGCGCGAGAAGACGCCAGTCTACGATATCCCATCCGACTTTCATCAGGATTCCGGCGAGAACCGCATGTGGAATCGGCACCACGTACCGGCCGAGACCCAACAGGAGACCGAGCATCAGTACCGCATACAGTGCGCCCGATACGGGCGTGTCCCCTCCGGCGCGTATATTGGTTAAGGTACCCGTTGTCGACCCCGCGCCAGGGAGACCGCCGAACAGTCCCGAGACCATATTGCCGACGCCCTGCCCCATCAGTTCCCGGCTTGGATTGTGCCTCGTACCCTTGAACGAGTCGGCAACCAGAGAGGTCTGGAGGCTGTCCACGGAACCCAGCAGGGCGAGAATGAGCGCGGGCGCCAGCGCATTCACCAAAAAGCCGACGGAAGGCGCCGTCAATCGCAGTTCCGGCAATCCGTTCGGTATCCGGCCGATGACCGGCACGTCCGTCAGCCAGAACACGCCGAGCATCGTCCCCGCGATCAGCGCCAGCAGTGGGCCGGGGAGGTGTCTGGCCAGCCTTCGGGGCCAGACCGCGCCCACAACGAGAGCAACGACGGCGATGGCCACCGCGTTGTAGTTCACGTTCTCAACCGCTTCGGCCACCGCGCGGGTCGTGCCGATCACACCGCCCGGCACCAGGGCCGAGCCGAGGACCGGAAGGATGTGAATCACCATGATGATGATGCCGATGCCGGACATAAATGCCGAGATCACCACGCGCGGCGTATAGGCCACGAATCGGCCGATCCTCGAAAGGCCAAGTAACACCTGCAGCAACCCGGCCATGACCACCACGGTCAGCGCTTCGGCGAGGTTGGACGTGTAGATTGAGACAATGACAACGAAAGCGACGGTCATCGGCGCCGTAGGACCCGAAATTCGGGTCCGCGTACCGCCGAATGCCGCCGCGAAGAAGCCGATCCCGATCGCGCCGTACATGCCGGCCGCCGCGCCCATGCCTGACGCGACCCCCAGCGCCAACGCGACAGGCAGTACCACGAAGGTTGCCGTGACACCGCCTGAAATGTCCCCCCGGAGCGTTTGGTAATCGATTTTCGTCATATAATATCCCTGGCGAGGCTTCTTAATGTTCAGCCGGACCAGATGGGTGGTGGCAGGCAACGCGCGCGCCTGCAATCTCTTCAGCCAGATTCTGTCTGCCAGAGAACTGGCGCGCGTGGCCCCCCGCATCAACCAGGTGAGAAAGCTCGATCTGATCGGCCAGGCGACGTTTCGGGCGATCACGGAAATCGAACTCTCGCTCGCCCTCGCGGTTCAGATGCGTCCGTATTAATGTCCTGCCCGATTACGACGCGCCGTCCGCCCGGACGGTAACGATGTCCAGATCGTGATATTTCTGGTGGCGCAGCGACGACGCGTAATGGCGTAAAAGCCGGAACGATATTTCGTGCTCGTCCATGATCTCGGGCTGTTCACTCAGATAGGCCAGCCTGTCTTCCAGATTATCTCCCGCCGCAGCCGCCAGAAACTCCAGTTCCGCTGACTCTTCCACCTTCCTGGCGGTGATGACGAGCAGCCGCCCGCCCTCAGGCGCAGGCTCACCGGCCTGTTCTATCAGAATCGACAGGGTCTCTTCGCCCGCGGCGCACAACCTGCCTGTTGCCGGCTCGGGCCACCGGATACCTGCCGCGAACCCACGGATGAACTTGTCGATCCCGGGAAGTGAGGCGGTGGACAATTCGACCTGGAGGCGTTTCCGGCGTCGGGCCGTCAATTCCATGAAAGCGGTCAGCAGGATTGCCGCGAGGCCGCCCGCGGTCATCCCGTTTCCGAGCAACGTGCCCCACGTCCCGCCCAGCATGTCAGGAAAGATTACCTGGTTCTGAAAGCCCACGCCCAGCCAGAACGCCAGCCCGACCACCGTGGCCTTCCGGTGATCGATGCCGTCCTCCACAATCAGCTTCATGCCCTGTACGAATAACAGGCCTATCAGCAGCGTGACATAGGCGGATGCGACGGGATTGGGAATGGCGATCACGAGGGCGGTTACTTTTGGGGACAGGGCCAGCAGGACGAATATGATCCCGATGTATATCCCGACGCGGCGCGCCGCGACCCCGGTGAGTTCGGCGAGCGAAATGCTGGTGGAATAGGTCGTATTGGGCGGCGTCCCGAAGAGACCGGAGAGCAGATTGCCCATCCCGTCGGCGTTGAGGGCGCCCTGTACCAGGCGGAAGTCGGTTGCGCGGGGCCGGCGCCGGGAGACCCGTTGAATCGCAACGCCGTCGCCAACCGTCTCGATCGCCCCGACGACCGTGACCACCACAAATGCCGGAAGCAGCGCCCAGAACTCCGCGCTCAACGAGAGATCCAGCCCCGGCCATGCGTAATTCGGAAAACCGATCCATGGCGCTTCGAAGACCGGACGCACATCGTACAGTCCGAACGGGGCGGCAACCGCGCATCCAACGGCGATTCCGATCAGCGGCGCCCACAGCCGCAGGGATGCGGGGGCCCGCACCGCCAGCACGACGAGGGTAACGAATGCGGCGCCCGCCGCGGCAGGCGGCCCTGCCGCGGGCGTCCCCTCGGGCACGTCCGTCAACAGGCCGAAAACCACGGGCATCACCGTGACAGCGATCAGCATGATCACGGTTCCGGCGACAACCGGGGTAATGATCCGGCGCAGGAGTGAAAGACGTGAGGCCAGGGCGAACTGAAACAACGAGGACACCACGATCAGACTCGCCATTAACGCGGGCCCGCCCTTCACCAGCGCCGTAATGCACACCGCGATAAAGGCGCCGGACGTGCCCATGATGAGCACATGTCCCGCCCCGATCCGCCCCACTCTCACGGCCTGCAGGACCGTACTCACGCCGCTGACCACCAGCGCCGCGAAGGCGATCCAGTTCAGATAGCTGTCAGATTGATTGGCCGCCCGGCCAATAATCACGGCGCTGAGTACCACGGGCGCCAGGACCACAACCGCAGCCTGAAAGCCCACGGCGGCGGCGACGGTGTGCGGGGGCCGTTCGTCCGGTTCGTACCGGATGGTTTCCTTTGCACGGGTTTCTTCCGAAGGCATTCATCTCTCCCGATCGGTTAGCACGATACTCCGTTTACATTCGCCAGACCACCAGCATCTGCGCGGTCATTTCGTCTTCATCGGTTCCGAGCTTGTTGCGCCAATATTGGAACTCTACGCCGACCATGAACTGGCTGGCTTCGCCGGCCATCGCCTTTCCCACGTCCCACACCAGTTGAGGTTGCGCAAGGATAGACCCGTTTACGTCATCTCCGAACTCGTTGGTACGACCGCCGATGTATTCGGCGTGCCCAGTGAACGTGAACGACTGCGCGATCGCGGAGGTACTTGCGGTAAGCAGCACGACGCCCGCAATGCCGGCATACAGTATTTTCATTGCGTTAAACCCGCCTCACGTCAGATATTGGACCGGCCGGACACGACATGGATATTATCGACGCAAGAATCTCCATGTCACAGCAATTGCACGACCTCCGGATTCGACATCGTCCGGAGTCGCATTGTCCCGTGTTGGGAACGCTGACCTTCACATGGCGCCCCATATAGGAGACGATATGCCTGGTATCGAACCGACGATCTTGATACTCATTGTGTGTATTGCGATGTTTGCCTGTTGTGAATCGGAAGATCCGCCATCTCATTCGGATAAGGCCGGGTGGGGGTACGGCGCCGATAACGGGCCCGACGTGTGGGGTCGGCTGAGCCCGAACTATGCGCTATGCGCCACAGGGTCGCGCCAATCACCCATTGACCTCCGAAACCCCAGGTCGGCAAGCCTGCCGTCCATCACCTTCAACTACCGGCCAACGCCCCTGAATATCCACAATAACGGCCATACCATAGAAGTTGCTTCCACCGGCGAAAACTGGATAGAGGTTGGCGGCGAAAAATACAGCCTGCTGCAGTTCCATTTCCACGCGCCATCCGAACATACGGTGGAAGGCAGGTCGTTCGACATGGAAATGCATCTCGTTCACCGCAACGGCGAGGGTGCGTTGGCCGTAATCGGCGTTCTGATCGAGCGCGGAAGCCGACACATCGCATTCGATCCCGTCTGGGCGCATTTGCCGCAAACGCCTGGTGAAATGAAACGCATCGAAGACGTCACGGTCAACCCCGGTGACTTGCTGCCGCGTGACACGCGTACCTACAGGTATGACGGCTCGCTGACCACCCCGCCCTGTTCCGAGGATGTGAAATGGCTCGTGATGGCGACGCCCGTTGAACTCTCAGAGGCGCAGATTGCCGCATTCAAAGCTATCGTCAACAAGAATAACCGGCCGGTACAGGCGTTGAACGGCCGCGAGATTCTCACGGATATCTGAAAGGAAGAATAGACCGGGATTGGCAGGCTGAAGAATTGGGGGGAGGAATTCTACAGTTCTAAATTCGTGTCTGCGGTTATTGGACTTCGATGCTTCCATTCCTGTAGCGTTCACATCGCGTCGCCGACTGCCTTAAGAACGCATTCTACGAATTTCGGCACACGCTTGCCTCGCGAGCCAGTATAGCCCAGGCGCAGGTCCACCCGTGGTCGCGCTCAGGATTTTCCCGGTACAGGTATCCCGTATCGATGCAACGTGCTCGAAAGCGTGGGACGCCCCAGGCGAATCCTGCCGTCGTTCAGCAGATACGAGAACAGATACCCGACGCCGAGCATGAGAATTCCGATGAGGAAGCAATACATGACGGCTCTGTCGGGATAGACGTCCTTGAGATACCCCACGTACAACGGACCCGATATACCGGCGGCCGCCCAGGCCGTCAGGACGGCGCCGTAGATGGTAGGCATCTTCTTTGTGCCGAAGACGTCCAGAACGAAGGGCGGCATGGTCGCGAAACCGCCGCCGAAGCAGAGCAGTACGTAGCATACGAGGGCGGAGAATATCCAGGGATTGGTCTCCGTCATGAGGATGCCGAAGACGACCATCTGGCTGGCGAGGAGAACCCTGAAAACCGTGACCCGGCCGAAGCGGTCCGAGAGAAGTCCCCAGAACAGACGCCCCAATCCGTTGCAGATCGAGCTGACGGCGATGAGCGTGGCGCCGTATTCGGCCAGCGTGCTTGGCTCGATCGTACTGTCTGCGAGGCCCCAGATCTCCTGGAGGATTTCCGACTGGAAGCTGATGACGGAGATTCCGGCGGCGATGTTGAAGAAGAAGACGATCCACATGATGACGAA
>JAAXHE010000285.1 GCA_012271065.1 Candidatus Latescibacterota bacterium
TCTGAAATAACTCGCTTAATTAGAGCTTAGTTTCTTCGTGTCGCCGTGTGAGGCCGGTTTTCCTGGTATTGCTCCCCCTCTCCCCGTGGGAGAGGGGGCCGGGGGGAGAGGTCCCCACCCAACACGAATTGAATATTTGCATTCCGAGCCGCCGGATGTGTATCTTTTATTGTTACCGCTTTTGATTGACCGGTTGTTCGAATCCGATTTCTGCGGGAGCTTCAGGTGGCAGACCGACAAGCGCTTCTCCCACGCCTTTCCATAACCAGGCCGGTGACGGTGGCCATGTGCCTGGTGGCGCTGCTGGTGATCGGCTGCGTATCCTATATGAAGATACGCCTGCAGGCCTTTCCTTCCGGATGGGACCGGAAGCGGCTGTGGGTATGGGTGGACAGCCGGGATACGTCTCCCAAGGAGAACGACCAGGAAATCTGCCAGCTGTTCGAGTCGTATCTGGGCACGGTGAAAAACCTCCGCGAAATGCGCACGTGGGCCGGCAAGGACTGGGCGAATGCCAGTCTGAGATTTCGCCCCGAGACCGACATGTCTCTGGCCTACAACCAGGTCATGGACCGGCTCGACCGGTTGAAACTGGAACTGCCCCAGGAAAAGCGCGAGAGGACGGGGGTGTGGAAATATAACGAGGAGACCGACCAGGAGATCATATGGATGGGGGTGGCCCCGCCGGAGGGACTGGACGATATCCAGTCGTTCATTGAAGACAGGGTTCAACGACGGCTGGAGCGAATCGACGGGGTGGCGAAAATCTCTTTCTGGGGAAGATTCAGGAAGGAGATCACGGTCGTTGTGCTACAGGAACGCATGCGTTCGCTCGGCGTCCGGCCCGCCGACGTGGTACAGGCGTTGCAGGGAGAGAATTTCGCGCTGGCGGGCGGTTATGTACACGAAGGCGGCAAGAAATACTTCATCCGCTCCCTGGCGCGGTTCAAGGACATGGAAGAGATCCGGCGGATACCCGTCAAGCGGTCGAACGGCCTGGGACCGGTCAGCGTGTCCGACGTCGGGGGGGTGCTGTTCGGAATGCCGTCTCGGCTCGGGTCGTGGCGAATCAACGGCAAGGAAGCGGTGGGCCTGGACGTATACAAGGAATCGAGCGCCAACGTCGTGGACGTATCGGTCCGGGTTAAGGAAGAATTGGAACGGATCGGCGAAGAAACCGGAGCACAATTCAACGTCATGTGGGACCAGGGCCGGGCGGTGCGCGATTCGATTGACAATATTCAAACGACCGCGGTCTGGGGCGCCCTGTTCGCCTCGCTGATCCTGCTGTATTTCCTCCGCGCGGTCCGGATGACGGCCCTGATCACCCTGTCAATTCCACTGTGCATCATGATGACGATTTCCGTGCTTTATTTTCTGGACTGGTCGTTGAATCTGCTGACCATGATGGGCTTGATGGTGGGGATGGGAATGGTGGTGGATAACGCGATCGTGATCGTCGAAAACATCTATCGAATGCGGGCAAAGGGAATGGATGCGCACGAGGCGTCCATTACCGGCGCCAGCGAGGTGGGCATGGCCATATCGATGGCGACGCTGACCACGGTGGTCGTCTTCATGCCGTTGATGTTTATGACGGGAGACATTGGGCTGACGTTCGAACTCACCAGGGTCGGTATTCCGGTGGTCGTTTCGCTGCTGGGGTCTCTCTTCGTGGCGCTGATCTTCATCCCCCTTGCGGCGAAGCTTCTCGGCAGGCACGCTGCCAGGAAGGATCCGGGGTCGGTCCGGTGGATGCGGCGCAAATACCACGGGGGCCTTCGGTGGATTCTGAATCACCGGCGTGACGCTTCCCTGATCTTCATCATCCTGTTTGTCTCGGTTTTCTATCCGGTTTCGAACGTCAAGAAGACTACCGGTCGCGCCCGGGTAAACAACGAATTTTTCATACGATTCAATGCCCCTCCCTTTTTCAAGCGTGCGGAGATGGAACGCGTCGCAACCCAGATCGAGGAATTTCTGGACAGCAAACGGGAGACCTACCGTATAGAAACGGTGCGGCTGGGTTACTGGCGACAGAGCAGTATTATCCGGGGTTTTATCCGGGTGTATCTGAAAGAAGAGCCGAACAAGGACTGGTGGTACCAGTTTTACAAGAGCGTTCGAAAGAAAGCCGGTATTCCCGTCAAGGGGCAGATGACCCGGGCGGAGGTAATCGAGGACGTCAAGAAACACATTCCGCAATTCGTGGGTGTGCGGGTGATGGTTCAGACCCGCTGGCGCAGTGAGCCGGGAGTCTCGGTTTATCTCTACGGAGAGGACATCGATCTGCTGGGGCGGCTGTCGGAGGCCGTGCGGCAACGTATGGAGGCGATTCCGGACGTCGTCAGCGTGGACAGCGACCTGGAATATGCGGAGAAGGAAGTGCAGGTACTCATCAACAAGGAACAGGCGCATTCCTATGGGATTTCCGCCCGGGCCGTTGGGCGCAGTATCTCCTATCAGCTTCGCGGCGTCAACCTGGCGCCGTATTACGAGGAAGACCGGAGGGTTTCCGTCCGCCTGTTTATGGACGAAGACGACCGTCAGACCCTGGCCCAACTCAAGAGTTTTCCGTTTCGCTCGAAGACCGGCGCCCAGGTTCCGCTGTCGGCATTCGCCACGTTCAATATCACGGAAGGCAGCGGGAACATTCGACGTGAGGGCGGAAAGATGCGAATGCGGGTGCGGGCGTTCACAACCCAGGAGGACCTGAAGGGGTTGTGGGAACAGATCGACCGCGCAATGGAAGGATTCGCCATGCCACGCGGTTACTCCTGGAACAAGGGAGAGACCTATTCCAGGTTCCGGGAGGCCGACGACACGATGTCGTTTGCGATCACGATGGCGATCACCTGCGTATTCCTGTTGATGGGCGTGCTGTTCGAGTCCTTCGTTCTGCCGTTTGCGGTGCTGCTGTCAATCCCCTTCGCGTTTCTGGGCGTGTACTGGGGCCTCTTCCTCACGAATACCGTGATGGGTAAAATGGCCCAGATGGGCATCATCCTGCTGATCGGCGTGGTGGTGAACAATGCAATCGTGCTGGTGGACATGATCAACCGGCTGAGGGTGGGCGGCATGAGCCGAAGGGAGGCGATCGAGGAGGCCGGATTCAACCGGTTCCGCCCCATACTGATGACCACCTTCACGACCATCTTCGGGTTGTTCCCGATGGCCGCCGGCTCCGCGACCATGCTCGGAACGCCCTATGCCCCGCTCGGCATCACGATGATCGGCGGCCTGTTATCGTCAACGATATTGACGCTCTTCGTCGTTCCGCTGTTCTATACCTATCTGGACGACCTGAGGGTTTTTCTCGAGGGCTTTGCGCGAAAATTCCTTCAACCGCGAAGAATCGGGTAGACGGTAGAGGTGAGACGGTAGAAGAAATGCGGGTAGACGGTAGAGGTGAGACGGTAGAAGAAATCCTTGCCCGGTATGCAATTCCTCATTGCCTGCGGCATGAGAAGAAACCTTACATGGCAGGCAATCTCTCCCGTCTAACGTCTCCCTTCTCACCAGGTGATGGTGCGGGGTGTGGTCCTCTACCCTCTCCCGTCTTCCGCTTTTTAGGAACACGCCGTAGGCAGGGAATTTGGGGAGATGTGGATTTAGTATTTACAATGTCTCTAAAATGGTACGAAACAGCGGGTCGGGAATAAATCCCGACCCGCTGTTTTTTTCAATTCGTGCCACGACATAGTGGCATGATTTTCTACCCCGCTCTGTCTTCGGGCGGGATGTAGCGGTTGCCCAGCTCCACGTAGTCTTCCCTGACGGGGCTGAAGATGTCCAGCACAACGGCGGGGCCGTCCACCGCGACCGCGCGATGGGGCACGTTGGGAGGGATGAGATAGGCGGCGTCCTTCTCGACCGTCCGTGTGACATCGCCTATGGTCAGTTCGACCCGTCCCTCGAGCATGATACCGCCCTGCTCGTGCGGATGATGATGCAGCGGCACGACCGCGCCCTCATCCATTTCCAGCAGGGAGATCATGAGATTCTCGCCGTAGGGTGCGCGGATGCGCACGCCGGGCGCCAGTTCGTTGACGGGGACGTCGTTCCAGTCGATATGGGGCATACGGGATTCCGGGATACAGTACTCAGTTGTTGCTGGCTATCTCGTCCGGTCCGTACGGGAATCGCTACTCACCCGCCCCCGGCTTCTTGCCGCGGAGATAGTCCCTCAGGATGCCGTGCTTTACGGTTTCACCCGGAGCGGCTTTGGCCTCGGCCTCGATGGCGCCGAAGAGCTGACGCGTCATCATTTTCGAGACGCTCAGGTGCAGCCGCTGGCCCACCGCGGCAACGGGCCCGCCGAGTTGCACGTCGCCGCTGTAGGTGACCTGAGTGCCGTCGCCCTCAGCCGCGAGGTCGATATTGCCCTCGCCCCTGACGAATCCGGTCTTGCCCTTCGCGTCGACGATCATTCGATAGCATTCGGGCGGGTTCAGGTCTTCCAGACGGACGGTGCCGCTGTAACTGCCTCTGATGGGTCCCACGCCGGCGTTGATATCCAGTTCGTACGTGTTCTCGCCGACAAGCGACAGCTTCCGGGCGCCGGGTATGCACCTGGCGAGGGCGTCGGGGTCGGTGAGCATTTCGAAGACACGTTGACGCGGCGCGTCAATGGTGTGCGTACCCTTGATCTTCAAGAGCGCCTCCTCAGCGGTTTCCAGGGGGTGGTACGCGAGGGCGTGCGCCCGGCGGCATGAACCGAGCGCACGCGTTTAACGGTCAGTTCGATGTGAAGCGCTGGTCAGGCTGCCCGTTCGGCGGCCCCCGCGAGCGCCTGCCGCGTGAAGACCCTGGCCAGGTGCGCACGGTAGTCGCCCGAGGCGTGGTGGTCTTCCTGGAAATCGTCCACGCCGTCGGCCGCCTTGTCGGCCGCCGCGGCGATCGTCTCTGCGTTCAGCGGGCCTCCCTGCAGTGCGGCTTCAGCGGCCGAAGCCCTGTAGGCCACCGGGGATACGCCCGTGACGCCTATGCCGACGGACGAGCAGTTGCCGTTGTCGAGCGTAACCTGCGCCGCAACACCGCAGATGGCGAACCCCGAGGCGGACTGGTGCATCTTGACGTACGCGCCGCCCGAGTT
>JAAXHE010000295.1:0-8122 GCA_012271065.1 Candidatus Latescibacterota bacterium
TGGGACTCGGTCGCGCGCCTTGTCTTCGCCCACAATGCCTCGTCTGCTGAGCGACTTTCTCAACGGACTGTTAGACTTCCGTCATGTGAGTGGAAACTATACGTGGTGAATTGCGCCTATGCGATGACACCGCCACCCAGACAGACCTCTCCGTCGTAGAAGACGGCCGACTGTCCCGGCGCCACACCCGGGTCGGCTTCCGCCATTTGAACGTCCAGACCGGCCTTGACGTCGGATTCAATCCAGCACCTCACGAGCCGGGGGCCGTGCCGGATTTTGCAAAGAAGGTCGTGACGGTCGGGTATCCCCGAGATCCAGTGCGGACGTGAAACCCTGAAGCGGCTCAAGGCCCGTTCGGCCCGGTGCTTCTTGTGGGACACGAAGATAATGTTGCCGCGGGTGTCCTTCCTGACCACGTACCAGGGTCCCGCGGCAAGGCCCAGCCCTTCGCGCTGTCCGATGGTGTAGAACCAGTAGCCCCGGTGACGGCCGAGACCGGCGCCGGTCTCCATTTCAATGATGTCCCCGGGCTTTTCTCCAAGGTGCGCCCTGACGAAATCGGGGTAGCCTATCTTGCCCAGAAAACAGATGCCCTGACTGTCTTTGCGGTCCTGGTTCGGCAGACCGAAGTCCCGTGCGCAACTCCGGACCTGCTTTTTGGTGAGATGCCCGACGGGGAAACGCGCGCGTTTGAGCTGATCCTGGCTGAGTCCGGAAAGAAAGTAGGTCTGGTCCTTGACGGGGTCCGGCGCTCGCTTCAGGTAGCATGTACCATTGGTTTCTTCGATTCGCGCATAGTGCCCCGAAGCGATTTTGTGGTAGCTGCCGTCGATCCGGGCTGCGAACTCGCCGAACTTGATGTGCCGGTTGCAGACAATGTCCGGGCTGGGAGTACGTCCGGCTCTGAGTTCTGACACGGCGTGCGACACCACCCGGTCCAGGTATTCGGCCTGCAGAGGGATGATACGGAGCGGTACCCCGGCCCGTTCGCAGACGGCGCGCGCGTACTTGAGGTCTTCTTCCCACGGGCAGTCGCCCAGGAAGGCAAGCTCGTCTTCCAGCCAGACCTTGAGATAGAAGGCGGTGATCTCGTGGCGCCCTTCGCTGCATAGCAGGTTGAGGGCCACGGAGCTGTCGACGCCGCCGGAGATCAGAAGGGCGATTTTCATGGCTCGCGCGTCAGTCGTTGAGGATCTGTTTCTCGATGTCCAGCCCCACGCGGCTGCTCCACGCCGTCAGCAGCTCCTTAAATAGCGGACCAGGCTTACCGGTTCCGACCGGTATGTTGTTGAACCTGGTACAGGGGGCGATGCAATATGGCGTCGTAGTCAGCCACGCTTCGTCGGCGTTGGCGACGTCATATGGCTGAATGTCTTTTTCAATCCAGTCGAGACCGCGCTCGGCGGCAAGTTCCCTGACGGTGAGGAGGCTGACGCCCTGGAGGATGTTGCGCGTGGTCGGGGAGTAGACGGTGCGGTCCTCAACGACGACGAAATTGGAACCCGCGCATTCCGTGACGTTACCGTCCAGGTCGAGAAGAAGCGTAATCGCTTCGGGGTCGACCGCGTGGGTCTGCTGGTCGGCCAGCCACCAGTGCAAGCGGGACCGGTTCTTGGATTTGGGATCCAGGCATTGGGGCGGGATGTGGCGCAGGGCGGGCGTGACACAGTGCGCACCCGGATCGAAGAGGTGACGCCAGACGCGAAAGGGCAGCGGAAAGGAGTGAATGCAGACGGTCGGCTTCAGGCGGACGCTTCCCGCGGCGCTACCGGCGTAGATCTCGTTTTCTCCCGGCGTGATGAAGTGTACGATGCCAAGGTCGGCCCCGGGTTCAATCAACTCACGGTTCGCCCGTATGAGTTCGAGGGTTTTCTCCCGCATCTTGTTCCGCGTGAGCGGCGGGTGAATCCCGGCGTATTTGCACGACCTGTAGAGGCGGTCCAGGTGATCGTCCAGGCGAAACGGCGCGTGAGCGAACGTACGGGTCATTTCGGTGAGCGTGGCGCCCAGAATGATGCCCAGGTCGTAAATCCTGATTGCGGCCTGAGAGGCAGGCACGAAATCTCCGTTGAGATAGACGATCGGTTCCTTCATATCATCGTGTCCTGTCCCGAAAAAACTCACCGTTCTCCCGACGATGCATCCCGTCCCGTTCCAGCCGCAGGATTTCAGGAGAGATATGGATGCTGGTCGACAACTCGACCTAAATATAGCGGTTGGGTGATGTCAAGACAATCGGAAAGGGATTTTGCGGACATCGGCGCGGCCCTCTACGGAGATTACATCCAGAGATTCCGATCGAGGCTGCGGTACTGAATGGCCTCCCCGACGTGCTGAGGTTTGATTTCCTGTTCCTCTTCCAGGTCGGCGATGGTGCGGCTGACTTTCAGGATGCGGTCGTAGGCGCGCGCTGACAGGCCGAGTTTCGTAATTGCCATTTTGAGAAGCTCCTCGCCTTTACCGTCGATCTTGCAGTAATCACGGATTTCCGCGGGCCCCATATGCGCATTGCAGAACAGGTGTTGTTTCTCTCTGAAGCGGTGAAGTTGCACCTTGCGCGCCGCATTCACGCCTTCGCGAATCGCATCGGACGTTTCTCCGCCGGGTTCATCGGTTAGTTCATTATAGTCGACCCCAGGAACTTCAATGTGAATGTCGATGCGATCCAGAAGTGGACCGGATATTCGGGACATATACCGCTGTATGATCGGCGGAGAACACGTGCATTCGTTTTTGGGGTCGCCGAAGTATCCGCACGGGCAGGGATTCAGGGCGCAGGCGAGCATGAACTGTGCGGGATAGGTCAGAGAGACCATGGCCCGGGCAATCGTGACGAAGCCATCCTCGAGCGGTTGGCGCAGGACTTCCAGGACATGTTTCTTGAACTCGGGCAGCTCGTCCAGAAAGAGAACGCCATGGTGTGCAAGCGAGACCTCGCCCGGCCGCGGGTGGGGTCCACCCCCGATCAGACCGGCGTCCGAGATGGTGTGGTGAGGGGAACGAAAGGGCCGGATCGCCACCAGGGTGGTGTCCGGAGGCAACAGTCCGGCCACCGAATGGATCTTGGTGGCTTCGATGGCTTCGTCCAGGGTCAGGTCGGGGAGGATGGTGGGCAGACGGCGGGTGAGCATCGTTTTTCCGGAACCGGGCGGACCGATCATGATGATGTTGTGGCCGCCGCTGGCAGCCACTTCCAGCGCACGCTTGGCGTGAACCTGACCCCGGACGTCGCGGAAATCGATACGGTAGCTCAGCGCCTGGCTGAAGATCCGGTCGATATCGACCTCCAGCGAAGGTACGTCCCGGTAACCCTCAAGGAAGTCCAGCGTCTCCATCAGGTCGCCCACAGGATGCACGTCGATACCGCCCGCGATGGCTGCCTCGCGGGCGTTTTCGCGTGGGAGAATCATGCCCTTGTAACCCGCCTGGCGGGTCTCCACGGCCATCGGCAGGACGCCCCGGACGGGCCGCACGGCTCCGTCGAGTGCCAGCTCGCCGAGGACGATGTATTGCGAAAGGATCTCGGGCGAGATGTCTCCGGAAGCGGCCAGGATGCCCACGGCAATGGGCAGGTCAAAGGCCGATCCTTCCTTTCGGATATCGGCGGGCGCGAGATTGACGGTTACGCGGCGGTTCGGAAAGATCCTGCCGGAGTTCTTTATTGCGGCGGTTACACGATCCCGGCTTTCCTTGACGGCGTTGTCCGGCAGACCGACCACGGAGAATGCGGGAAGCTGATAATCCAGATCGGTCTCGATACGCACGACATAGGCGTCGATTCCCAGGGTGGCGCAACTCAGCACTCGGGACATCATACAGGCCTCCTTGGAGCCGGTCAGGTACGCGACTGAACTCCGCGGAAGCGTGCTGTTCTGCAGGGAGTCCGGTGTTGGTGAATCCCGACGTCCTCTGATTACGCAAAGGGTGTGCCAGAGGAAGAGGATGCACGTAACTTGTTGTCCGGAAAAGAGATAGGCCTGATGGAAGACGTGAAGAAGCGAAGTGTAGGAAAGGGATTTTCAAATTTCGCCGAATGGACTGAACGATATGGCGATCGGGCTGGCGGGTCCGGACCGACCACTAAAGGGGCTGGTCCGGGTCTGCGTCGGCCGCGTAGTCAACCGTAGGGAGGCCGAAGCCGAAGAGCTTGAGGAATTCCGCGCGAAAAACCTGCACGTCGGATACCGCTTCCAGGTTTTCGGTCGTCACGGACTGCCAGAGAGACTCGATACGCGACTGCACGTCCTCCTTCAATTCCAGGTCATCGATGCGGATGCGCCCGCTCTCGTCTGTGGGTACCTGCGTTCCGGCATAGACTCGATCCTTCAGAAGCCGGTACATCTGTTCTATGCAGCCTTCGTGGACGTTCTTCTCCTTCATGACTTTGTATAGCAGCGAAATGTAAAGGGATACCACCGGTACGGCCGCACTTGACTGGGTGACCACGGCCTTGTTCGCGGAGATGTAGGCGCGTCCGTTTCTCTTCCTAAGCCGCGCGTCCAGATCCCGGGCTGTGGACTCGAGGTGGATCTTGGCTTTCCCGATGGCGCCGTCTCCGTAGACCGGCCGGGTCAGCTCCGGTCCGATATAGGTAAACGCGACCGTGCGGACGCCCTCGGCAAGCACGTCTGCCGCTTCGAGAGCCTGAATCCACAGGTCCCAGTCTTCTCCCCCCATGACGGCGACGGTATTGTCGATCTCGTCCCCGGTGGCCGGTTCGATGGTGACCTCCGAGACGACGCCGGTGTGGATATCGACCGTCTTTCCCGTGTACGGTTCGCCCACGGTTTTCAATACGGAGTTGTATTGCGTCCCGGTCCGGGGATGGGTGCGCCGCGGCGACGCCAGGCTGTAAACCACGAGATCGACAGTTCCCAGGTCTTCCCTGATGGCCGAGACAGTCTCTTCCTTGACTTCATCGGAAAACGCGTCGCCGTTGATGCTCTTTGAGTAATAGCCCGCGTCTTTTGCGGCTCTTTCGAAGGCAACCGAATTGTACCATCCAGCCGATGCCGTGCGATTCCTCACGGCCGGCCTCTCAAAGAAGACACCCACGGTCCGGGCGGCGGCGCCGAAGCCGGCAGCGATTCGAGAGGCCAGCCCGTAGCCCGTCGAGGCGCCGACGATCAGCACATTCCGGATGCCTTTCAGGGGCGGCTGATTCCTCACCCAGTCGATCTGTTCCTGTACATTGTGCGCGCAGCCGAGGGGGTGCGCCGTTGTACAGATGAATCCCCGGATTCTGGGTTTGATGATCATCGGACCGTCCTTTCCGTGAATCGGGCCCGGTTGCCGGGTTCCCCTCTCCTGATTGCCGTCTTTATGTGGATTGCGTCTTTCGCGAAAACACGCGTTCGCCGCCGTTGCGGAAATGACGCGGCGTCACGCCCCTTCCTTATGCGCGGCGGCGGGAAGTTCCTCATCCCAGGGTGCGAGCGATTCGAAGGCCGCTGAGGCGCGCAGCACGCCCGCGTCGTCGCGCCATCGGCCAGCAATCTGAAGGCCGACCGGCAGACCGTCGCCGGCAAAGCCGGCCGGAACCGTGGCAGCAGGATGCCCGGTAATGTTGAACGGGTACGTAAAGGCGGTCCAGCCGAGGTAACTGGTCGGTTGCCCCGCGATCTCCCCAGGATGATCGCGGCCCGCGGCAAAGGCTGTAACCGGAAGCGTGGGGCAGAGAAACAGGTCGTAGGCGCTCATGAACTCACGCCATCCGTGGTAGTAGTCATTGCGCCGGGCGTAGGCGGTTGCCAGTTGGGCCCCGGAGACGGATTTCCCTTTTTCGATCACGGCGACGAGGCCGGCGTCCAGGAGATCCCTGACGTCGTCCAGGTTGTCCTTGAACACGCCCGCGAACGAAGCGGACCAGATCGTGTCGGCAATGTCCCAAGGGTCGGGCAGTCCGGGATGCGCCTCTTCGACGCGACAGCCGAGCTCCTGAAATCGAACAGCCGCTCCGGCCGTGATCGACAGGACTTCGGGATCGCCGCGGACGTAACCGAGATCGGGAGACCAGGCTACGCGCAAGCCAGCGATATCGCCTTCCATTTCCAGGAGGTAATCGGTGGAATCGGGTAGCGAGAGGCGGTCCATGGGGTGTGCGCCGGCCATGGCCGTGAGCATCAACGCGGCATCTTTCACGGTGCGGGTGACGGGGCCGGCGTGCGAGAGCAACTCGACCACACTGGCCGGGTACTGGGGAACACGACCCCAGGACGGCTTGAATCCGTACAGTCCGCAGAAGCTGCACGGGATGCGAATGGATCCGGCTCCGTCCGTTCCCTGGGCAATCGGTCCCATACCCAGGCCAACGGCGGCCGCGGCGCCTCCGCTGGATCCCCCGGCTGTACGGCCGTACATCCACGGATTGTGCACCGGCCCGTTAATCCGGTTTCCCGAGTCACCCTTCCAGCCGAGTTCGGGGGTGGTTGTCTTGCCGAGCAGGACCATCCCGGCGTTTGACAGGCGTTCCGCCAGCGGCGCGTCGTAATCGGGCACCCAGTTCTTGTAGAGCAGGGACCCCCGGGCGGTGCGGATACCCCTGGTGGGGGTAAGATCCTTGAGTGAGCCGGGGACGCCGGCCAGAATTCCGGCCTCTCCTCTCATATAGGCGCGTTCGGCTCGAACTGCCAGTTCCACGGCGCGTTCGTGGGTGACCGTGACGAAGGGGTTAAAGGTCGGGTTCAACCGTTCAATCCGGTCCAGAACGGCACGGGTAACCTCGACGGGCGAGAGTTCCCGCTTCTGATACAGGTTTCGCAGCTCGATCGCAGGGAGACGGCAAAGATCGGCTGAATTCATCCTTCCGCTCCGGGTTTGGTACGACCCGCCGCCGGGGCCGGCCGCGATGAACGGAACGGGTGGCCCAGGAGCGCCAGCAACTGCGAGACCAGGCGATATGAAATGCCCCAGAGGACACGCTCGCGCGAACCCGGCAGATCGATCGTGGAGAAACGGCGGTCCGCGTTGTCGATCCGAAAGCTGCGCTCACGATGGCGTCCGGCGTCGGCGAGTACGTTCAACTGTACCCAGAAAGCGGCCTTGACCTCGTAGTTTGGATGAAGTTGATCTCTGGTTTCGACGTTGTAGACGAAACCCGACACGAGAATGGGAAGGGTAGCGCCGGTGACGTCGTCCAGTCGACCGAGGTACTCCGCCTTCCCGAGGTCCAGGCCGACTTCCTCCCGCGTCTCGCGCTCCGCTGCCATTCGCGCGTTCCCGTCGCCGGGTTCCACCCTGCCCCCCGGGAACGCGACGTGGCCCGACCACGGATCGTCATCGCGCTGCGACCGCTCAATGAACAGCAGGTGAACGGATTCCTCCCGTTGATGCAGGACCATTGCGACGGCCGCGCGGGCTCTGTCTCCGGAGGCCAGGTGCGGGCGATATCCGGCGAGGCGCCGGCGGATTTCTGCAATCGAAGTCAGGTAGCCCCGGTCCGGGTTGCCGTGTATCGCGCGCTTTCCCGTCATCTGGATGGCTTGTGTTCACGAAACCGGTTGTAAACAAGAAAACCGAGGCCGAAGCCCGCGTTGACCAGCACCGGAACGCGGTAGATGCGAACGACGTCGTACCTGAACACGGCTCCCGAAGCGCCGGCGGAAACAATCAGAAAAGACAGGAGGATAAGGGCCTTGCAGATTGCCGGCGGCACAAGGGCCGCGGTTACGATACACAGGAGCGCCGAGTGGAAGATAAGGAAGCCGGCGTAGCCGTTTCGAACGGCCATGTCGAATTGCCAATCGTACCGGAAAGCCCAGACCAGGTAGACGTGGGCGACGGCAACCAGCGCGACAAGGGCGATGACCGGGCGGCTGAACGTACCCCTGGTGCTAAGTACCAGATTCGCAGACAGCCCGACATAACCCAGAAAAGCCAGAAGGAAGGTGAAATTTTCGAGCGTCAAGTCGAGGTCGCTGTCGACGGCGTTAATGCGCGTCGTGGATTCATAAACCGGTGGACAGCATGCCGGGAAGATGATCGTTATGGCGAATTCGCCCGCGTAGGCGTCCGGGCCCCGGCGCAACATGGCCCGTGGTCTGGATGTAACGGACGACTCTGACGTCAAACGGAATGTTCAGGGAGTGGGATTATTAATAACAGCCCGTTGAAAAAGCCCATC
>JAAXHE010000295.1:8146-13647 GCA_012271065.1 Candidatus Latescibacterota bacterium
AGAGCGACTTTATCAACGGACTGCTTTCTGGAGGCGCGCCGGCGCGGGTGGATGACACGCCGGGCGTTCTGCTTCGTGTGCTTATTCTCCGGTGTCGACGGGGTTTTTGATGCGATCGATCTTGTCCTCGCAGTACTTTTTGAATTTCCGGTCTCCGAGACCCTTCCGGTAGCTTCGAATCGCCTTTTCCTTCCATCCCTGCGGCCGCCACGCGTCGTATACGTCGCCCATGATGACGTGCGCCGGCAAGCCGTATTTTCTGCTCGACGTGGCTCTTCTGGCGTAGTTGAGGGCGTTCTGGTACTGTTTGAGTTCGAAATACGCGACCGCCGCCCGGTATTGGGCCTCGCTGTCTCTGGAGTTCAGCGCGAGCGCCTGCTGATACGCGGACACCGCACTCTTGTAGTTCTTCCCCAACGCGTGGGAGTATCCCAGCGCCGTGTAGATTCTGACTTTGTCTCTGTTGGTGGGCGCCACCGCAACGCCCTTTCTGAGGGTAGCGACCGCCCTGGAATGTTGTTTTGTCTGATTGTATACAAGGGCAAGGCTGCGATAGGCGTTGATATTTTTCTTGTCCTTGCAATTCGGATCGCTGTCGATCGCCCGGCTGTAACTCCGGATCGCCTTGCTGTTTCTCTTGGTCAGCCGAAACAGGTCACCCAGTTGTCGATGGGCCTTGGCGTACGTGGGGTTGAGCTCAACTGCCGTTGCGAAGGCGTTCTCGGCCTGTTTGATCTTGCGCGCGTTTCTGGCGGCCAAACCCAGATTGTAGTAGTTGGTGGCATCCGTGGGATCGAGTTGGGTTGCGTTTTCGTATTCCTCGATCGCTTTCCTGTAGTTCTTTCTGAGCAGGTAGTCCCTGCCCTGTCTTGAATAGGCCCCCTTCAGGAGGTTCCGTGCAATGCCGTTCTGAAAATCGCCGTCGAGATTCAGTACCGCCTGGAACGACGCCTGCGCGTCCTTGTATTTTTTCAGGTTGAAAAAAAGGTTCCCCAGTTCGTAATGGGCTTCAACGTAATCCGGTTTGACCGTAGTGGCCATTCGGAAATTGGCGATGGCTTTGTCGGAATCCTTGAGCTTCTGGTAGGTTCTGGCCATGCCTCGATAGGCCTGGGCATTGTTGCCATCCAGTTTAACGGCTTCTTCGAACGCCTGAAGGGCTTGCTGATAACGCCTCTTCTCGAAAAGGGCCTGACCGGCGTTGTATTTTTCCGCCGATTCCGGAGCTACTTGAGCCCAACCGGGCTGGCAGAACAGAAGGCACAAGAGCAGGAGCAAAGGCTGTCGACAACGCATATCAGGTGATCCTCTCGAAATTGCAGGTTAGCGGAAACGCGATTCGTAGAGAACTAATATTGCCAAATCCCGTGACGATGTCAATCGTTATGGACATGCGGAAAGGCCACCACCGGTTGTGTGATGGCCTCCGTCGCGTTTGTTCGGACCTGTCCGGATTCAATCGTGAAGCTTGAATTTAATCGCCTGGGTCATCCAGACATTCACGGGCTTGTCGTTCTGGATTGCCGGCTTGAATACGAACTGTCTGACCGCATCCATGGCCGCCTGCCGGAAGATTTCCTGACCCCTTAACACCTGAACCTTGGCCGTCCGACCGTCTCTGCGCACCATGAACTTCACGAAGACATTGCCCTCCAACCCCGCTTTGCGGGCAATTTCCGGATATTTGGGGTTGACGCTCTTAATCAGCTCCGGCTTTTCCTCCACGCTCCAGAACTCCATTATTTCCTCTTCCATGGGCGCTTCGGTGGCGCCAGGAGGAGGAGGAGGCAGGTCTACGGGGGCCTGATCCAGGTCGAGGTCGGTGGTTTCTATGGTTACGTCGTCGGGTACGTCGTCGCTCTCGGTTTCAACCGGCATGGCCGGCCGAGGAGGAGGGGGAGGCCGCTGAATCTGGCGCGTTTCCGGGATCTCCTCCATCTGGATGATGATCTGGTCTTTCTTGCCCGCCGAGGCCCGTATATCGAACGTGGGAAAAAGGATTGCCATGATCAGGTGCAGGGCGCAGGAGATACCGACCGACGTCCAGAAGACCTTTGGATAACGCCTTCTGAGGTCGTGTTCAGGGTACTTCCTCCGGACGATGTCCTTCCCTCTGATATAGGCCATATGCGTTACCTCTCCCGATCGGTGGCAAAGTTGACGCGGAGCGCGTCGGCTTTGCGAAGTTCTTCGATCACTTGTGACACCAGCCCGTAGGGCGCCCGCGTATCGCACTTGAGCGAAACGATCAGCCGCGGGTTCTGCACCCGGCGTTCGTAGAAGATGGGAGCAACCTGATTGACCTGGGCGATCTTGTCGTCTATGTAGACCTTCCGGTCCGCGGAAATCCAGACGTAGGATATGTGGCGACGCGTCTTGATTTCCTCGACCTTTTCAGCCCTGGGCAATACGATCCCCGTGACCCGGTAGCGGACGAAGACCGTCGTGACCATGAAGAAGATCAGGAGGAGAAAGGCGATATCCGCCATCGAACCTGTCGGAATGGACGTATGTACCCCTGATTTTTTTGAAAAATCCGCCATGCTGAGAACTCCTGTTGCCGGACGAACCTACTTTTCCGGGGATGCTAGAGAGATCCGCGTTGCGCCCGAAAGCTTGATTTCATCCAGGACGTCGATGAATGCGTTATAGGGCGTCTCCTCGTCCGCCTTGAGAGAAACGATCAGCTTGTCGTTTTCGCTCAGGCGCCGCTCGATGTCGGCCCGCAGCTGCCCCAGAGGAACTTCCTGCTCCAGGTTGATCAGGATATCACCGGCGGCATTCACCCAGACGTTGCAGATATTCTTCTTCTGGATCTTCTTGTTTTCTCCGGCGGGCGGAAGCTGCATGCCGATGCCCTTGTCCTGGTTCATCGTGGTGGTCACCAGGAAGAAGACAATAAGCAGAAAGGCGATGTCCGCCATCGACGAAGTCGGAATTTCAGGATTGGACTTGTTCCGCCTTGCCAGCTGTCGCTTGTTCGCCATGGCTCACTCTCCTGCAGGCTTGTCGTAGCCGGCCTGGATCAGTTCGTCTATGAACTGAGAGGAACTCTCCTGCATATCGATGATGATCTTGTCGATCTTGGAGACGAAGAGGTTGTGCAACGCCTGAATCGGAATGGCGATAACCAGGCCGGAGGCGGTGGTGATGAGCGCTTCCGAAATACCGGCGGCCACGATGCTGGGCTCTACGTCCCCGGCTTTTGCAATGGCGTCGAAGGCTCTGATCATACCGCTCACGGTGCCCAGGAACCCGAGCAGCGGCGCGATATTGGCTACGGTGGACAGCCAGACCATGCCTTTTTCCAGAAAGGCCATCTCGATGGCGCCGGATTCTTCAATGGCCTTTTCGACGTGTTCGAGCCCCCGGTCCAGACGAAGAAGGCCGGCGTGGAGAACCGAAGCGACCGGGCCCCGGTGACTGGCGCAGACCTCAGCGACGCCCTCGGGCCCCCGCTGCTTGAGCGCTTCCTGAACCGCGGTGAAAAACTCCCGCGTGTCGATTGAAGACCGCCACAGCGACCAGAAACGTTCAATACTGACGGCAATTCCGAAAAGCAGCATCAGCAGAAGCGGGTGCATGAAGGGCCCGCCATTTACATAAAGTTCAACCATGCTTCAATCCCCCAGTTGATGTGAATATTCACTGCGGTGGAATAACGCGCGCAAGAAGCGCATGCCGTCGACAATCGCTGGCGATCTGATTCGGGATCCCGGACGGTCCGTGAGCCCCGGCCAATTGAAGATCGTTACGACGACGAAAGAATCAAGAATCGATCGCATTTCCAAAGACCCGCATGAGTTACTTTTTCCCTTCGATATCGACCTCCTCCTCTTTCTTCTTCTTGAAGAACTCGAGCCTCTTCTTCTCCTCCTCGGACATGGGAGGGTCGATTTCATCGATCATTCGTTTGGCGTTTCCTTCCCAAAGAGGATCCTTGCGCGCCCTCTTGAACCATTTCAGCGCATTGACGGAATCCCGCGCGGCATTGGACTTCTTCCATCTCTTGTAATGGAACTCGCCCCTCATGTAGTTGAATTTTCCGTTTCCCGGATCCAGCCTGAGCCCTCTGTCAACCATGTTGATATCGCCGGTCAGATCGGCGAGTTGTTCCACGACGCCCAGATTATCGGGCTGGAGCCTGATCATTTTTCTCAGGATGCCGATCAGAAACCGTCTGGACTTGCTCAGCTGTTTACCAAGCGTAAGCAACTGATCCAGGTAAAGGAAATCTTCAGGACTGTGGGCATGGAGTTTCTCATACGCGTTGAACGCCTTCTGGTCCATACCCAGCCGCCTGTACAATCTGGCGAGATTGTCGAGCGTGACGTAGTCTTCGGGGTTGATTTCCAGAAGCCGTTCCATCTCCTTCAGGGCTTCGTCTTCGTCTCCCATATGCAGCGTAAGCTTTGCGATCGCATCCTGGACGTCCGGGTTCTCCGGTTCCAGCTCGCCCCAGCGGCGTGTATGCTTCAGCGCCGATTCGTAGTCCTCTATCTCTATATAAAGTGCAACCAGTTGATGCAGGTATTGAATCTCCTGTTCCGGTTTCCTGGCGATGGCCAGAAGCTTTTCGTAAACCTCGATGGCCTCCTCCAGCATTCCTTCCTGCACGTAGAGCTGACCCAGGTAGTATAGCGCGTTTCGCGCATTCGGACCCACCGGATTCAGTTCGATTGCCTTCTTGAACCAGGCAATCGCGTCCTCGGGTTTTTCCGTCTCATTGTACAACTTGCCCAGATAGTACGCGGTTTGGGCATTCCGAGGATTGAAGTCCCAGGACTTCGTCAGTTGCACCTGGGCGTCATCGTATTGTTTGTTGTCCAGATATCGTTTGCCGAAATAAACATGCTTCCTTGACATCGCCCCCGAGTCTACGGGCGCCTCGCGAGGCTTGTGCTTGTCCTTCTTCGACTTCCGTCTGGCCTCGGCCGGCGAAAACAGGCCCAGCAACAGAAAACCGCAGAGAACGATAAGGACGCCGTCAGAAAGCCTGGATTTCATCAGAAAAACTCCTCGACGATACAACTCCGCCGCACCGCCGATTCAGCGTAAATCGCTGGTACCAAGACGCATAGACACCTGCAACACTTAGAAACATAGAAATCTAACGAATAGGAAAATGGATGTCAAGGCAAAATCCACACGTGTTTATTGCGATTCGATTGCAAACTCAAGGCGCGCGGAGACGAAGGCTGAACCGGGATTTCTCTCCAGACTATGCTCGCCACATGCCTGTTGACATGACCCCCGTAATCCCGTATATTGGAGGACTCGTCAGACGGATGGACTATCGTTGCATTCGCACCCGGAGTTTCTCATGCGCGACAGAATGCTTGGCGTCAGAGACAGGTCTTCTCCGCCCGCTTTGAACCGCGCGCGGCGGAGGCGCCCGGCCTTGTAACGGGAAGTTGTGCGAACCCCTTGACACGTGTGTCAAGGGGTTTCTTGTATCCGGATATGATGTAGCGAGCTAGTACCCTTTGACGGCTAACGCA
>JAAXHE010000296.1 GCA_012271065.1 Candidatus Latescibacterota bacterium
CGCGGCGCCGGTCGCGAGCAGGTTCACGACGCGCTGAAGGAGCACGCGGTGGCCGTGGCGCTGGAGATGCGCGAAGAGGGCCTTGAGAAAAACGACCTGGTACAACGGCTCGGAGATGACAGCCGGGTCCCGCTCTCGGCGGAGGAGATCGAGGAGATTCTGGGTGAGAGCGAGCGTTTCGTGGGGCAGGCTGAGGCGCAGGCGGAGGGATTCGTTGGTGCGGTGGAAGGGCTGGCAGCCAGGTACCCCGAAGCCGGCCGGGTGCGCAAGGGACGGTTGCTGTGATGGGCGGTACGCTTACGTTTCCCGTCTTCCCTCTAACCGCTCTTTGAGCATGTAGAGCGCGATTATCGTCTTAGAGTCCACAATCCGTCCGTCTGCCACCATGCGAAGGGCCTCCGCAAACGGGATGGTGTGCGTACGGATGTCTTCCGTTTCGGCTTCCAGCCCCGCGTGCTTCCGGATGCCTTCCAGTTTACTGACGTGGGCCAGATAGAGTTCGACGCGTTCCGACGTTCCGCCGGGACTGACGTAAGCGGTAGTGAGATGCTCCAGGGCGCCGCTGAGCGCGTATCCCGTTTCTTCCAGCAATTCGCGCCTGGCCACGTCGGGTCCCCCGGCGTCCTTAATGCCGGCGACTGTTTCCAGGATCCATCCGCGACCCGCCCGTTCCGATTCCGGGTGGCTCGCATATACGGGATAGCGGAACTGTTCGACCAGTACGATCTCATCGGAGTCCCCCGCGTAAAGGAGTACCGCAACGCTGTCGCCTCTTCTGAAATTCACCCGTACGGACGTTGGGCTCATTCGGCCGTCGAATCGTTCGTGTGAGACCTCGGCTTCTTCCATGCGGAAGAGCACCTGCCCGTGGGGCGAATGAAATGCGTACGGCGAGGACCGGTTGCTGACTTTGACTCTCATGAATTCGCTCCGTTCTCAATGAAGGTTAACTTCCGGTACCTTGAAATCTATGTCCGCCGTGTCCGTAACGCAATGTTGAATTCTCCCATCTGAAAGGCGCGAGATGTCCAGCCGACTCGCACTGTTTGGCGGAGAGCCCGAACTTACTCAAGGGATTGCGGGTCCCTGGCCGCAGTTCGACCGGACCGAAGAGGCCATGTTGCTGGACGTGGTGCGCAGCCGGGACTGGAACTACGGTCCCAGGTGTCTGGAATTCGAAGAGAAATTCGCCCGTTTTCAGGATGCCGCATACGGGGTGGCTTGCAGCGGGGGCACCAACGCGCTTGAAGCTGCGTGCCGGGGCGCGGAGATTGGTATTGGAGACGAAGTGATCACCAGTCCATATACGTTTCACGGTACGTGTATGGGAATTCTGGCGGCGGGCGCGACGGTAACCTTCGCGGACATCGCGCCGGATACCGACAATATCGACCCGGACGCGATCGAGGCCGCGATTACCCCTCGAACGAAGGCGATCATGGTTGTGCATTTCGGCGGGCTGGCATGCGATATGCAGCGAATCCAGAGCATTGCGGACCGTCACGATCTGGTCGTGCTTGAAGACGCCTGCCACGGCTGGGGGGCGTCGTATATGGGCCGGGGTCTGGGGAGTTGGGGCCTGGCATCGGGCTTCAGTTTTCAGCGAAGCAAAAATATCACTTCGGGAGAAGGCGGCATCGCGCTGACGAACGACGAAGACGTGGCCGACCGGATGAACTGCGTCATCAACTCGGGACGGTCCCGGTTCGACCGGGCGCCCGAAGCTCTCCGCTGGGGCGGCAACCATCGAATGACGGAATTTTCGGCCGCGATACTCTTGTGCCAGCTGGAGCGGGTCAGAAAGCAAACGGGAATCCGGGAACAGAATGCCGCGATGCTGACCCGGACGCTTTCGCGGCTCGATGGCATCGAGCCGGTCGAAAGACTGCCTGAAGCGACAAGGGCGAGCTGGCACATTATCAGCGCCAGGTTCGAACCGGACGAATTCGACGGGGTGTCCCGGGAGCGCTTGCTTCAGGCACTCAGAGCGGAGGGGGTGCCCGCCAGCGGCGGCTACTCCGAGCCGGTCTATCGGAATCCCGTATTTCAAAACGACTGGAAAGCGGGCGCTTACAGACCTTACGCCTGGACCACGATGGATGAAGCGCCCGACTATCGAAGTCTTCATCTTCCGAACGTGGAAGCGGCCTGTAAAGACCGGATCTGGCTTTCTCAGACGGTGCTGCTCGCCTCCGAAGCGAAGATGACGGATCTTTGCAGGGCGTTTGAGAAGGTGAGAACGTACGCGGCAGACTTGCGCTGACCAGTTGAAGTCGACCTCGTTCGCCCGCGAAGGACCGCGGGGAATTCCAGAGTTTCGACGATTTTTGCAATCGGTATGACAACTGAGGATCCGGAACGGATCTCATTTCGCTGTTACCGAAACCGGAGGTGCCATGTTCGAAAACGCCGTTGGACTGAAGAAACGGATCCGCGATGGAGAGCAGGTCGTGGGTACGATGCTGCCGCTGAATGCGACGCGGGAGCGTTTCCTGCAGGTGATGGACAGCGGTCCGTACGATTTCGTATCGACAGACAGCCAGCATTCGGCGCTGAATGAAGAGCGTTTGGAGGAGTTCTGCGGCATCGCCGAGGCATTGGACGTATTCGTCCAGTTCCGCATCAAACACACGAGGAACGCATACCTGATCGGGAATTACCTGGATCTCGGGCCGTGCGGTATCGAGGTGCCGCAGACGGAGACGGACGAGACGGCGATCGAGGCGGTGAACGCGTTTTACTATCCGCAGGCGGGGATCCGCAGCATTGGAGGACGATCGCGGCGCGGCGCGTCGACGTACACCGATCCCTTCGAATACGCGGACTGGTGGAACGCATACGGGGTGCTGTGGCTGCAGGTCGAGTCGGTTGAGGCCGCGACCCGGGCCCATTTTCTGGCCAGACCCGGTGTGGATTGCCTTTCCTTCGGACCCACCGACCTCACGTTCAACCTGAGATCGCACCCCAATCACGCCCTGAAGTCGGTCGATGACGCCGTGGCCTACGTGGCAAGGTCTCTCGAGGGTACCGGTGTGGCCGTGTGTCACCGGATCGCCGCGGCCGAGCAACGGTCGATCTACCTGGATTTGGGCGTGACGGTCATCCTGGAACCGCCGGGGGTCTGAAAGCTGAATCGCGGTGCGGGACATCAGTCACAGGCGCCGTATTTCGCGCAGGGTACACGATCATGGCGGAGTCATCGGGACCACGGGCCGAAGTCAATGTCGCTGACTTCTACGACCGGGCATCACCGACGTGCGGGATCGGCGAGGCGATCGCTTCTCTGTCTCCGGACGGAGGACGGGTCCGCGCGCCGGCCGGGACCTACCCGTTGCGGCAGCCGGTCTGTCTTCCCGGATGCGTGAGTCTGGTCGGCGACGGGCCTGCAACCGTCCTGGCGATACGGCCCCCGGAATCGGTCGCCTTGAAGAATGACGCGCGTCAGGGCGAGTACGAGTTCGAATGCCTTGCACGTCCGCCGTTCCAGGCGGGCGACGCCGTCGGGTTGTGCGACGATCGCCAGACCGGTTGGCACGGTACCCACGGTGTCGTACGGGAGCGAAGCGGCGCGCGCGTCCGGATCGACGTGCCGATGGAACGGGATTTGAAGGTGGCCGACAACGCGCGCGCCGTGCGTCTCTTTCCGGCGATTCACGCGCGGGATGGGGTCGATATCGAGATTCAGGGGCTAACCATTCGGGGTCCGGAAGACTACCGGGGACCCTGGTGGGATTTCACGTACGCGGCGGTCCATCTGGTTGGATGCCGGCGGGTGAGGGTGGTGAATTGCACGGTGTCGGACTGGCCAAGCGACGGTATCGGCATTCAAAGAGGCAGCGACGTCCAAGTGATGCAATGCCAGGCGCACGGGTGCAGAGGTCACGGGTTTCACCCCGGCACGGCCCTGCGCGCAAGTATCTGGTCCCACAATATCGCGGAAGGCAATGGCGGCGACGGGTTTTTCTTCTGCGCCCGGGTACACCATACGGTTTGCAGCGACAGCGTGTTCTCACGTAACGGTCAGCACGGAATCGGCGGGGTCGCGAACGGAGGCGATCACCACAATATCGTCAGCGATAACGTCTGCGCGTACAACGGGCGTTGCGGAATCGACGCCAGCAGGGGAGAGGAGCACATGCTTTCCGGCAACCTGCTGTTGAGCAATTCGCAGGAAGCGCCGAGACGATGGCCCGGGATCAGGCTGCACGACCTCGATCGGACGATTGTCCGGGGCAACCGTTGCGCCGACGATCAGACGGCTCCCACGCAGACCTGCGGCATCGTGGAGAGCGGGTCCAGCGATTTCAATCTGATAGGCGGCAATATGTGCGTGGGGATGCGGGAGCCGGTTGTGGTGACGGGCTCGAAGAGTCGCGCGGAGGGGAATCTGGCCTGATCGATCTTGCTTCCGAAGGGACGCGGTCCATCTGGAGCTGACAGACTGACGGGCGTCAGTGCCTCGCAATCGGAAAGACACGCAGGTTTCTTACGCGACGCCTTTCGGGAGGACTACCAGAGCAGAGCGCGCTATTCCGTCCCAAAGCGAAGATGGTTGTTCTGCCGTCGCTGGCAGGGCAATGGATTCGGTGCATCACCTGTGGGTATTCGCGCGGTGCATATGGCAGGCCCCGCGCCCAGCGGCGACAATTCTAAAGGCGGTGAGAAGGTAGAGGGAAGCCGGTAGAGGAAGTCCTTGCCCGATATTTTAGTCATTCTTGCCTCTGGCACGAGAAGAAACCTCGCAAGGCAGGTAATCTCTACCCTCTCCCGTCTTCCGTCTCCCCGCTTTTAAGGAATACGCCGTAGGCAGGGAATTTGGGGAAATGGGGTTCTTGAATTTGGTCTTTCGCTTTTGCTGCTTGACGACGGCCGGGGGAAGAGGTCACCGCCCCGTCGTTCAGGTTTTCGCATCGGCCAGCGCATCCTGTACGGCTGCTTCGAGGGCGCGCAGGTCGCTGGCGACGTCCATGAACGTGAATCCCTCGCGTATGCGTTTCCGGACGATCTCCAGGTCGCGTTCCGGCATCCCGTAGGGCTTGCCGGCTCTTTTGCAGCCGGAGACGAACGTCTGAATGGCGGCCTCGTGGTCCGGATGGCCCCGGTTCACGCCCATTGAAAGGGCCAGGTCGCCGGGCCCGAGGAAACCGACGTCGATTCCCTCGACCGACATGATGGCTTTGGTGTTGTTGATCCCTTCCATGTCTTCAATCTGGGGTACGATCATCACCGCGTCGTTGGCGCTCAGGCGATATTCGTCGCCGTACACGGCGACCCTTCCCGTACCGGCGGAGCGGGCGCCCTCGGGAGGATAGCGCATGGCCTGCACAAGGGCTTCTGCCTGCCGTGGCGTACTCACGTGCGGTACGATGATGCCGTAGGCGCCCGCGTCCAGGATGCGCGCAAGCGAAACGGGATCGTGGTCCCATGCGCGGACGAAGGGCACGGCGTCCCGGGCCTCGATTGCGCGGAACGTGTCCGCGATCAGGGGGATGTCGAACGGCGAGTGTTCGGCGTCTATCGCCAGCCACTCGTATCCTGCGGCTGCCATGACTTCCGCGGCGAGCGGGGAACCCAGGTTCAGCCAGCCGCCCAGGGACAGTTCGCCCCTGAGGAGTTTCGCTTTGACGGGATTTTCCACGGGGTCTCCTCGTTTGAGTGGTGTGCTCGGTATGAAGCCGGTTCAGTCGATGCTCGATGATGCCATTTCGTATTCCCCCTGGACGCCTTTTACCGTATTCGAAAACCGGCGCTTGAACACCTTGCCGAACGCGCCGGCCAGGCGCAGGGCCTCGTCGGGGTGATCGTCGATGAGGTTGCTCTTTTCCTTCGGGTCGTCCGGAAGGTGGTACAGTTCGTCGGGTTCGCCCTCGGGGCGCTGGATGTAACTCCAGGTGCTGTCACGGGTACATCGGTCGACTCCGCCGTGGTAACCGGTGATCATCGTCCGCCGGTGTTCGTCCGAATCTCCGGTGAGCGCGGACATGAAGCTCCGGCCCGCCATTGCATCGGCGTTGCCTTCCAGGCCCAGCGCGTCGAGGAGGGTGGGCAGCACGTCCTGGTACTGGACGATCGCTGACGTCCGGCGACCGCCGTGTTTCCCTCCCGGCAGTCTGACCATGAACGGTACCTTGAGCAGCTCATTGTACATCCGGTCCGCGCCCTTCAGGAATTTTCCGTGGTCATTCAGGGGATGTCCGTGGTCGGCCAGCAGAAAGATAACGCTGTCGTCGTAATATCCCAGGTTTCCGAGGGCTTCGAACAACCGGCCGAGGCAGTGGTCCACAAAGGCGCATTCCCCCGCGTAGAGACCCTGGATATGGGAGATCTCGTCCGATGAAGCCCAGTCTTCCGACGGTCCGCCCATCGGCATGATGAGGCGCGGCCCCCGGTACCCGGGATCGGTGTAGGTGTCGAATTCCGGAACGGGATTCCACGGTTCGTGAGGGTCGAACGAATCCACCCAGAGCATGACGTTTTCGTGCGCCCGGTTCGATTCCAGCCAGTCTATGGCGCTGTCGACCACCTTCCACGCGAATTCGTCTTCCTTCGAGTGGAAGCCGTCGGTATTAGCCAGGAATTGCGAGATGCGCCGGCGCCAGGTCTCGGGAAAATTGCCGTTGACGTATTCATCGATATTGCGCCGGGTTGGCGCACTGATCCAGGGATCGTATTCCTGGCCGCGGATCCAGTCGTACGAGGCGAAGTTCCGGTGATAGTTCATTCCGGGAGCGCGAAAGTGGTAGGTATCCGTGACGAGCCCGCAGACATATCCCTCTTCAGAGAGGACCTGGGCGACGTGTGCGTCTTCCGCGGTTAGGGGCTGCCAGCCGCGGCTGTGCAGCGTGCGCTGGCCGGTCATCAGCTGACAGCGGATGGGAATGGTCGGCAGGGCTTCCGGATAGGCGTTGTCGAAGACCACCGCCTCCTCTGCAAATGCATCGATATTCGGCGTCCTGCACGGGTCGATACCGGAAAAGGGCGCCACGCCGCCGTTGTACAGGCTCACGTGATCCTGTCGGAAGCTGTCGAGTACAATGAAGACCACGTTCATGACGTCACCTCCTCCTGTTTTCGGGGCCGAATGTCCGTGAATCGGACTTCCAATATTGTTCCGGAGCCAGAGCCCGTCAAGTCGAATTTCCGTGCCTGAAGCGGATCGGAATCCCTTGGCGTCCCGTCACTTTTCTCTTCACAATGCGGCAACGGTCGCGTAAGTTCGTTTGGACGGTTTCCAAATCCGGGCAAATGCAATGGAGGGCGGACCATTGGAAAGAAAACTAAGGATTTCAGATGCCGAAATAGCGGGAATGCTGTCCGCCAGGGAGGTTGTGCAAGGCTGTGACCGTGCGTTTCGCCTCTATGGATCGGGAGCGGTGCTGAATCCGCCGCGCCGTGAAGACGTGCGAAGGACAAGCGGCGCGGATGTGTTCCGCCTGGAGATGCCCGCGGAGTGGCCCGGGCGTTTTCGTGCGAGAAAGCTGATCGTGGAGCGGTCGGATGTCTCGTCCGGACGGCTTGCGGGGCGCACCGCGGTGATCGAACTGGATGACGTTGCAACGGGCCGGAGCGCGGAGCTGGATGCGGAATATCTGACCAATATGCGGACGGGCGCGGCGGGCGCGCTCGGCGTCCGTTATCTTGCCGCCAGTACGGAGGTGCTGGCGATTGTGGGTACCGGACGCATATCACGCGCGCTTGCACTGTGCGCCGACGCGGCCCTGGGGCCGCGGGAGATCAGGGCGACCAGCCGGAGCGCGGCCAACGTCGAGGCGTTCGCCGCGTTCGTACAGCCAAGGGTGAACGCCCGTATAAGGAGTGCGAACGCCATTGGCGACTGCCTGGATGGGGCGGATGCCGTGATGACGGCCGTTCCCACGCCCAGACCGATCCTGGGACCGCGGGACGTTGGCGATGCGGTGCATCTGTCCGTTATTGCGGGCGACCCGAGGACGGCGCAACTCGATCCCGGGCTCTTGAGCAGCCGGGAGGTGGTTGCAGACCATCCGGAACAGGTTTTGAAGTCGGGAGATTTCCTGTTGGCCGGTCTGGGCGGAGACCGGTTGGCCGCAGACGGCGAGGGGCGCGTACTGAACATTGGAGACGCGGCGCTGGGCCGATTGGAAGACCGGCGCGGCCAGGGTGCGATTGCCTATTTTACGGGAATGGCGATCCAGGATCTGATGGCGGCGGTGCAGGTGTATGAACGTGTGGCAGGGCGTTGATATCGCGGTTCATTCAGGGGACCGGACACCATAATCTTACCTGCAGCGCGACTTGAACAACGGACTGTCATGAATCGCGATCGGCGGACGCATTTTTCGACTGGTGTTTCTTGGATGCCTCCCACAGCCGGTCCATTTCTTCCATGCTGGCGTTTTGCGGGTTCTTGCCCTGCCTTCCAAGCTCCTGCTCGATAAAACGGAAGCGGTACTCGAATTTCCCGACGGTCTTCCGAAGCGATTCTTCAGGGCAGACCTTCAGAAACCTGGCGAGGTTGACCAGAGAGAACAGGAGGTCGCCGAATTCTTCTTCTACACCCCTGTTGTCCGCGTCCCGCCACGCTTCGAGGAATTCGTCCACTTCCTCGCGCACCTTGTCTTCAACCTCGCCCGAATCTTCCCAGTCGAAGCCGGAACGGGCCGCCCGCTCCTGAACGCGTCGTGCCTTGAGCAGTGAGGGGAGCTGCCCTGGAATGCCGTCGAGGATGGATGGGCTCAGGCCTCTTTCCCGCCTTTCCCTCGATTTGATGGCTTCCCAGTTTTCAACCACCTGTCCGGGGGTATTTGCGGTGGCGCTCCCGAATACGTGCGGGTGCCTGCGAATGAGCTTTTCGGACGTGGCCGCGGCCACGTCTTCCAGCGTGAACCGGGATTCCTCCCGGGCAAGTTGCGCGTGAAAGACGATCTGAAGGAGTACATCGCCCAGTTCGTCACACAGGCCATCGTCGTCTTCCCTGTCGATGGCGTCCAGGGCTTCGTAGGTTTCTTCAATCAGATAGGGTTTGAGGCTCTGGTGCGTCTGTTCCCGGTCCCAGGGACATCCGTCGGGGCCGCGCAGCCGGGCCATCAGCTTGACGAGACGATCGAGTTCGGACATCCGGGGTTCCTTGTTAACAGTCCGTTGATAAGGTCGTTCTGCAGGCGAGGTCGAAGACAGGGCGCGCAACCGAGTCCCATCGAGCGATTCGGCCAGGGAGCGCAACGCCGTATTTCGACCGCAAGAGCCGGCCGTAGCCCGGATGGACCTTTTCAACGGGCTGCCAAGGCCGGTGCAATGCCACGCATCGGAACGTGGCGATCCTAGGGTCAGGGTCGCGGACCCCTTTTCACCGACGACAAACTACGTCGGAGGCCTTCGGGAGTCAACGCCTTTCGGGAACGCGGCGGTGCGAAAACTCGAAATTTGCCGTTGACAAATGCGAGGCCGCGATGTATGTTTTTTGTCGTGGATCCGAGTCGAAAAATTTCGCCGCACCGCGACTAGTGCGTCTGCGTGACCCGAAGTCCCAATGACCTGGAGGCGTATGAATGAGCAAGTCGGTTAAGGATATTATGCGAAAGATGGGAAACGATGAACTGAAGGACCAGGAACAGGAGCGATTCAGACAGAAGGCGGACGAGGTATCGGAATATTACGACAACGTAGGGGACAAGTCGGAACTCGAGAAGCGCCACGACCGGTTTCGACAGCGGCAGGAGTATACCAGCCGGCTCGGACCCGCGGCTGAGCGGCTGCCTATCCTCACCAGGGAGGAGCGGGAACGTCGCGAAAAAGAGCGACCCGTTCGCAGGTCCATCCAGTTCGAGGGTCCAATCGAAAAACTGATTGAAAAGTACAAAGACCCGAAAGAGGTCTTCAATCATATGTCGCATGGTCAGTTGATGAAATACGAACTGGTCGAGGAGACCGGTTGCATCTACGAAAAGGGCAAGTTGATCTTCGACGGCGAGAAACTCGTGACCGACGATGATCAAAGGCGTTAAACGGGCATTCCTGAGAGAGGAGGAGCGTTCGGGAAGAGAAGACGGAACCCGTGGCGTCGTCGATGCAGGCTCAATTGGCCAGTCATCCGGCAGGCGAGACTCCCGTTTCAGTTCGCCGAATCCATCCATTACTGCATTTGGAAAAACCCTTCGGATTTCTGAACTCCGAAGGGCTTCTTTTTTGGCGGCGTGCTATTGTCCGCGAACCTCACCCGGATCGGGAGTCTTGCCAGCGCGCCTTACGCAGGCTTCGAGGTACTCCCGAATTCTGTCTCCGCACTCGGGATCCTGAAGGGCAAAGTCAATAAACGCACGGTAGTAACTGGCGTGGCTTCCAATGTCGTATCTTGTTTCGTCCGCTAACAGACGCACGCATCTGACCGACTTCCCCCGCCGTATCAGGCCTCGAATGGCGTCCGTGACGCCGATTTCTTCGCGCGCCGCCTGCGCAAGCGCGCGGATTTCATCGAAGATATCGGGGCTGAACACATAGCGGGCGCTCACGGCCATCAGGCTTGGCGCCTCGTCTGCACCGGGTTTCTCCACCAGATCGTGGATGGCGAAGCTGTCTGCGTTCAGGTCGTCTGCCGGGTCCGGTTCGACGATTCCGTAACGTCCGACCATATCGGACGTGACCGGACGGACACCCACGGTACACGCGGATCCGTATTCGAGATGAGATTCGATCATTCGAGCAAGGAAGTTCGGCGTATGCCTGGTGTTGATGATCGTATCGCCGTAGGCGACCGCAAAGTGCTCCCTGTCCACGAAGCTCTCGGCAGCGAGTATTGCCGCGCCAGTGCCCCGGGGTCCCTTCGCGGGGGAGAGCGCCTGCTGACGGGTATAAAAGAACTCAATGCCGCGCCGGCTGTAGTCGAGTTGACCCGTGTCATTGGATCCGTGGTTCTGGTCGGACTGTGAGGCGAGATCGACGTTGTTGTCGAACTGGTTTTCGATAATGGTTTTGCTGTGAGAGGTAATGAAGAGACACTTCGTCAGATTCGCGGCGGCCATTTCCTCGACCACGTGCTGTATCGCGGGATATTTGCCAACGGGCAGCATCTCTTTCGGCAGGGCTCTTGTCGTGGGCAACAATCGGGTACCGAGCCCGGCAACTGGGATGACGACTTTACGGACGCGCATAAATGACCCTTCACAGTAATTGACCGGCCGCAAAGATAAACCTGCACTGGCGCCTTGTCAATGCCGAAGCATGCCGAATTTACGGGATTGCGGACCGGCTCCCCGCACGCGTGCCAGGCATAGAAATACTTTGCGTGCGGATTGTATATTCGATAGATTTTCTCAGTGACTTGCCGTGCGTCTCTTCGAAGAAGGCTTGACCATGACGTGGATAATTTCCCTGTGTCTTACGATCGTTGCATCCGTATCGGCGGCGCCGGTTGATTCACTGCGAGTCCGGGCGGAAGCGGACATTGAGGGGGGGCGGCCGGAACGTGCCGTCGCCGCGCTGAAGCGGGTGATCGGCACGGGAGAGGAAACCGCGCGGGATTACGTCCTGATGGGGCAGGCGTACCTGGTTGCCGGCAATCAGAAAGAGGCCAAAAACGCATTCAGGAAGGCGGTGAAAAAAGGCGCCAGGGCAGCCGGTTACAACGGGTTGGGACTGGCCTATATGGCATCCAGGCAGGGATTCAGGCGCGCAGAGACGTATTTCAAGCGTGCCCTGAGGGCCGATCCGGACATGGCCGAGGCGCAATACCACCTTGCGGGCGCCTACCTGGAAACGCGGAAACGCCGGGCGCGGGAGGCATTTGAGAAAGTGATTGAAATGGATGCCGGCTACCCGGACGCTCATTTCCAGGTTGGACTGCTGCTGGAGGACGACGGCAAGCGCCACGAGGCGATTTCCGCCTACCAGCAAGAGATGGTGGTGAATCCGGCACACCCCGGCGCGGGAATCCGGCTGGCCAGGTTGTGGCTTTCGCTGGGCAACAGCGAGGAAGCGGTCAGCACGCTCTCAGGACTGCTGAAGGCCGGTGGCGACGCCCGTGTTCCGGCCAATCGCGATCTTGCCGTTATTGCCCTGATGAATCGCGACTTCGAGCGTGCGAACCAACTGTTCGAGGTCTATTTCTCATTCCTCCCGGAAGCAGAACAACGTAGATATCAGGACATATCCCTTGTGGCGGACGACGAGGACCTTGCGCGTTTCGAGGCGGCGTTGCCCGAGGAGAGAGATGCGCTCGCCGCACGGTACTGGATCCGACGTGACCCAACTCCTCTCACACCTGAGAACGAACGTCTGTTGGAGCACTATCGCCGTGTCGCGTACTCGCTGGAACACTATACAAGGCCGAATGGCGGATGGGACAAGCGCGGCGAGGTATTCATCCGGCTTGGAAATCCCGATCACATCAGCAGATGGGACGATATCCAGGCCGAACGGAATCGGGAACTACAGGAAACGCGCGTGGATTTCGTGAATCGTTCCCGGATGGCACTGGCCATTTCACCGGGGTTGCCAATCTTTCCGGTTGCCGCGAATGCCAAGTGGGAATACTGGATCTACACGCAGGTTGACGGCGGAATCGAGATCACCTTCGCGGAAGTCTTCAAGGGCAGGCGTTACGACTTCGCGCCGTTTCCGCTGAGCGTCGCGCCGCATATCGGTGTCCATCTGGCCGAATTCCAGGGCGGAGTGATCATGCAGAATGTCGTGGCCAGGCGGCCGTCACGCTATTCGCCCGACTTCGCCGACCTGCCCATCGATTTCTACTACTATCCTGCGGATTTCAGGGGACCGGAGTCCAGGACGCGACTTGAGGTCTACTACGGGCTGCCTGCATCCGAGGTCGTGCGTTTGAACGTGGATGGGAAGACGGATCTCATTCTGCTGGACCGGGGCGTGGCCTTGTTCGACGGCTTGTGGAACGAAGTCTATCGTGAGGTGGATCAGATGGCCTTCAGGGCCCCCTCGGACCGGCAGGTTGCCGACGGTGCGTTCATTCCCGGCGTGATGCCGGTGGACCTGCCGCCGGGTACGTACCAGATGGCCCTGCAGGTAAGGGACGTGGTTTCCGGCAAGTCCCAGGTCTATCAGCAGGAGGTGGTCCTGGAGGACTATCACAAAACATCCGGGCTGCTGATCAGCGATATCGAACTGGCCTTCGCGACGGAACCGACGGAAGAGACGGAGGGTGAGTACGTAAAGAACGGCCTAAAGGTAATCCCGATGTCGTCGCTGGCGTTTCGGAGCCATCAGAACGCGTTCGTTTATTTCGAGATATATAATCTGAAGCAGGATGCCTTCGGACAGACGCGCTATCGAGTGGAATATACGTTGCGGTCAAAGAGAGACAGGGCGTTGCCTGCGAAAATTCTGCACGGACTGGGCCGGGTATTCCGGCTGTCAGAAAAGGACCAGGAGATCGTGATCGCCTACGACCAGGCCGGCAACCGTCCGGACGAAGTGGCGTACGTGGAGCTGGACCTCACCGGGACGCGAGAGGGCGGACAGCTTGTGAGGGTGGCCGTAACTGACCTGCTGGCGGATGAACAGGCTTCGAAGGAGATTTCGTTCAGCATCGTACCCTGAGGCAGGCCGCCCTGCGGGTATGAACCCGTTCCTGATCTCCCCCGCCGTGCATCGTGAGTGGCGTCCGTTATTGGGAGCAACATGGCAGAAAAGGCCAACCTTTCGGTAATTCCTTCGGTTGACTCGGTCATGGCCGAACCAGAGGTGCGGGCGTTGTGCGAACGCTGCGATCAGCCGCTGGTCGTGCGTTTCGTGCGCGAGGGAATCGACGCGGCCCGGGAGGCCGTGCTTGAAGGTGAGGCGATCGGCGAGTCCCGGGAGATTCTGGTGGCATGGGTGGTTCGCGAGGTCTGCCGGCGTTTCGAGCGCATTGCCGTTCCCGGTCTCAAGCGGGTCGTCAACGCCACGGGAATCGTGCTGCACACAAACCTCGGACGCGCGCCGCTGCCGGATGCGGCCGCCCGGGCCGTCGCCGGAGCTGCCGCGGGGTACAGCAATCTGGAAGTGGACCTTGAAACGGGCCGTCGCGGGTCCCGGACGGCCCTGGTCGAAGAACTGCTGTGCGTGCTGACGGGCGCGGAAGCGGCGGCCGTGGTCAACAACAACGCGGCGGCCGTATTGTTGTCCCTGAATACGCTGTGTCTGGGCAAAGAAGCGCTGGTCTCACGAGGCGAACTGATCGAAATCGGAGGATCCTTTCGCATCCCGGAAATCATGGCGCGCAGCGGCGCAGTGATGGTCGAGGTCGGTACGACCAACCGGACCCACCTGCAAGACTTCGAGGCGGCGCTGACCGACCGAGCCGGTTTGATGCTGGCGGTACACCCGAGCAATTACAAGGTGATGGGATTTACGGCCGCGGTTTCACTCGCAGACCTGGTTGCGCTGGGCAATAGGCGCGGCGTGGCCGTGGGCCACGACCTGGGCGGCGGCGCACTGGTGGACATGCGCGAGTTCGGTCTGCCTCACGAACCCCTGGTTTCGGACAGCGTTGCGGCCGGCGCCGACGTGGTTACGTTCAGCGCAGACAAGGTGCTGGGCGGCCCCCAGGCGGGTATCCTGGTTGGGCGGCGAGACGCCATCCGGAGGATCCGTCGGAACCCGCTCATGCGGGCGCTGAGGTGCGGGAAGCTGACGTACGCCGCACTGGCGGCAACGTTAAGACTTTTCCTGAACAGGAAGGAACTGTTGCGGACGCATCCAACGCTCGCGATGCTGACCGAGCCTGTCAAAACGCTGAAACGGCGCGGTCGGCGGAGTCTGTCTCGGCTGAGTCAGCTGCCCGACAACAGGTTGCGGGTTGAATTGGTGGATTCGGTCGCTCAGACGGGAAGCGGCGCCATGCCGCTTGAAGAAATCCCCAGCGTCGCGTTACGTGTGTCATTCGTCGGTGGTTCCGTAACCGAACTGGCGGCCCGTTTGCGGTCGAACGATCCGCCGGTTTTCGGATACGTGCGGGACGATCGACTGTTTCTGGATCTGCGAACGGTGGCGGCCGGTGAGTTGCGCATCGTAGAGGCCGCGCTGTGCGGGGCGGCGGGGATCTGTGTGGAGTCAGCCTGATGTCGCACGTTATCATCGGTACGGCAGGTCATATCGATCACGGCAAAACCGCGCTGATCAAGGCGCTTACGGGTATCGATACGGATACGCTCCCGCAGGAGAAGGATCGGGGGGTCACAATCGATATCGGATTCGCATACTGGAAGGACCAGGTCACCATCATCGACGTTCCCGGTCACGAACGGTTTGTGAAGAATATGGTGACGGGTGTCTGCTCGGTGGATCTCGCACTGTTTGTGGTTGCGGCCGACGACGGGGCCATGCCCCAGACACGGGAACATCTGGGAATCCTGAACTTTCTGGGCGTGCGGCGGGGTGTCGTGGCGCTGAACAAGGTGGATTTGGTGGAGCCTGACTGGGCGGAACTGGTGGAGGAGGACCTGCGCGATCTGTTCAAAGGCACGTTTCTGGACGGCGCGCCGATCGTGCCCGTGTCCGCTGCGACCGGCGAAGGGATAGAGACACTCCGGACACTGCTGGAGGAAGAAATCGGGAAGGTGGAGACGCGCCCTGACGGCGGTGTGTTCCGTCTGCCGGTGGATCGGGTGTTTTCCGTCAGGGGATTCGGTACGGTCGTGACCGGCACGGTACTGTCCGGCCAGGTACGGGTGAAGGACGTCGTGATGCTGCAGCCGGCAGACCAGGCTGTTCGGGTGCGCGGCGTGCAGGTGCACGGCAGGGGCGTGGAAACCGCCCTTGTCGGCCACCGGGCGGCGGTCAATCTGGCCGATGTCGAGGTGGATCAGGTTGCGCGGGGCGATCTTCTTGCGCAGCAGGGTTATTTCAGTTCCACCTACATGCTCGACGCGCGGCTGCGGCTGCTGAAGGATGCGCCGGCGTCGCTGAAGAACCGGGCGCGGGTGCATCTTCACCTCGGTCCGCGAGACGTGCTGGCGCGCGTGGTTCTCCTCGAAGCCGACGAATTGCGCCCCGGCGAATCTCAGCTCGTGCAGTTTCGCCTGGAAGGACGCGGCGTGGCCGCCCGGGGCGACCGATTCGTGATCCGGCGTTATTCGCCCGTGCAGACACTGGGCGGCGGGGTGGTGCTGGATGCGCAGCCGGTCAAGCATCGCCGCTTCAGGGAGGATACGCTGGAACGACTGCGCGGGTCCGAAGTTGAGGATCCGACCCGGGTATTGGGCCTTCGCCTGAAAGCGGCGGGATTCCGGGCCAATTCCGCCCGGGACCTTGCGGCGGCGCTGGGGTTGTCTCTGTCCGAGACCAACGACCGGCTGCAGGGTCTGCTGGATGACGGTGAAGCATTCGGCTTTCGCCACGCGGGAGAGGCCGTATACGTCCATACGGATTCGTGGCAGTCCCTGCTCACACGGATTACGGAAGCGTTGTCGACCTACCACCAGGCCAATCCTCTCAGGGCAGGGGTTTCACATAATGAACTCCGTCCGCGGGTGGAGGGAAAGCCGCCTGCCGGCTTCTTCGAGCACGCAATCGACCATCTGCTCTCAGAGAAGGTATTGGCATCCGTTGGTCCCCTGCTGCGGCTGGCCGAACACCGGATCCGGTTCTCGGAGGATCAGGGCCGGATCAGAGAGGAAATTCTGGATCTTCTGAGGGCGGCGCGGGCGGCTCCTCCAGATCTGAACGAGATTGGCGTACACCTGGCGCAGGACGCCGCCGAAGTTCACGCTGTCGCGGCCGCCATGCAGGCGATGGGGGAGATCGTAAGGCTCGACGAGAATCTGGTGTTTTTGCCGCGCACGCTCGAGGAGATTGAGCAGGGGCTCGACGGTTACTTGCAGCGAAACCGGGAAATGAGTGTTTCGGCTTTCCGCGACCTGGTGGGAACCACGCGCAAATACGCCGTTCCACTGTTGAACTATTTCGACAACAAGGGCGTCACCGTGAGAAAGGGGGACGTCCGGGTCCTTTCCGGGTAGATATTGGTGCCAGCCAGGGGATCGTGTCGATCGACATTGCGCGGCTTTCAACGGCATTTAGTCTTCCGGACGCGGCCTATCCTGCAAAGCAACCGGATAACGGGATTGCCGAAAGCCTGCTCTTTGTGCGGGAGTGGATGGGGCACTGGTGGCCCTCGCGGGCTTCAAACCCGTTGCGGCGTGCTAATCACACGCTGGGTGGGTTCGATTCCCACACATTCCCGCCATTATCGGAAGCGGAGGTCTCACACGGGGCCTCCGCTTTTGTTAACCAGACGTTGACAAAGATGATGCGCCGATGTAACTTCGCAGTCAGAATTCCGAAACGCAGATTTCCCGCAGACGGTACAGAGCCGACGCGCATATAACAGTCCGTTGATAAAGTCGCTCTGCAGGCGAGGCCGGCCGTAGACCGGATGGGCTTTTTCAACGGACTGGTAAGGGGTGCCAGATGGCGAGATGGGCTGTCGTACTGGTATTGGTCGTCCTGAATGCGAACGCCGCCCAGGGATGGTGGGTCCGCGGGCACGGCATCGTCACCAGAGCTGCGGTCGCCTCGCTTCCGGAGCGGATGCCGGGCTTCTTTCGCGCCGGAGGAGACGCGATCGCACACTATGTTTGGGACCCCGACCTGGCAAGGAATCGTGGAACGCCGATTTTGCGCCGCGCCGAAGTTCCCGAACACTATTTCAATCCGGAACGACTGACGGAAGCTTCGCTGCCGGCTGATCGCAATGGGTTGCTTGAGTCTTGCGCAAAGCAGGGCATCGCGCCGGACAAGGTCGGTTTCCTGCCTTATTCGGTAGCCGAGTGGACGCAGAGGCTGGCAGTGGCTTTTGCAGAGCACAGGCGCTGGCCAGACAATCGCCACATCAGACAAAAGTGTCTGATGTACGCCGGTTTTGTCGCGAATTACGCCCAGGACCTCTGCCAGCCGCTGCACGTGACAATGTACTTCAACGGCCGGCCCGGTCCGGACGGCGCCATTCAACCCAGCGGCATACACTACAAGGTGGACGATCTGATCCGCAGGATCGACCCCGCACCCGGGGCTCTGGCATCAGGTCAAAAACCCGTCGTGTTGGACAGCCTGATGTCCGGAATTGCCGCACAGATTGAAAACAGCAGGTCGCTCCTGGACGCCGTATATGGCCTGGAGGGTCGATTGCCGCCCGCGGGTGAGGGCGAGTGGACGCCGGCTCCCGACGTCGTGGCATTCGGTATGGAGCGTGCTCGCGAAGCGGTGATGTTTACCGCGTCGCTTTACCTGACGGCCTGGCATTTGTCCGAAGGCCTGGAATTCGAGGATTGGGTGGTTCGGGCGGACTCGCGGGATACAGAGTGAGAAAAACGTCAAAGGGTTACTTCGAATGTCCGGACCTACCGTAAAGGCGTGCGGATGAATTTCCTGATGATAGCCGTCGACAGCCTGCGAGCGGACCGGCTCGGATGCTACGGATACGACCGGCCCACCACGCCGTTCATCGATGCGGTTGCGGGTCGCTCGGCGGTGTTCGAGAACTGCTATGCGCCGTCCATACCCACGCAACCCTCGTTTACGTGCCTGTTCACCGGACAGTGGCCCACCACGCATGGGATCGTAGCGCACCGGGGACGCTGGTCCCTGGGCGAGACCGCGCCTTTTCTGCCTGAATTCCTGCAGCGGGCCGGCTACGCCACGGCGGCGGTGGACAATCTCGCGGAGCATCACAAGCCCTGGTTTTCCCGGGGGTTCGACGTCTGCCTGAATCCGAGGGAAGCGGGAAGTTATCCCGAGTGCTTTCGGTTCAACGAGCTGGCCCTCGAGTGGCTGAATGCCCGCGACCGCGAGCCGTTCTTTCTCTTCGTACACTATTGGGATCCCCACACGCCGTACATGCCTCCCAAGGCGTACAGAGACCTTTTTTACTCCAGGGATCCTACGGTGGAAAACAGGGGCAGCCTGGACGAATTCTACCAGCGGCCCCTGAGAAGCTGGTGGACGTCCGGCTGGCTGGGGCGGATGGCGTCCGAGTGGCCGGATGCGGCGGGCGCGCAGATCACCGACATCGAATTTGTACGGAGCCAGTACGACGCCGAGGTGAGATGCGTGGACGATGGAATCCGGGAATTGCTGGGGGCGCTTGAGGACCTGGGTATCGCGGAGGAAACGGCGGTGTTCATATTCAGCGACCACGGCGAGGAACTGGGTGAGCACCGGATCTACTTCGATCACCATGGATTGTACGAGAGCGATATACGGGTTCCGCTGATTGTGCGGTGGCCGGTGGCTGAGTTCAATGGAAGCCGCATCCGGTCCCTGGCTCAACTCACGGATATCGCTCCGACGGTGCTGGCAGGCGCCGGGCTGCCGGCCCCGCGCAGGATGGACGGGCGTTCGCTGCTCCCGTTCATACGCGGCGGATCGGATCGGGAAGAAGGGGAGCTTTTTCTTTCCCAGGAATGCACCTGGATGGCCAAATGGGCCGTGTGCAAGGGCGGGTGGAAGCTGATCGCCGCACTCCAGCCGGACTTTTACGGCAATCCCATGCGAGAGCTGTATGACCTTAACAACGATCCTTCGGAGCAGCGGAACCTGGCGCTGGAACTTCCCGAAAAGACGCGGGAGATGGGTGAAGTTCTGGCCTCGGAATTGTCCCGGCGGCTGGCTCAGGTCGGAAGGACCGTAGACCCCGTTGAAGCGCATGGTATTACGCTAGGCAGGGAGATGTTCGCTTGAATCCCGCGATTGTCGAGGTGGCTGGTTTATAGGGTGAACCTTCATGCGCGACTACAATAACGTCGTCAGGCGCACCGAGGCGCTTTCACCGCGGGGCGTCGGAATCGATGTGTTGGACCGGATAAACGGCCTTCCTGTCTATTGTGCAACCTCCGGCAATGACCCGAAGCTGCCCGCGATCTACATCAACGGTGGAACCCACGGTGACGAACCGGCAGGAACCGAGGGGGCACTGGCATTTCTCGAGTCGAGCTGCGCGAAATGGCTGGATCGGTTCCGATTTTTCGTGATACCCTGCCTGAATCCCTACGGATATGTTCACAATACCCGGTCGAATGCGCAAGACGTGGACATCAACTGGGCATTTCTTCGTGACGATGTACCGGAGATCGGACTTTTAAAGCGATTTATTCGAGGGAGGAAGTTCGCGGCGGTCATGGATCTGCACGAAGACTGGGAGAGCCCCGGGTACTATCTTTACGAACAGGTTCGCGGACTGGCGCCAGCGGGACCTCCGATTACGAAACAGGTCTCAAGGGTCTGTCCGCTGAATACGCAAACGACGATCGAGGGTGAAACCGCGTTGAACGGCGTGATCTTCCCAAATCTGCAGGTGGAAAAGCGGCGTCTTGGCGGCGGCGTGCCGATCGTGTTGTTCAAACAGTCGTATACCGATCGTCTGATTACCTCGGAGACGCCGTCGACGATGGCAATGGATGTAAGGGTCCAGGCGCATCTGGCGGCGCTGGAAACGATGCTCGAAGTGCATTCGAGAGGATAGCGCGTGCGAGGTTCCGACCTGAAATCGGCGCGGATGAAGCAGGCATACCTCATCAATTCAGCCGACGTGGTTGAACCCGCGATGTCGGTTGAGGACTGGGCGGACTTCGAAAGAGGCGTAGCGCTCTTCAACTGCCGCGAGCACTGGGAGAGCCACGAGGCCTGGGAGCAGGTGTGGCGCAGGCATACCGAACCGAGCCGGATTTTCTTTCAGGGCCTGATCCAGCTTGACGCGGCGTACCATCAGCTTCGACGCGGGATTTATCACGGGGCGGTGAAGCACTATAACAACGCATACTTCAAATTGAAACAGTTTCCCGGCCGGTTTCTGGGTGTGGATGTCGTTGCGCTCAGGCGGAAAATAGAATGCGGGAGGGTGGAGGTGGAGCGTCTGGGACCGGGAAGAATGGGTGAATTCCCCGAAGAACTGGTGGCGAAGGTAATATACAATCGGCCACAGGTCGGTTGAGCGACCCGAGGAGCGGCATTTGCGGATTTCCTTGCCGCCCGTCGCCAGGTTCGTTCGTTAAACTGGAATCCCATGAAAAAAGGAGCCCCGGACGCCGATGTCCGGGGCTCCTCCAGGTTAGTCTGACGGGGCGCCGCAATCAGCTGCCGTTTGCGCCATTTTCATAAAGCTGAGCGAAAAATTCGAGAGCCGCCCTGAACGAGATCACCTTGACGACCCTGCCGCTGTGGTCGACAACCGGGATATGCCGGTAGCCGTGCAGGTCCATGAGGTGCAGCGCGTACCCGATCGGGTCAGACAATCTCATGGTCGTGGGATTGGGCGTCATCACGTCTTCGACGGGAGTCGTTGCGAGGTCCATGTCGTTGCCGACGACTTTGACGAAGAAGTCACCCTCGGCCAGGATACCCTGAAGCGTCACGCCGTCTTCGGAAACCAGCAGGCAGCCGGCTTCTTTTTCCTCCATCAGCGCCATGGCTTCCAGCACCGAGGCGCCGGGCGCGATGAATTCCGGGAGATGGAGCGCTACCGTGGAGATGGGATCGATGACCAGACGCTCGAATTCGCCCTTCGGGTCTATTGGATCCTCTCCGCCGATTCCAGGTATTATATCCGGGATATCCGTCTCGATTTCCTCCTCCACGACGTCACGCTCGGTTGGAATGCTGTCCTCTTCCGAAACGACCCAGGTATCCGCGGTATGATACAGTGCGGACAGATCGGCTTCCCCCAGTTGATTGACGGCCGCGCGCCCCTGTGCGAGTATTTCCTCTTCGTAGACCGGCCGGTCCACGCAACGCAGGACGCCTAGCGGCACCGGAAAATCGGGATATTCCATGCGGCTGAGCATGTAGGCCAGCGCGGGCGGATCAGCGGATTCGTCGTGTACCAGCAGATCGTCTTCGGATGCGCCGTTCCCGAGCGACACGACTTCCGGACGCAGGTCGTTCATCCGGACACCCTTGTCCAGCTCCTTTCCGAAAATCATCGGCTGACCGTTTTCGAGAATTAGCGTATTATCGTCCTTGACATCGGCTTCGGTAATGTGGAACCACGCGCCATCGTTGTAGATGTTGCAGTTCTGATAGACTTCGACAAACGAGGTGCCTTTGTGGGCGGCCGCCCGGCGGAGCATCTCAGCGAGGTGCTTGGTATTCCTGTCGACGGAACGCGCGACAAAGGTCGCCTCGGCGCCAATGGCAACGGAGATCGGATTGAAGGACTGCTCTATGGAGCCCATCGGTGACGAATAGGTCTTGTGGCCCGGCAGCGACGTGGGCGAGTACTGCCCCTTGGTGAGGCCGTAGATGCGATTGTTGAAGAGAATGATGTTCACGTCCACGTTCCTGCGCAGGATATGCAGCAGATGGTTGCCGCCGATGGACAGCCCGTCGCCGTCTCCGGTGATGACCCACACGTGCAGGTCCGGGTTGGCCACCTTCAGGCCCGAGGCGAGGGTTGGCGCGCGTCCGTGGATGGAATGCACGCCATACGTGTTCATATAATACGGAAACCGGCTGGAACAACCGATTCCGGAGATGAAGACAATCTGTTCCCGGGGTATTCCGAGTTCCGGCAACACCCTCTGCATCTGTGCCAGAATGGCGTAGTCCCCGCATCCGGGGCACCAGCGGACTTCCTGGTCCGATACGAAATCTTTACGGGTCAGCTGTAATGAATCCAATGCGGCTTCGGCCATGGATCGTTCTCCAGATTCAAGGATACGGTCTAAAGGTCCGTTGATAAAGTCGCTCTGCAGGCGAGGCCG
>JAAXHE010000062.1 GCA_012271065.1 Candidatus Latescibacterota bacterium
AGGATGTGGCCGCGGCTGACCGGCTGGACGAGGTTCCGGATGTTGAGAAACATGACGTGTCCGTACCCGAAACCCCAGGGCGAGTTCTCGCCGTAGTGGCGGTTCTCTTCGCCGATGTCCAGGACGTGATGCGCGGTTGTGAAGTCGTTCATCACGCCGATGGGATATTTGTTGCTGGCGTAGGGGAGTTGCCTCCTGTCCAGAACACTGACGACGGTCACGTTGTAGCCTTCGACGCTGCAATCGATGGCCAAACGGTCGTCCGGCCGCGATTCTTTTTCGTCGTAGTGGATGTGGGTGTTGCCAGGGTACCAGTTGTTCTCCTGCGGGAAATACCATCGGTTGAGGACAATCTCGACGTCTCTCGCGCCGTGTTCGGGCATGTCGACGACCGTGCGAAGGGGCTCGTATTCCGTCCCTCTTTCCACCAGGACGTCGGTGCGCCCGCGGCCCCCCCGAACCTCGAAATCCCCGTCGCAGAAGAAGAACGCCGTTCCCGGGCCTCGCTTCAGCACGGCCTCGGGGGGATGCGCAAAACGGCCGTCGGAGGTCAGCACGTGGACCTTGGCGTCGATCCGCTCGCCGGTCGCACCGTCGATGATATGTCCTCGCAGGATGCCCATAAAGAACTCCGGGGTAAGTGATTCAGGTTACAAAGGCGCCGATCGTCCTCATCAACCGGCGACGAACGGCACATGCGCCACCAGCGGGGCGACCGGCCGGTCGCCCCTACAAACACAATGAAGACGCAACGAGGGCAGGATGCCCTCGATTCGGGGACTTCTCGCGCCGACACCCTCATCCGCCCTGCGCGCCCGGCTACCTGCCAAACGCTTTTGCGAAGATCAGAAAATCCTCGAATCCAACAGCGCCGTCCCCGTCTATGTCATAACCCGTAAAATACCCGACGTCGCCAAAGCTCAACCCGAAGTGCGCGGCAAACTGCACGAAGTCCGCGAAGTCGACGTCGCCGTTTCCATCGAAGTCCGGATTGGCGGGCTGAGGAGTGATATGCGGAGACATATTCCACAGGACAATCGATCCGTCCCTACCCGCACTGGCGAGAATCCTCCCGTCCGGCGAGAACAACACGGAACTAACCGAACCCGCGTAATCCCAGAACGTGGCTACCGGCTTACCCGTGTCCGCGTCCCACAATCGAACCGTCGCGTCATTGCCTCCGCTGGCAAGCATTCGCCCGTCAGGCGAAAATGCCACGGTAAAAGCACTGGGCGAATGACCTCGCAGGCTGGGCTTCTCCCGGCGGCTGGCCACGTCCCACCAATGAATGTCTCCAAGGCAGGCGGCGAGCGTGCTTCCATCCGGCGAGAACGTCAAATCAGAAAAAGCCCTCATATGCCCCTCCAGCGGCGCCTTCTCCTGACCGCTGGCCACATCCCACAATCGAACGTCTTCGTTGCTGCTGGCCAGGGTTTTTCCGTCCGGCGAAAACGCCACGGAATTGACAAGCCCAGGGTGTCCCGTCAGTCTACTCTTCTCCCGAAGGGCGACCACGTCCCACAATCGGATCGTCGCGTCATTGCTCCCACTGGCAAGCGTTCGCCCATCAGGCGAAAACGACAGGGAGTAAACCCCCGACGTATGCCCTCGTAGCGAGATGCGGCCTTCGTCCAGGCTGTCGGAAAGCGGCCGTCGGAAGCCAGCGCGTGAACCCTGGCGCCGATCTAATCTCGGGTCGCACCTTCAATGATATACCCGGGCAGTATGCCCATAGAGAACTCTGGGTGGCGGTGTTTGCATTCAAATAGATAGACTCGTGAGAGGGTTCGTCAGGAAGGGCGAGAAGCGACACCCGACCTGAAATGTCAATTCATTATCATGATTCAAGAAATCACGAATGATGCGAAGGGTCCTGGCTTATAGTATCGATACGTTTCAATATCCGACCAAACAGAATATCTGCTGTTGACAAATAGATCAACAACGAATACATTAGCAGAGGTCGGGTCGAACGAACAGGATTTGGGATCGAACTCAATAGATGAAGGAAAAAATGGAATTCGGCAATTACATGCGTTCGCTCAGAACGAAGAATAATGTGAGCTTACGATCACTCTCATCTGCTGCTGGAGTTGATCCCGCTCACCTCTCACGAATCGAAGCAGGAAGACTTCTACCTTCTGAATCGCTAATCGTGCGGCTTACCCGGGTTCTTGATTGCGATCCAGAGGAACTGCTGCTTCTTTCTGGCAGGCTGACGAAGACGATGAAGGAGTTTATAGCTAAGGACCCTCAATATGCCACATCCATCCTGAATCGTGTGTCAAAGATGTCTGTCGCAGAGACTGTCGTACCTTATGGTATACAGGACTTAGTGGAATTCAGTCTTAAGTTGGGTGAGGACACTCTATCTGAACGGCCTCAGGCTCAGCGTAAGGAAGCCGGACAGTTCCTCACGCCCGATCTGGTCGGCCGTTTTATGGCCACGCAGCTCGGACCGTTATGTGACGGGGATAGATTGCTCGATCCGTCCATCGGTTCCGGTGTTCTGGCATGTGCCCTCGTAGAGTGCGCGATAAATGAAGGACGCCCAATAGAACTATGGATCGACGGATATGAAATCGACAACGAGTTATCCGAAATTGCCCGTGATGCACTCGAATGTGCAGTGAGACGTGCCAAAGAAAAAGGAATTACCGTTCACGCACAGGTGTACAATCGGGATTTTGTCTTGGATTGCACCCCGTCTTCTCAGCTTGGATTGTTCCAGGCTACCGCATCAGGCAAGGCGAGAAAGCCGTTACTTTACAACAAGATTATCGCAAATCCACCATATTTCAAACTCAATAGCGACGACGCTCGTGTGAAAGCAGTAGCCGGCCAGATAAACGGACATTCGAACATCTACACCCTGTTCATGGCACTCTCGGCGAGAATGCTAGCGCTTAACGGATGCGCATGTTTCATCGTGCCGCGCAGCTTCTGCTCAGGCGCTTACTTCACCTCATTCAGGCGAGAGTTTCTAAGCCAAACGCTGCCACTTTCACTTCACCTGTTTGAATCACGACACGAAACGTTCAGCAAAGATTCCGTCCTTCAGGAAAATGTCATCATTACATTCCGCAAGTTGCAGAGCAAAAACGTACCTGAATCTAGGTTCATTAAAATTTCATCTTCGAAAAATGCTCTGGATATTGGCAAATCGAAAGCCCGAACGATATCGATGAAGCATTTCATTCGGGAGTATAAAAGCAGGCTCAACTTCAGATTGCCGACCAGCGAGTTCGACGAACAGGTCATTGAAGTTGTGGATAGCTGGCCGGGTACGTTGCAGAAATACGGTTGGGAAGTGTCAACAGGTCCGGTGGTCGCATTCCGCGCTCGACAATTTCTCACGGATGAAGGTGCAGTTGAACAGAAGGAAGCATTCCCGCTTCTTTGGATGCACAACGTCCGAAACGGAATGGTCGAATGGCCATCCCCAAAAAGCAATAAGCCGCAGGGTCTGTGTCCTGGTGAAGCCGCTCAGGATCTGTCAGTTCCGATTTCCAACTGTGTCCTGGTTCGCAGGTTTAGTGCAAAGGAAGAACCACGTCGTCTAATTGCTGCTGCCTTTCTGAGAGACCAATTCACACATCGAAAAGTAGGGCTTGAGAACCATCTCAATTTCATTTACAAGAAAGACGGTGAACTGGATGACGACGAGACGCTTGGACTATCAGCTATTCTCAACAGTGCACTATTGGATCGTTACTTCCGTATTTCAAACGGAAATACCCAGGTAAACGCAATGGAATTGCGCGGACTGCCACTGCCTCATCGAGCAGTCATCAGACTAATTGGTGAACGGTATCGGTCAGTCGATCAATCTGAGACTGGAGCGGATATAGATGTTCTGGTATTTTCCACGTTGCGAGAATCTGGATGTATTCCAGAAGATTTCCCTACAATAAAGGAAACCCGAATGGCGACAGGACGAATACAGGAGGCGCAGGAAGTATTGGAATCTTTAGGCCTACCTGCTGCACAACAAAACGAGATGTCGGCTCTGACATTACTCGTTTTGGCGCAGCTTTCCGAAGATACACCTTGGGCCGATGCCGAGAGTCGTAGTCTGCGTATACACGATATATTGGAGGAAATCAAGGACAGATACAATCGCGAATATGCGGAGAACACCCGAGAAACAATTCGACGTCAGGTCATACATCAATTCGAGCAAGCAGGCCTTGTTGTTCGGAATCCTGATGATCCTACATTACCTACAAACAGCCCGCGCACCCACTATGCGTTGTCTGAGCCGGCCGTCATTACTCTCACCGCGTACGGTACCGAGATGTGGTTACAGGCGATCGCATCATTCAATGAAACGAAAGGCGCGCTTTTCGAAATCTATCAGAAACGCCGTGATCAGCACAGGGTGCCTTTGCGATTGCCTAGCGGAGACGAGTTCCATCTCTCGCCCGGACCACACAACAAACTACAGGCTGCCGTTGTTGAAGAATTCGGCCCGCGATTTGCGCCCGGAGCCCAGCTTCTCTACTTTGGCGATACAGAGGATAAGACGTTAATTGTGGATGAGGAGACCTTTCAAGACCTTGGTTTGCCTGTCCCAAGCCACGAAAAGTTGCCCGATATCGTTTTATTCGAAGAAATAAGGTCCTGAATCTGCTCCTCGGCTGAGAGATCCACCATTCGAACTGGAAAGTCAGTTTCGCCACGCACGAGGGTAAGTACTTCTACAAGTGCAGTCTCGGTCTCCCGCCCTAACTGAGTTCGTTCAGTTGACATCTGCTATTCTCACATCCCATCGCTGCTGACATATGTTGTTATGTGTCCATCGTCCATACTGAAACCGCAAATTTCCGGACTCATGCTATCGCGTTACAGAATATCCAAATTGCTTCGTGTTCTGCTTGTCGTAATAGCGAGGCTAGGGTTTGCATAGCTCATTCAATGCCTCTGTTGTTCTCGCACTTAGGTTCTTTTACAATCTTAGTGAGCCTGCGTTCGAGCACTCGAAAGATTGGATCGGTCTCTCGTCTCAGGACAGGCAACGTATCAAAGCGCCCAGAACTCCCTTCTAAGGGTTTGTGTGAATATTCCGCGATGACATGAAAAGCGGATGCCAAGGCAAGTAGTCTACTATCTTGCATTCTTCTGGCTTCCGACCGTGCTTCCGCATACAGTCGATCGCCCGCTGACACATTTCCAGTTCGAAACGCTAAGAATCCCCGAGTCGCTTTTAGCGCTACAAGCTCCTGCCTGGATACATGCGAGTGATCGACGTTCGATAGCGCCTTTCTGGCCCTCTCAACATCTCCACTCTTGCTGCGACAGATTGACGCGAATGCGAAGTTATTTAAAAGTGTAACGTTTGACGGATTTGCTTTGAGTGCCGGTTCGGCGAAGGAAATACTAGCTTCGTAATCCTCGAGTGCAACCGCTGCCACATATGAAGCCAGAACACTCGGCCGACTTGAAAATGGCTGATCTGAATTCCACAGCCGACATTCTTCAATAACCTGTTTCCATTGACTGCGATGGTAAAAGGACCACGCACGTGCCTCGAATGTGTTTGGGCGATCCAAATATTCGTCGTCAATGCGAATTGAGCTATTCTGTCGCGATGCCCAAGCTGCTTGAGCGATACTGTTTTCAGTCGGGTTTCTTAGAGATATGTCGAAGAGTTGACGTGATCTTTTTACGTTGCCATGATTGAATTCCAATGTAGCCATCGCTGACGCAAGTTCACTAATATGGACAGGCGAAAAACGTCTCTCCTCAAGTATCCGTCGTGCAGCCTTGACAAATCTTGGTTTCCTGCCATCAATACTGCCTATCGCAATTTCCGCAGCCATCAGCCACGGGTCGAATGGGGTTCTTTCTGCCCTGACAATGATGTCGTGCGCTTTTTCTGGGTCCTTACGATGTACCCAAAGTCGACTCGCGGCACGAAGAACGAAACGGTTATCTTTAGCAAGTTGCAAACCAACGGTCATAGTTCTTTCGGCCTGATTTCCGAGACCTAAGATGGCATAAGCGAGAGAGAGTTCCACCCAAGTTATTGGATCCCTGGGCTCTTTTCGAAGCAATTGTCGTAATATTCTCACTCTGCCATGCCGAGATTCACCTCTTTGTGACGTAGAGACCGGTACTAAATCTGTAACCTTCGGGTCCGCCAGCGCTCGCTCAGCTAGTTCTAGCGCCCAAGGCGAAGCATTATGATCGCCCCTTAAGAGAAACCTTGCAGCCTTAGTGGCCTCCGTCTCTCTTCCGAGTGTGAGACTTGCGCCTACGAGGTCGGCCGCGTGGCCTACAGTCTGGTGTTCCAGCCAATCCATTATTTTTGATTCCAAGACGCCGGAGGGAACCAGGTAATCGTCTTGTGGAGGCATCAAGGAATTGAGTTCTCCGAGTCTCAGAGTCTGGTCAAGAGTTCGCCAGCGAGGAATGACCTTTCGGTCTTTATCTGTACTGAATCCGGCCATGTTTAGATTGACCTCGTAATCGAATCTCTACGAGTTAGCGACCACTCTGCCTTACTCGCCAGGCGGTCAAAAACGGATACATACCGCTCTAAGGAGTATTGGTTACCGCTACCTCCTATGTTCTTAGGATGACCACGCAACCTGGGATCAGGATTGCAAAGCTCCTTCACCAATTCAGCAATCTCATCAGCGAAATCGGCCCTAATCCGTTGCCTTGAGAAATGCCATTTCACCATTCTCTGACCGAACGATGTAGGATGTGGAGAAATGTCCACCGGTCGCGGTTTCTGGTCGGTCAATCAACTCTTCGACCTTCCAACCATTTGGCAGCTCTCTGCCTGTAAGTTGCTGGGCAGGGGTTGCGATATCAGTACCCATCGAAATACTCAGGTTTTCCTCGTACCGAGCCAGTCCTTAATGGTGACGAACTAATTCCCCAGTCAAATTTAAATGCCGCATTCTACATAGATCTCGACTTTATCTTGATGAATTGCACCACAAATATAGTCACAGAGCGGCAATCCGCACGGCATCGTCACGCAATCGCCAACCACTTCGTGCCTTCCACCTATCCCAATCCTGCCAGGAAAAGCAAGTCAGTCGGAAGAATCCAAACGGGGTTCATTCGATTGTCCATCCAAAAACGTTCGATCTAAGAATCTTCGTCTTCCAACCAAACTTCAGGGATGGTTTCTTCGTATTCATCAATCCACAGTTCAGCTTTATCTTCGGAATAGGATCCGGTAATTGCACCGCTATCTTCTGGCAATTCATGGCTTGCTAACTCGTTAACATGTGGTGTTAATACACGTTGCAATTCAACTTCTTTTTCCGTTGGGAGCTTTCTTGAGAGAGAGTCCAAGTCTTCTTGGACCAATCCGCCTCCGAACACCACCAACGACACATCACTCTCCTGTCCAATCGCTTCCCTTATACGTTTTGGAAAGGAAGGAATCGTACTTTCATTACATCCGACGCCTCGCAACTGCGTGTCGACAAGATTGGCCCCCTGCAGCTGCGCGCCACGAAGAAACGCTCCGTCCACTCTTGCGGACGCCAGGTTCGCGCATTGCAACTGTGCATCCGAAAAGTCAGTCCCGCGAATCTGAGCAAAACTAAAGTCGGCCCCTAGCAATTGAGCACTATAGAAATTCGCACCCATCAATTTCGCTTTCTCGAAATCTACGCCGATCATTTCAGCACCATGGAAGTAAGCACCGCAAAGATTCGCCTCAGAAATATCGGCTCCTCCCAGGTGCGTCTCAGAAAGATCAGATACTGGCATGTGTGCGAAGGCAAGATCTGCTCCCTTCAGCCAGCTTCCTTTCAATACGACAAAGTTACCAAAGAAGACATCATACTCTTGAAAAAACATCAATGTCAACAGGCTTTGGACTTCCTCTGAGGGTTTTAAACGGTGCTTTTCACGATACTCAATCGCACCGGTCGTCTTCCGAATGTGGGCACATAGGATGTTCAAAACAGTCTGGCTCAACTCTTCATAATCTTTCGCCAAGTGAAATAGCTCATAAGCTCCACCCATACGGACGGAGTCTGATTCATGCCCGAGGTGTTCAATTGCGTTTTTCATGCGCTCCTGGCGCTGTCCTTTTTCGGCGTGTTCGACAGTATCCTCCACGGCTTGTGCTCGTCTTTGGGTAGCCAGAGCCTGAAGGGCAACCAGGATTCCACCCATAGCAATTCCAACGAATTTCAGGCTTTCAGCCTTTCCGGATGAGCCAAGCAAAGAAGACACCTGCTCCTCGATATTCGGGGAAGACACTACACCCACAAAGGCCGTGAATCCTCCAACAAGCAGGAATATGAGGACGAGTTGAAACAACAGGAAGAGGTAGTGTGTGAACTTAGCATAGAAACCCATCACTAATTCTCTCCAACTGTTGTCAGGGTCTTGTGCCAAAAACGACGGCTTTCCGATGACTTAATCACCCATTCTCCTCCTCCCCCGCTTCTCCCGTCGCTTCCTGGAATTCGGCGATCCATTTCTCGGCGTCTTCCCCGGTATAGGTTCCGATGACCGCGCCGCTGTGTTCCGGAAGCTCGTAGGATGCCGTCTTGCCGACGTGGGGCGTCAACTTTTCCCGCATGGCGTCTGCCGTTTCGTGGTACATCCCGTCCAGAATGGACTCCATCTCCTCCAGCGTCAATCCGCCTCCGAAGATCGCCCCGCTCAGGTCGGTCTCTTCGCCAATAGACTCCTTCATGCGCTGCGCAAAAGCATCCGGGTAATCCACGTGACTCCTCACGCCCTGGAACTGCGCCTCGGTGAGGTCCGCTCCCTGCAGATTCGCTCCCACTATGAAGGCGCCCTGCAGATGCGTGCGGCCCAGCGATGCGCCGCGCAGCGTCGAACGGGCAAGATCCGCGCCCTGCAGGTTCGCCCGGGAAAGGCTCGCGGCGTCGAGTCGCGCCCCCACCAGGTCCGCGCCATGCAGCCTCGCCCACGAAAGACCGGCCGCCTGGAGGTGCGCCCACGACAGGTCCGCGCCCTGGAGCTGCGCCCCGACCAGGTCCGCGCCATGCAACCTCGCCTCCGCAAGATTGGCGCTGCACAGGTACGCGGCACAGAGTGTCGCTCCGTTCAACCAGCTTCCCTGCAGGTCGATTTGAAGCCCTTTGCAGATCCCACGAGGGGATGCGAACAGCAGGCTGAGCAGGCTCTGAACCTCCTCCGACGGTTTCGACCTGTACGTTCTCCGATACGTGTCGTGTTCCGTGGTGCGGCGGATATGCGAACAGAGAATGTCCAGCACAGGCTGTCGTAACGCTTCCGTATCCTGCGCAAGGTGGAAGAGTTCGTAGGCGCCGCCCAGGCGAACGGCAACCGACTCGTGCCCCATGTGTTCGACGCCGTAATGGAGGCGTTGATGCCTCTGTCCCAGTTCGGCGTCGCGGCTCGTGCGCGCCTGCTCCGCCGTGGCCCGGGCCTGCTCTACAGCCGCGTTGGCCTGCGCCCTGGCGACCTCCTCCATCTCTCTGGCGCGTTTGTAGGACATCAGGGCGTTCAGCGCAACCAGGACACCGGCAGCGCCTATACCCAGGAACTTAAGCGTATCGGCTTTCTGGTTCATACCCAGAGCCTCGGTCATGGAATATGCGGCCCCGGGTAAGAACAGGAAGCACACGAATGCCCCCAGCGCAAGCACAAGCAGGGCAATCAGAACGGTCTGCAGAACCAGGAAAAGATTCATTGGGTCCTCCCTGTAAAGTGACGGAATTCAGAATCGGGTTGCGAAGTTGTCCCGCGCCCCGGTCATGTCGGACGCGGGATCACGTGACGAATGCGTCGCGGTCTCGGAAATATTCAGCCATATGATGCCATTGGCAACCAGAATTCGCGGCACACCGCCCTGCCTCACACCATCAGATCGTCCCGGCCCAGTTCGGTTGCCGGGGTACGGCTGGCGCGCACTGCAGGGTAGAGACTGGCCAGAAACGCCGCACCGAGAATGGCTGCCACCTGCTGGAGAACGGGTCCCCAGGGCCAATAGACCTGTATGGTCCATCCGAAATACGCCCGGTTGATCTCGAAAACCAGGACTCCCGCGAGCAGCACGCCCCCCAGAAGTCCGAGCGCCAGGCCCAGCAGTCCGAAACCCATGCCCTGGCCCAGAAACACCAGGAAGACCTGGCTGCGCTTCGCGCCGACCGCGCGATACAACGCCAACTCGGTCACCTGCTCCCGCACGAGTACCAGAAGCATCAGCATAATCCCGCAAACGGCAATCAGCAGGCTCATCCCCTGCAGAATCCGGGTGACCAGAAACGTCTGGTCGAAAATCCGGAATACCTCGTCTCTCAACCGGCGATTGCTGCGGATTTGCAGCGGCGCATCCGAATACCGGGCTTTCAGACTCTCTATGACCCTGTCCCCGTCCCAACCCGGCTTGAGGAATAGCGCCGCGCCGTTAACCGACCCGGGGCCGAAGGTGGTCTCGAGTGTATTCAGGTCCATGACAACCGCGCCGCCGCCCGTATGGTAGTCGTAATACACACCCGCCACGGCAAACCGGACCTCCCCGTCCGGCCCGGAAACCGGGATTTCGTCACCGGCCCACACATCGGTCCCGCGGGCAAGCGTTTCTCCGACAAGAACCGCGGACTCCTCCCGCACCCGTCGGAACGCCTCATCCACGTTCCCGTCGAGCAGCGGAAAACGTACCTCGCCACCTGGAAGCGCCATGTCAACCCCGGCCAGTCCAATCTGACGGTCGCCGGACCAGGCGGGGAAGCCGCGGAGGCGGTCCACCATCGCTACGCCAGGATGACCCGCCAGAGAAACCACGAGTTCATCATTCAGTGTACCCTCGTTTCCACGCCCCCGCCAGGAGGCGGGCGAAATATAGACGTCCGCGCGGACCGACGCGTTGACCCACACCTCCATCGTCCGCCGGAAACTTCCGATCATCAGCGTGATGCCAACCAGCATGCTGACGGCGATGACCAGAGACGCCACCGCGAACGACGTCGTCCGGATCCGGACGCCCAGCGCCCTCAGGCTGTACCCCGGCCCGAATCCCCTTACGAGCACCCGGCCGCAAACCTGGCTGATCGCAAACGGCGCGCACAGCGGCAGTCCGATGAGGAGCGCCACACATAGCACGAACCCCGCGTGTTTCCATTCCCGTCCCCATCCGAGGTACCAGACGCCAGCCGACACGAAAATACACATGCCCGCCGAAAAAAGGCGCAATACCAGCGACCCCGTCCGCTCCTGAAGCGGGACTGCCGAAAGCAGGGCACGTGTATCCCGTCGACTCATGTCCAGCGCGGGTGCCAGTGCGCCCGCCAGCGCGCCGCCCATCCCGATCGCCACTCCCAGCGCGTACAGCCACCCCGGCAACGTCAGGGATGAGATTTCCTCCAGCAGGTAGAGATTGGTGAGCGTCGCACTCACAACCTCCATGTTCGCCTCGGCGGCCCAATACCCCAACGGCAGCCCGAGCAGCACCCCCACCGCCCCCAGAAGCGCCACCTCCCCCAGTATCAGCACAAGGACCTGAGCCCGTGTGGCGCCAAGAGAGCGCAGAAGTCCGAACTCCGTCCGCCGCCGTATCAGCCCCGCCTGCGTGCTGCTGTACACCAGGAACAGTCCAACGAACAGGCTGATCAGGCTCATCGCCGAGAGATTCAGCCTGAACGCGGAAAGCAGTCCCTCAGCCTGCTCCGACCGCTGGCCGGGCGTCGACACGCGCACCCCGGGTCCAAGCCTTTCCTGCAATCGCTTTCGGACACTGTTAGCGTCGGCGCCCAGGGCCACCCGCACGTCTATCTGGTGTAGCTCGCCCTTCCTCCCTGTCAGCGTCTGCGCCTGCGCGACATCCATCACCACCAGCTTCCGGCTGGCCACCGGGCTCAGCGCCTGGAAGTCCACCAGCGCCCCCACGCGCAGCCGCACCCTCCGCACCCCGCTGTGTACTTCGAACGTATCGCCCACGGCCCAGCCGAACCGCTTTGCCAGGTCCGGCGTTACCGCGCTCCAGCCGTCTCCCGCGAGCGCGGCCGGAAGATCGCCGGGGTCGCCCCGCCACGGGATCGGCATCGGCGTGAAAAAGTCGACCCCCAGAACCTCGAGGTAAAACCGCTCCCGGCCCGCCAGGGCCACGTCCGTGCGGTACAACGGCCAGGCCGCCGCCACACCTTCAACCGACAGAACTTCGGGGTACAAATTTTCCGAAAACGCCGGCGTTCTTCCCAGCACGCTCAGGTCCGCATCCCCGCTTACCGCCCGTACGGTCCCCTCGAACGCGGCCAGCGCATTGAAATTCACAATCTGAATGGAGAGCACCGAAGCAACGCCCAGCGCCACCCCGAAAACGGTCAGGAAATAGAGGCTGCCCCTCGCGCGAAGATGGGCGCCCAGCGATTTGGCGAAGTATCGGATCAACGGAACGGCCCCGATCTGCCAAAAACAGTCAACATACGGTGAGTTCGGCGCCCGGCCGGTTACGCGGGGGCGTGCGGCGGGGACGGTAGGCTCAGCTCTCCGCTATGCAGTTCCCAGACCTCGTCGGCCAGCGCGGCGAATTCCCGGCTGTGGGTCACGTAAACCAGCGTCGCGCCCTCGTTTTCAACCAGGTCCATCATCATATTCATCACCCGCCGCCCGTTCTCGTCGTCCAGGTTGCCCGTGGGTTCATCCGCCAGCAGCAATCCGGGACGGCGCAACAGCGCCCGGCAGATGGCCACCCGCTGCTGCTCGCCCCCCGACAGCTTCTGCACCGGGTCCCCGGCGCGGTCGGCCAGTTCCACGCGCTCCAGCAGCTCCCGGACCCGCGGGCGGTACAACCCCGTCTTCTCCCCGGCGATCATCGCCGGAAGCGCGACGTTATCCGCCACCGGCAGGTGCGGCATCAGATAGAAGAACTGAAAAATGAGCCCGATCCCGTCCCGGCGCAGCTTCGTTCGCGTGTCTTCCGACAGCGTACTCAGGTCCCGTTGGCCCACCCTCACGACACCTTCGGAGGGAACATCAATGCCGGCCGCCAGGTGCAGCATGGTGGACTTCCCGCTCCCGCTGCGTCCCACAACCGCCACCTTCCGGCCCGGCTCCACGACAAACGAAACGCCGCGAAGCGCATATCGCAATCCGACGCCTGCATCGTAGGCCTTCGAGACACCTTCGAACGAGAGCGCGTTTGCTATTTCGATTTCACCGTTCATCAGGGCCGTATCGGGGAACAACACGAAGCGTCGCGGGCACTGGACACTGGAGCGTGCAGATGGATTGCGGTTGCGATCGCGGTTGTTTTCGCGTATCTATTTCAGCACAGAACGTAATGCGAATCATCCTCCGGGGGCATCCCTTCGATGTCGTTCTTCAGGAAGAAACATACGCTCACTAGCCTGGCGCGGACCTGCGGGTGAGCGGCCAAAATCAGTCCGGTCGGACTGAAGAAACTCCTGGACGGCCTGCCTCAAAACGCCGACCCGAATCTGATGGTGGGATTTCAGTCCAGCGACGACGCCGGTGTCTACCGGTTGGACGACGAGACCGCCCTGGTGCTCACGGCGGACTTCATCACGCCTCCGGTCGACGACCCGTACGTTTTCGGACAGATCGGCGCGGCCAACGCCCTCAGCGACGTCTACGCCATGGGCGGACGGCCCATCGCGTGCCTGAACCTGATCGGATTTCCATCCAGGCGCCTCGGGCCGGAGGTCCTGGCGGGCATCGTCGAGGGCGCCCTGAGCAAGATTACGGAAGCGGGCGCTGTACTGGCGGGCGGGCACACGACCGACGACGAGGAACCCAAATTCGGCCTGTCCGTGACCGGTGTCGTGCATCCTGAAGAATACTGGCACAACGCCGGCGCCCGTCCGGACGACCTGCTCATCCTGACCAAGCCCATAGGCAGCGGCGTGCTGTTTAACGCCAACCTAAAGGGATGGGTTTCGGACGCGGCGCTCAAGGATTGCCTCGACACCACGTCGGCCCTCAACAAAACTTCGGCTGACGTGATGGCGGGGTTTGACATTCACGCGGCGACAGACGTCACCGGCTTCGGCCTGGGCGGACACGCCCTCGAGATTGCGAGGGGTTCCGGACTCACCCTGGAGATCTCAACGTCAGACGTCCCGGTGATGCCGGAAGCCCTGGAAATGTACGAGAAGGGCGTTGGCACCGGCGCCAACGCCGCAAACCGGGAACTCATCCGTGACGCGACCCGTTTTGAAGCGGCCCTGCCTGAACGGCACAACGAGATATTCGTCGATCCCCAGACCAGCGGCGGTTTGCTGGTCTCGGTTTCTCCCGACCAGGGACGAACCCTCCTGACCGCCCTGCACGACGCCGGAGAGCGTTGGGCGCGTATCATCGGTTCCGCAAAGCCCCTGGACGGGAGCCCGCAGATCATCTTTGCATAGCGTTCCGCCCGAAATGAACGGGTGGCGCCCCTATCTGCCCACCGCGCTTTCCGTCACGCTCAGCCCGGGACACCGCGTCAGCACCATTTCTCCCACCCTGCCCACCGCCTGCTTCACCCCCCAGGTGGGCCGCGGCTGTCCGATCGGAGACAGCTTGATCAACACCCGGTTTCCCGGACGCGCCAGCACCAGCACGCCGAAGTGCTGTGAAAATGCGCCCTCCTTGACCAGCGCCTCCACCAGACAGTCCCCGTTCCGGTCGGTGTAAAGGGCCGCCAGTTTGACCACCACCGTGACCCCGCGATGTTCCGTCTGCCACGAACAGGCTTCAAAGTCCGCCGGCAACCGGTCACGATCGTACTTGCCCTTAAGCAGCATATTCGGCATCGGTCCGACCTTTTCAACGGTTCTTGCCATGACGCCGCCTGCTTCTCGCCGCCAGACGAAATAACGGACGGACGCCCCTGCATCCAGGGCCTTTCGTTCATACTTGGTGGGCTTCCTGCCGCGTATCCTGCACACCGACGGCGTCCGGAAGCCGGATCGCAGAAGCGGTTGCGATCCCAGAACTTCCGAAATCCACGACGCGTATCCACCGTGGTCCGTCGCCACGGTTACCGTGCCGCCGGGCGCCAGCCGCTGCGCTAGCACCTGGATGAATGCCGGCTGGATCAGGCGCCTGCCGTGATGCCGCTCCTTGGGCCAGGGATCCGGGAAGTTAATATAAACCTGCGCGAGGCTCTCCGCCGAAAAGAGACGTTCCAGCACAAAATCCGCCCCTCCATGGACCACCCGCACATTCTCCGGCCCGCCGCGATCCAACCGCCTGAACAACCGCTGAACCGACACCCACGATCGTTCGATCCCTACGAAATCCATCTCCGGATGCGCACGGGCCCGGTCCACCAGAAACTCGCCGGTGCCGAAGCCGATTTCCACAACCAGCGGGCTCGAACGGCCGAAGACCTTCCCCCAGTCAGGCGGCCAGTCCACGCTCGTCCAGGAGACCATGTGATTCAGGATGGCTTCGCTAAGCGGCCTGGCAGCCATGACACCGCTCCATGGGGAACAATCCCTTCGTTGAATTCATCCTTGCCGACGGCGCCAGGCGGCCATTTCTTCTTTCAGGGGCGTAGGGGAGCCGAATCGCCGCCCCGTTGAATTTAGGGGATATGACAACCCGAATCAAGAGGCGCGTTCCTCCGATGCCGACGCCGCGAAAAATCATTGACATCGGAATTCTCGCGTTGCATGTTTTGTCCGACGTGAGCGTACTGGATAGAAGATGAATAAAATCAATTAGATAGGAAATTCACCAAGTTCTACTGACGCCTGTCGACGGCGAGTAAGAGTGGCCGTACGCGATGGCGCCGAGGCCCTATCGCTGCGACTCGATCGTCGATCGCTGTCGGCGGTCCGATACAACGGAATCCTCAATCCGGGCGTGGCGCGCCTGCATTGTCGACGGTCCGGATCGCCGCCGCGGATTTCAAAGGGCAGAGATTTTCCAGCGGAGGTATTGCGATGAGGGTATTGATTTTGTCGGGTGAGAATCACGGCTTCGATCAGAGCGCCGGAATGATCCATGGGTTTCTGGACGCCCAGCCCGGACTGTCGGCGGAACTGAGTACGGACAGGGACCTGCTGGCGAGCGGGATGGATCAATATGACGTCTGCGTGTTCGGAACGGGGTTCACGCGCACCGTCAAGCGGGAGGACGGTTCGATTGCCCGCGAACCGGATCTGACGCCCGCGCAGGAGGACGGCCTCTTCGGGTTTGTCGCCGGCGGCAAGGGACTCGTGGGGATTCACGGAACGGGATGGTGGATCGGCGGGCGGGCGGCGGATCTGCTGGGCGGGCATGCCAATTGGCATCCGCCCGGGTTGACGTTTACCGTACGGGTGGATGACGCGGACCATCCCGTGATGGAGGGCATCGAGGATTTCGAGGTGGACGACGAGATTTACATTTCGGCGTACGAACCTCAGTTGCAGATCCTCGCGTCCGCGCAATGGCATGGCGGGACGTTTCCCGTTGCGTGGGCGAATGCGTACGGTTCTGGTCGCGTCTTCTACACGGCGCTCGGCCACGGCCCTGGGACGTTCGCGAGGCCTCCGGTACAGGCCATGCTTTGCCAGGGCGTGCGCTGGGCCGCAGGTTGAACGGCACACGGCGCGGAGCCGGACTTTGACAATCGAAGACACCGTTGACGACACAGAGCGTCGGGGCAAGGAGGGACCGAGATGCTGGAGTTGAATCTGTCGGGCAAGGTGGCGCTGGTGACAGGGGCCAGCGAGGGCATCGGAAGAGGCATCGCCCTGAAATTGGCCGGAGAGGGGTGCAGGATTGCGATGTGCGCGCGGCGTCAGGACGTTCTGGCGGATGCGGCGGAGGCCATCAGATCGGAATCCGGCGCCGAAGTGCTCGCGTTGGCTGCGGATGTTACGCTTGCCGCGGACGTGGAACGGTTCGTAAATGACGCGGTGTCGAAATTCGGCGGTATCGATATCCTGGTCAACAACGCCGGACGTTCGGAAGCCCATCACTTCGAGGATGCGACCGAGTCCGTCTGGCAGGGGGACTTCGAACTGAAGTTCTGGGCCGCGGTACGCAGTTCCCGGCTGGCGGTTCCGCACATGAAGGCGCGCGGCGGGGGCAGCATCGTGAATATTACGCATCCGGGAGGCAAGGCGCCGGGGCCGGGTTCAGTGCCCACGTCCGTTAGCCGCGCGGCGGGAATCGCATTGAGCAAGGCGATGTCCAAGGATCTCGCACAGCACCTGATTCGCGTCAACACCGTATGTCTCACGAATATCAGGTCGGCGCAGGCGCAGCGGGCCTGGACGGCCTCCGGCAGCGACATGGATTTCGATGCCTGGTGTGAAGAAGCCGGAAAGGACGTACCGCTGGGGAGGATGGGCGAACCCGGAGAGGTGGCCGATCTGGTCGCGTTTCTGGTGTCCGACAGGGGCGCCTTCATGACCGGCGCCGCGATCAACTTCGACGGGGGGGCGGGTGAGACGGTATAGGCGAATTATATGGCCAGCTGATGCGCCCTGGTGAAGCAGCGGCGGCGGACAACGTGTACGACGAACACGGAGCCGATGGCGGTGGCGGCGACGATCATCAGCATCACGATGATCTGATATTTGATGGCGGTCATCGGATCCGAGCCTGCCAGGATCTGGCCTGTCATCATCCCGGGCAGAGACACGAGGCCAACGGTCATCAGGGCGTTGATGGAGGGAATCATGCCGGCCTTCACCACGTCACGGAGAATGGCGGCCGTGGCTTCCTGGTAGGTGGCGCCCAGACAGAGGGCGAGTTCGATCTGGTCCCGCTGCTTACGCAGGTCGGAGAAGAGGCGTTCGAGCGCGATCGTGACCGCGTTCATGGAGTTGCCGACAATCATGCCGCCCAGAGGAATGAAATACTGCGGCGTGTACCAGGGTTTGACCTGAACGATGACCGCCGTTACCAGGATGGACACGGTGGTATAGCTGGCGACCATGGAAATGAACGTGGGCACAAAATAGGCCACCTCCTTTTCCTTTACCCGGCCGCGGATGGCGTGGGCGGCCCAGAAGACCATCCAGACGAAGAGGACGAGAATCAGGTACGGGTTGTTGATCTGGAAGATATACTTGAGAACGTAGCCGACGAGAAAGAGCTGCGCGAAGGTGCGCACCGTGCCCCACGCGAGGTCCTTTTCCAGGTTGAGCCGGAAGACAACCGAGCCGGTGCCCGCGATCAGGATGAAAACGAGACACAGAAGCAGTTGTACTGGGGTGATCTCGATCAGGTTCAAGCGGAGACCTCCTGAAGGCCGCCGTCGAGCCGGTAACGCCGGGCCCTGACGCGAACCGGATTGAAGTCCAGGTGCGTAACCTGGACAATGCCTATGTTCTGTTCCAGCGCGAGTCGTTCCAGCCATGTTTCGACCACGGATTTGGACTCGGGATCGAGGGCGGAAGTGGGTTCGTCGCAGAGGAGAAAGCCGGGTTCGGACAGCAGCGCGCGGATCAGGGCGATCCGCTGTTTCTGCCCTACGGAAAGGGTTTCCGCATCGTCGTCGAGGTCCACGTCCTGAAGCAGGAAATCGTCCATAAGGACTCGGAGCCGGTCTTCGTCCGGCTGTTGCCTTTCTCGTCCGGCTTTAAACGTGAATGAAAGGGTCAGGTTGGTACGCACGTTGCCGTCTGCCATTGCGGGCGTCTGCTGGACGTAACCGACCACTCGCCGCAGTTCCGTGACGTTGTGGCGAGACACGGGGCTGCCGTCAAGCAGGATGCCGCCCGAAGAGGGTTCCTGCAGCCGGTTGGGCAGCCTGAGGAAGCTGGATTTTCCGCTTCCCGACGGCCCGTGGATGAGCACGAAATCCCCGCTGTCAACGGTGAGGTCCACGCGTTGAAACAGCGGTTTTTTTGTGCCGTACCGAAGTGAAAGGTTTTTGATCTCGAGGCGCATGGCTTCCTGTTTAGTGCGTCTTGCTACGCATTCTCGAAGATTTCGAGTACGTCGATGATGCTCAGACCCGTGTGATATCCCGGGTCCGCATCCGCGGTAGCGGGAATGACCGGCACGACCTGTCCGGCTTCGTTTCGGGTCTGATAGGCCATCAGATGGAGATCCGGACGAACGAAGTGCCTTGTGAAGGCGTTGTGGCACGCAGCGAATATGCTCAGGACGTCCTGTCGCTGTGCCGTGATTGGGGCAATCGAAAAGCAGTACGCGGCGGCGCGCAGCGTTTCAGGAAGGTTCCACCACGGCATGTCGGTATTGGCGGGTGCGCGGGAAACCAGGTCGAACATCTTGCAGATGCCGCCGGGGCCGGGTTGGAAACCCCCCGCAAAAGTATGCGCGAGCAGAGCAGGCATATGGGCTTCGACGCCCGCGATTTCCGTCAGCTGTTCGGCATCCGCCAGCGCGTTTTCTCTGACGGCCGCGGTGAATTTCAGCGTCAGGCCGATAAATTCGAGGACGTGGCCCGGATCGGAAAGGATCCTGCCGTCCTCCTCAAGGGGCCGGCCGTCGTCATCCACCGCTTCCCAGAAGTCGTACTCCCGGAGACGCGGCGCCCGCCCGCCCAGATTGACGTAGGTCCGCATTTCGTGACGGATGAGGCGCAGCCCCATCTCCACACTGTCGGGAATACGGTGTTCGGCCAGAAGGGCTGCGGCGCCGATCTGAATCATGTACGCGCCGTGGGGATGGCGTCCCGGTCGGGGTCCGGTGGGATTCATCGGATCCAGTGAAATCTGGTCGGTGGTGAACCGGCCCTCGAAAATGGCATTGTCCACGCGGCGGCAGTATTCCATGGCTTCCGCTTCGGCATCCCGCAACCCGAGATATCTCGCCGCGGCAACCAGGCCCTTGGCGCTGAAGAGGTCGCTGAACCCGTAGCTCGATTGCTCAGTGAGCGCCAGCGCGGTGACCCCGCCTTCCTCGTCCAGCGTGAACGGGTTTCCATCAGGTGACATGAAAAAGGACAGGTGGCCGGCGTTTCGGGCGCGAATATCGAGCAGAACCTTGAGCACGTCCGACGTGATCCTCTCCAGTCGGCGCCGCAGTTCCGGCGCCAGATTGTGACGGCGCATCCATCGGCAGTGCGCGGCCAGGGACTCGAGGCCGCGACCCTGAATCCAGCCATAGACCGCGTTCGCACCCCTTACGGGATCGTCCGTCGGGAAGTCCTCTCCGGTGATGAGGTCCAGCTTGGTATCGATGAAGGGGTAGTCGGGCTCGCGTTCGTATCGATCAGCAATGGCGGCCATCACCGCAAGCAGCATGGCGCGGTAGTCGGGCAGAACGGACATGACGACGGGGAGGGCAGGACGCTCAGGAAGGAGTATTCCCCGATACAGGGTTTCAGCCATGGCGGCGGTTTCCGGGACGCAACCCGCGAATTCCCATCGTGAAAATGACACTGTGGACGACAGATTCCGACTTGTGGCGGGATAACGCTACGCCCAGACGTAGACCTCGCCGTCGTCGTCTGACCAGCCGATGAAGACGGCCAGGACGATTCGGGGGTCGGTTCCCTCGACTGCGGGGACCTCGTGGATGCAGCGGGTGTTGAAGAAGTAGAGATCGCCGGGTTCAAGTTCGACGCGGCACTGTCCGATGTCGTTCAGCCGGGCGTATTCGTGAAAGGCGTTTTCGGCAATGTGCGCCTCGACGTCTTCCGTCCACAGACACCGGTGCAGGATCGCCTGGGTCGCCGGGCCGGCCTGTGCCGCGTTCTGAAAGCAGAGGATGCCGGCGAACTGGTGGTCGAACCGGGAGACCTCGTAATTGAAGCGTTTTTCGCGCAGCGTGACGTGGTCGATGTGCGGCTGGTAGGTATGGTGGGTGTAGTGGATGCGGAAGATGGCCGGACCGTAAAGGCGGCCGTCGGGTTCGCGCGCCGTCACCACCCGTTTGCCCGAGGCGAGGTCGCTGAGGCTGTCATAGATGACGTCGACCGGATTGTCGAAGCCGTCGAAGAGTTCCCCGAACAGGTCGTGAGTCTGTACGGCGTGATCGAGAAACCCCTCCTGGTCGTTACCCAGATTCCCGAGGCTGGTGCCGATGTCGATTCGGGTACGGGTATCCTCGGATTCCGTGTCCGCGGGGTCCCGCATCAGGCCGCGGTCTATGAAGCGGCGAATCAGGCCGTCACAGTGGGCCGGGTCGTAGGACCTCGACAGGAGGATGGCAGGTATCTCGGCCGCTGAAAGGGCGTGGAGCGGATTTTCATACGCCGCGTTGACGGTTTTCAGATCCGGTCCAACCGGCAGCCAGGGATCCGTGGCCGGCATTTCGGTTTCCTCTCTGAAGCTGTGTTGGAATTCCCGGTGCGTTCCCGAGCGCGAGCGAAAGGGTGTCGGTCCAGGCGGTCGAATTCGCCCCTATCTAGATGTATCGAGGCTGCGCGCCCCTCGCCTCTCTGGGTGGATTTGACCAACGCAGACCGACGCGCTTGCAGCCGCGCGAAGACCGCCGGGAATTTTAATACAGCTTCCAATATCAGGAAAGGTCTTTGAATTCGATGCGCAGGTGATCCCGGTACCCGGTGAGCCGGCGGTAGTCGACCCCGGCGCTGTCGAACATGCGTTTGGAGGCTATGACGGGTTCGGTCTCCGCGTATTTGTCCGCCAGATAGATGACTTCCCGAATGTCGGATTGAATGATGACTTTCGCGCATTCGTTGCACGGAAAGTGTGTAACGTAGATCGTGCAGTTGTAGAGGTTGGTGTCGATCTTGTTCAGGATCGCGTTGAGTTCGGCGTGGCAGATGTACGGGTACTTGGTGTCGAGAAAGTCCCCTTCTCTTGCCCACGGGTATTCGTCGTCCGAGCAGCCGATCGGCAGGCCGTTATAGCCGATGCCCACGATTTTCTTTTTCTCGTTGATGATGCATGCGCCGACGCGGGTGTTGGGGTCCTTGCTCCTCAGGGCGGAAAGCAGCGCGACGCCCATGAAATATTCATCCCATGAGAGATAGTCTTCACGTTTGTTCATTTGAGATTATCCGGACGATTCGATCCGCACGCGGCCCCGAGGGGAATCACAGGTCACGCAGCGCAAGGTATCCGTGTGAACGGGATGTGTCGCCGTTACGCGCCAACGACGTAAATATGCTGATCGGGAACTTGGATTGCAACGCCTTATTGGGTGGTATTGGATTCGGATCATCAACTGTATACACGAACAGGCGAAAGGCATCCGCCAGCAGCACCAGGTTACCCAGCATCAGTGCCTTTGTCTCGTACGCCAGCGTATAGGTGCCTTCGAGGCCTGCTGTGAACAGTCCTGCTCCCTGCGGCACCCGCGTACCCAGATGCAGATCGATTCCCGAGGTCTTGAGCCCCGGCCAATTGACGATATCCACCTGCACCCGCTCGAGTTCCGAGGCCGCGCAGGAACAGGGATTGGTCCGCTGATTCCACCAGTTGATAGCGCCACCCGAACTTGGGATCGAAACTGCTCGCCACGTCGTGGAACTCGTAGTTGGCGGCAAGCTGCACGTCAAACCGCTCTACCAGGCTCAGCGGAGTCTCGGCAAAGAAGCGATGCACCGTCTGAGACTCATAATACGGCCGATGCACGTTGGTGAACGCATAGGGGCCGAACCTGTCCTCAGCCGAGCAGTTCCTGTCGCCGACAACCGGACAGGGATTGATGGTCACGTCGCCCTCGTCGTTCGGGTCCCCGCTGGCATTGAAAAGCCGGAACTGGTAGCCCGCCGCGTAACTGAAGACGTCCTCGACCCAGGTCCCCGTCATCGTCGCGTCGGCCACCAGCATGTCGGCCGTGCTCTGCATGTCCACTTCCTGGTTGAGCCAGAGTCGAAGTTCCTCACTGTTGGCAAGCGCGGCGCGGTAACCGGGATTCGCCCGGGTTGCATACGCCGAACCGTATTGGTCCGTGAACTCGATGGCATTGCCGAAGGGATTGTAGTACTGGCAGTCGCCCTGACCCGCCACCTTGCCGCCGAGCGGGCCCAGGCGCATTCCGGCAAGAGACGTCTGATCCGCCACCACGTCAACGCCGCAACGCGGCCCCCCGAAGCCCCGGAAGCCGAGGAAAAGCCGCTCGATGTACACACCCGGCAGGTTGTAGTTGCCTTCGGTGCGGGAATAGGAAAGGCCCAGGTCGAAATGCGAGTCCCGCCCGCCGAATCCCTCGAAGTCTCCATTTACGGAAGCCGCCAGCCGCAACGTGCGAGAGTCACGGTCCAGCGTTCGCCCCGGACCCGAGTTTCCGAACGGACGTCCGTTGAAGTACCAGTTCTCGCCTCCCTGACATGTCTCGTAATATGGATCGGACGGGTCCGCGCCGTAGTCCTCGCAGAATGCCCCCCGGCCCGGGGGGTCCGGCGCGACCTACATGATACTGGTGTCCGTGAGGGGAAACGGCGGATACGAGGGCGTCGTGTGCCAATCGGCAATCGTGGCCTGCGCCCACAGACCTTCGACGTGATACTCCGCACCGTTATCCAGCTTCCCGTTGATCTCGGCAAAAGCGCGCATATGACTCATATCTTCGATCAGATTCTCATATTGCTGATATCGGAACCGGCATGTCCAGGACTCCCGGAAAACCCCGAATTCCTCGCACCTTGGGGCGTGAATGGCGGCGGTCCATGGGGCCGGCGCACCGATGGCGAAGGTGCCGGGATTGCCCAGGCTCGACCACCCCAGGCGCTGCCCGCCACCGTGCCATGGCTGCAGCAGGTAATCCCTTTCCCAGGACGGCAACGCCTGGCGTCCCCTCCATTCGGCGGAGACGACCGCGTGGGCTTCTCCGAGTTTCCCGCCCCATATCGCGCCGGCGATGGTATCGCCCGCGCCCGGGAAGTACTCGTGCGCGGCGGAAACCTCGAAGCCCTCGAAGTTCCGGCGCGTAAGGAAGTTGGCCACGCCGCCCACCGCATCCGACCCGTATATGGCGGACGCCCCTTCCTTGAGTACCTCGACCCGCTCGATCGCAATAGAGGGAATCACGTTGACATCGACAAAGCGGCCCCCGATCAGTCGCGCCGGGACGTAAGTCTGGCGACGGCTGTTGATCAGCACGAGGGTGCGCGACGCCCCCACGCCCCGCAGGTTGACGTTTGCGATGCTTTCGGTGAGCGTGGCGGCCTGGCCTGAATTGTACCAGCTGCTGCGCTCCCCGATCACGCCGTGGCTGGCGCCGAGATTCTTGAAAAAGTCGACAGCCTGCGGAGACCCCTGTTCCGCCATCTCCTCGCGGCCAACCGCCACAACCGCGTATGTCTGGTTGATTGGGGATTCCTTGAAGGCCGTGCCGGTCACCACGAGTTCGTCCATGTAAAGCAGCGACAGGTCCATACTCAACGCAACGGTAAGGGTCGCGCCGGCGGTGGACTGCGCCCCAACCCCGTGCGCGGAAAGAAGAATGCGCGAGGATCACGTTGAACTGGCTCAGACGCTTGATGCCGACGTCGATTCCCGTCAGTACCGAAGTCAGGGCGACGGCGGTGATCACGACGATCAGGGCCACCATCGTCGCGCCGCTGGCCGGGACGTCGAACAGGACGATGGTAAGACTCGAAAAGACGAAAACAGGCGTCAGATGGATATCCAGGCCGAACAATCTCCTGTGGTGCCCGATATCCTTCTGGCGCTGATTTCCCGCGACCGGCATTCAGTAGTTTTCCCTGTATGCTCCTGCGAAGCCACTTCCGGATGAACGTCGTCTGCGCCGAAAAATCGGGACGAATCGTCGAAAATCCCCTCGTTTTTTTAAATGTAAACCAATATCAGTCTTCGGCAAGTTCAGAAGTGTAATTGTCATATTAATGTCTCTAACATGCGAATAGATTTGTTACGCATTTAGCTACTTTTTACCCATTACGATATTCATCCGGCCTTTCTCCCAAGAAAAGTCCCTCCGAGGAAGAAAAATTGTTTGCGTTGGCATTTGTCTGAAGGTATCTGCGTTCGCGAGCCGTACGCCTTCAATATTGGACTTCCCTGGTTTCTCCGGCGCGTACCAGCGCCTGTTTCATCGCGATTGGACCGATCATCTGATTCACCGCTATCACCGCGACGATTACCGTCACGAAGGCGTCGCCCCAGCCCGGAAAGCGGCGAGTGACCTCCAGAGCCAGTCCCAGGCTGACGCCGGCCTGCGTGAGATAGGCCAGGCCCGCGATGCGATTGAAGCGGGGAGGATCGCCGCCAAGGCGCCCTCCGGCGTACGCGCTCAGGTAGATGGCGCCGGCTCTCACGCCAACGAGCAGAATCGCGACGGTCCACGTCTGCATCAAGGCGTCCAGGTTCAGGCCCGCTCCGGCCAGCGTGAAGAAAAGTACGTACACGGGAAGACCGACCGATTCAATCGCTTCTATGAAGCGGGAACCCTGACGGGAGACATTCTGCACGGTGAATCCGGCGGTGACGCAGATCAGCAGGGGCTCGAGGTGGATACTGAGGCCGTACGCCTCTTTGAGATACGCGGCGAACCCGTGCGAGATGCTGGTCACCAGAAGGGCAGTACCCAGCAACAGCAGCGGAAGGTTTGCCCGGACCCGGTCAATGTAGAAGCCCAGCGCCAGCCCCACGCCCAGACCCGCACCGATGCCCAGCAGGACTTCCACGCTCAGGCCGGCAATGAATCCCAGGTCCAGCGCGGCGGCGGGAGACATCACCACCTCGCAGAACGAAATCGCGGCGCCGAACAGCACGATCACGAAGACGTCCAGCGCCACGGTGACGCCGAGCGCGGTTTCGGTGAACGGGCCCGTCGCACGTGTCTCGTTTACAATGGCGATGGCGCTGGAAGGCGACCGCGCCACGGCGAGAACGCCGAAGAGCGTACCCACCGTCAGCAGCTGGAGATACGAAAAGGATGCGGTGAACGGCAGCAGCGGTGCTGCAAGGAACACGAATGTGGTGACGATGATGAAGACGATGGTGGTCTGGGAGAGGATAGAGTGCAGGATGACGCTCATCCGCTCCCTCAGTTCGGCCATCCTCAACTCGCCGCCCGCCGCCAGTGCGATGAAGGTCACCGCCAGCTCGTTCAGAAACCCGAGTTGGCCCACGGCTTCTCCGGTCAGGAAGCCCATCAGGTAGGGTCCCGTGAGCATGCCGACGCAGAGGTATCCGGTGATCCGGGGGAGGCGCAGCCGGGAGAGGACGTGGCCCGCCGCGTAACCGGAAAGCAGGAGCAGACCGACAACCAGCGTGGTGTAGGCGCCGGGAGCGTCGCCGGGAGGGGTCGAGCCGGCCCAGGCCATGAGCAGACTCAGGGCGATGAAGACGAAAATCAGCCTCATGGCGTTTTTCCCAGCAGGCGTCGCGTCGAGGCCGGAGCGATGAGTTCGCTGGCGATGATGCCCAGCAGCACCACGGAAATCACCGCGTCTGTCACCTCGGAGCGGTGAATCTGGTGCAGGTTGACCACGATGGCTACGGCCATTCCCCCGTGAGACAGCAGACCGAGCCCTAGGCCGCTCAACGCTCGGGATCCGGGCAGAAACAGGCGGACCGAAACGAAGCCGCCAAGGATCTTGCCGAGGGTCCGGACGAGGACATAGACGGGCACCAGAGCCAGAAGCCAGACCGATTCGATACGCCACCCGGCGCCCACCAGGATGAGAAAGATAATGTAGATGGAGTGCTCGCCTCTCAGGAGCACCGTTCGAATGCCCGCCCTCGCTCGGCCTCTTGCCAGATTCGCGACAATGACACCCGCAATGAGGTTGACCAGAAGCGGGGACAGGCTGAGGTACAGCGAAAGGCCTCCCGAAAAGGTAATGGCGCCCATGACGACCAGCAGCATCTCGTCGTCCTTGAGGCGGTTGGCAGTGAGGGCAACGACCAGCAGACCGACGGTCAGACCGAGCCCCGCCGAGACACCGATCCACGTGTAGGTGGACGCGTCAGCGTGCAATGCCGCCAGGCACGAAATGAGACCGAACGCGGTCAGGCCGACCAGGTCGTCGATGTTCGATACGTTCGTAAGAAGCCGCATCAGGGGCCGCGCCGGTGCCGGCGTGTTTCGGGCAAACAGCGTGAGGCCGCTGGAAGCCGTGCCGGATGCCGCGGCCGCCAGCGTGACGGCGCCGATCACCAGCAACTCCGTTTCGCGCGCATACAGGTTGGGAAAGAGCAGCAGGAAGGGAACGGCCACAACCACAAGGGTGATCAGGCTCTGGACGAGCGCAACGCCGAAGACCCGTCCCGGAATATGACTCAGCCGCCGAAACTCCCACTGAACGCCGAAGAGCATGCCGATCCACGAGAGGCCCATGCCCACGAACGGATAGAGGCCGTCGAGGGTCGCCGCGTCAAGCAGATCGAGCACGGCGCCGCCGAGAAGAAAGCCGACCAGGAGGTATTCGATACCGGTGAGAAAGAGATTTCTGACACCGAGGGGCAGGCGGATATGGACAAAACTGAGGCGGGAGCCGACGAAGGCGATCACGACGATCAGGATGGCGGCGAAGACCAGTTTCATGGAGGTTCTCCGCCCTCCGGTCCAATACAGAAATCGACGGGCAAAAGAAAGAGTGTTCCCACGCCGGGCCGCGTAAAGTCGACACCGGTTTCCCTGAAAAGCCGGATGAGCGGGTCGAGCAGCGATCGGTCCCTTACGGGTGCGACGATCGCGCTGGAACGGCCGGATCCTGCCGGGAGCAACCCGGCAAAGATGGGCACGTCCTCGGACAGGATCCGCTCCATGGGGGTCCCGTCCAGCACCGTTGCGCCCGTGATTTCCATCTCCACGAGACCGGAGAGGACCTCGTCGAGCAGGTCCTCGCGGTAGAGTGTAATTATAAGCAGATGCATTGCAATAGCGTATTGGCCCGGGACTTCGGGATCCGGGGGCTAAAAAGGCTCCTGTGCGCGGATGATCTCCATAATTTCATCGGGAGACGCGGCTGCAAGTACCTGCCGCCGGATCTCCTCCCGGTCGAAAATGCGGGCGGTGCGGCTCAGAACGCTCATGTACGCCGGCATCGATATTTCGGAGGAAAGAATCAGGAAGATCAGGTGTACGGGTTGCCCGTCCAGGCTTTGGAAATCGATGCCTTCCCCGGATACGCCAAACGCCGCGACCACGCCCTTGATGTCGTCCGACCTGGCGTGGGGTATCGCCACGTGCTGATCCACGCCGCTGGTCTTGATGGCTTCCTGTTCCAGGATGAGGCCGAGCAGCGCGTTGGGGTCGGGCAGGCGGACCGACCGGCCGATCATTTCGATCAGCTCGCGGATGGCGCCGTCCCGATCGGAACTGGTCAGGTTGAGTGCAATACGGTCGCCGGCCAATGCGTCGCAGAGTTTCATAGGGCTGGTTTCCGGTTTACAGGATGTCCACAGTCGTCGTGCGACGTTGCGGGTCGAATGCGACGTACGTTGCGCCGTTCTCCTCGTAGACGGTCCCGCTTCCGAAGGCGGATCTGTTGTACACGCGGGCAACGGGCGCGCCGTCTACCGAAACGGAATGGATGTCCCTGCCGGTGAAGCGCAATGTCAACTCCGGCGTACGCACGGGCAGGTCGAGCGTGACGGTGCAGTCTTCAACGGCGAGTTCCGCCATCTCCCGCATGATGGCGTAGGTTGTAATCTCGCTGCATTTGCGCCACCGGGTGCGTTCTCCGGCCGGATCGCGTTCCTTCAGCCTTCGGACAACGGTCTTGAAGGCGTTGAATCCCCGGCGGTCGGCGTCGTGAAGTCCGTAAAAGCCCTGCCAGTGGCTGATGAGGACGGCGGGATCTCCCGTGTCGATGAGGGCCGGCAGTCGCCCGCCCTGAAGGTCGGCGGTGATGTATTTATCGGGGTTGACCTCTCCGTAGCCCGTCCACGACCCAGTCCAGTCGCCCGTGCCGGCGATGATCTCACCCATAGCGGTACCGTTGTCCCGGTCCGGATACCAGACGGGCGTTTCCACGGCGCCGTCGGACACGCGTTTGAACAGGTAAGGCGTAGGATTGCCCGTGACGCGGCGGCAGGCGGCTTCGGCGCACCGTGCATAGAAGTCGAGCGGATTGCCGAATCCCCCCGGCGAGGTGACGCCGGCGGGCGTCAGGCCGACGTTTCGGAGAATCTCACAGGCAAGCGCGATGTAGTCCGTTACCAGTTCCTCCCGGTCCGTGGGCAGCCGGTCCCATCCCCACTGTTCCCAGAGGTTGGTGTCCACCGGCTTCAACGTCTCCAGGTCCACCACGAATGTGTGGGTCATCATCTCGGGGGTGATATCGTAATTCGGAACGATGAGCTCCCTGCACATAACCAGCCAGCTCTCCTGCTGGACCTTGCTGAAAAGCGGGAGCCCGTGGTCGATCCGTCCCAGCGCCGCCGGACACGGTACGACGCTGAACTTGCCCTTGACGCCCTCGTCAAGGCAGTATTCGGCGAATTCCCGCGTGAAGGACTCGGGGTGAACCACGGGAACGTCCTCCCACCGGCGGGGCTGACCGTCGATTGGGTTTCTGTCCCGCATGAAGAAGTAATTCAGGTTGACCAGCAGCGTGGAGTCATCGAAGATGATCGAGAGGGGGACGCGGTCCAGGGCATGACGGGCGATTTCGACGCGCATCAGGGGCTCCGTCGGAACTCTGACCCGGTGAGATACTCCGAACCGGGGCAATGCTGAAATGATTGGAATTCCAGGATGAATTATTCACGAAGACCGGTGATCGTGTTGTTGCGCGGTCTACAGAGGTAAGGATTTTTCGCATTAGCCCGGAAGAGTGAGCATTTGTCCTGCTCCAGGCTTCTAATCCCATTTATCCTGGTAGGTTTTTATCCTGTCTATCCTGTCCATCCATGTAGGTTTGGATGTCTAAAAAGAAATCCTACGCCGGCAGCGCCCTTTCCAGAACATGTCTCAGGCGCCGGGCGACGATTTCATCTTCACCGTCTTCCATCATGTAAGGCATGACTTCCACGCCCGTCCCGGTGTGGAAAAGCTCGATTCTCGGATCGTTATCTGAGAGTTGCCGCCTGGCTTCTTCCGGCGTGATACAGACGTTTTCCACATCCCAGTTGATGGACAGAACGGGGGCGACGTTAGACCGGCCGGGCTGGAGAATGTCCGTCGTCAGGGTCGGGATATCCGCGATCGCGTCCGCGATGGTTTCGAGCCGGCGCTCCCATTCCTTCCATTCCGCGTCGTGGTCCCGTCTGACCCACTGTTCCACAGCGGCGAGCAGTCCCATCACTTCTTCCTTCCCGGCTTTCATGGGACGCGCGAGCGAGTGATGGGGTGCGCCGTTCATGAAAGCGGCGTGCAGGATGTCCTTTCTGCCCAGAACCAGGCCGGACGCCTGCGGGCCCCGCAGGCACTTGCCGCCGCTGTAGGCAACCACGTCCACCCCTTCCGCCAGGTAGGGATTCGGTACGTCGGGCCGCTCGGCGGCGGCGTCGACGAAGGTTGGCACCGTGTATTTTCGGGCGATGTTGACGATTTCAGGCACGGTGATGGTGCCCCGGTCGGCCGCGTCGCCGAAGATGGCGATCATGGCGGTGGATTCGTCAACGGCAGCCTCCAACTCGAGAGGGGTCTCCACCTCGACAATTTCCACGCCCACCATACGGATGGCGTGATCATAGACGTGCCTGTGGGACGGCTGCGTGATAACCCGGTTCTTCATCCCGGACGTATCGGGCAACCGTTTCATTTTGTCCGGATCCATGCCGGCCACGCAGGCTGCGGTGACCTGACACAGCGCCGCGGCGCAGCCGTTGGTGACCATGCCCGATTCGCATTGCATGAGATCCGCGATCCGGGCGCCTACTCTTTCCATCAGCTCGTCCAGATGCACGTACGCCTTCGAGGCTTCATTTATTGCCCGCCGGACTTCCGGCAGCATCAGGGAGCCGGAGATGATGGTGTAGGTCCCCATGCAATTGATCAGGGGACGTACCCCGATGGATTCGTACGTGGGGTGACCCGCGGCGGACGTGGACATGTAAGTATCCCGTGGAAAGGCGAAACCGAAAGTGCGCGTTGTTCGACCGGGGCCCAGCGCGGACGGGCCTGGCAACCGATGTCAAGAGTCTACAACATGGAAGTCGGGATTGCAAGTCCGATGTGGCCTGGAGCCGGCGGGGGGGCGGCGGGTGAGAGACGTCGAAAAGCACATATCATAACGTGGTCATTGACCTTGTCGAAATGCAAGTATTGCGGGTTCCCTTCGACGTCTCTCACTAGCCCCGGGGCTCAAATGGAGACAGGGCAGACAGGAATGTCCGCCCCACCTTCACACGTGCTCCCTCACAGTGCGGGCGCCCACAAGGGACGCCCCGACGCCGCCAACGCGGCCGGGTGAACAGGTACCGCGAATTGGCATTTCGTGGCGCGGCAGGTGTGTCGGTGTGCCGCCGATTCTCCCGGGCAGACTGATGGAGATACCGGCTACCCGCCGGGTCCAAGGCCGCTGGCTCGGGATCCTGTCGACCTATTCGAGGCGTACAATAGATCCGCCGGGCTGGAGGGTCCCGTGGTCAATGGTGAGGGTCAGCATGCCGGCTGATTTGTGAGTCTCCAGTTCGGTCCGCGGGCCTTCTTCGTGTTCGATGAAGGCGCGGCGGTGGGGTGTCCGGATCGAGACGCGTGCCGGGGTTGTGGCTCGGACCTGGAAGGTGTCCCCGGAGACCTGTTCCATCGAGAAGAGCGAGGGAATCTGCCAGGACGTGCCGGCGTTGAAGGGGAATTCGTCCACGTCGATCCTGTTGGCGGCCGCGGACCCGATGCGGTATGCCGTCCAGCAGCCCTGATCGGGGTCCTGCACCCGGACGAAGTGATCCGCCAGGGCGCCGGGATGCGGAAGGGTTTCGCGGGTCCGGAATCCTTCGCGGTCATGGCCGGCGATATCACCCCCGATTGACGCGGCCTCGAGGACGACGGTCAGGTCGGGCGAGGCGAAGCGGGTCGCTTCCGTCAGAAAGAGCGACTGCCGGGCATCCTGGGACCGCGTGTACACGGCGGCTCGACCGGCGAAGGAGATGTCGCCGAACGCGCGTTCGTTCTGATCCGGCGTCAGGATAACGGTGTCGCCGCCCGTCCGGCGGCGGATGCGAAGCGCCACCGGTCCGCCGTCGTTGTCCGGAACAGAAAGCGGCTGGACCTCCAGGATGTCGGGGTCCTGCCTGAAATGGTCGATGACTGCGACAAATGTGTTTCCGTTCCCGGATTCGACCTTGCGGGCGAAGAGATAGTCGTTGCGCGCGCCGATTTCAGAATGACTCCGCTGCCCTGGTCCTTCACCCACGATAATCTCGTCCACGGGCGATACCAGACGTACCCGCATGGTCATCCCGTCATCGGTCCAGGATGCGCTCCACTGGTCCGAGGGTTCTCCCGAGCGGAGCCCCTCGATATCTTCTCCGAGCACGCCCGGACGTTCCTCCATTGGAATCGGCCGGTCGTGAGAGGGAGGAGAACTGATGCGACCCTCGCCATGGATGGCGTAGTCCTGGACCGCGCCGCCTCTGACGCGAAAGACGTCGACCAGGTAGGCGGGTCCCGAACTCCTGTGGATCATCGCGCAAGAGCGTCTGTACGTTTCAGCCTGTTCGTACGCCCTGCAGTCCGCTTCGATTATCTTCGTGGCGGGCGACGCGGCGAGCAGGCGCAGGTTTCCCGGAGGTCTCCGGTCCCGGGGAAGCTGGTTTGCTTCATCCAGAACCACCAGGTTGTGTTTTAGCGTACTCCGGATGCTTGCGTTGAGCGGATGGTCGCCGATGTATCCCAGGTCGGAAAGGACCTCCACGCCCTCCACGTTCATGGCGATGTTGAGGGCGTCCGGGTGGTCGTGGCCCTCCGGCTGGTAGAAGCTCATCAGGAAGGTGGCCGAACCCGTGAGATCGGTCCGGAACATGCCGCTGTAGCCCGTATTGGAGATCGCAAGCAGCCATCCCGGGAAGAACCGGTCCCGCACGGGCGGCGGCGGCGCGCATTCGAGTTCCGCGGGCCGGTTGAAGAGGGCGAACGCGTCCCCGGTGTCCAGTCGTACGAACGGGGCGAAATCCTGTCCCGTACGTACGAGACCCACGTTGTGAATCCAGGCGGGATAGGGCCAGTCGGACGGTCCTTCGCGCGCATCGGCGGTGTGGGGCAGTCGGCCGTCGGGCAGCGTCATCAGGGTCCGTGCGCGAAGGACGGTGTGGTACGGGCCGCCGGGCTCGTAGAGGTCGAGGTTGTCGTAGCGGTCTTTGCCTCTATACGATGGCGGATCGGAATATCCGTGGGCGAGTTCGGGCAGATTTCGCACGTTGGCCACCGCGTAGAGGTAATAGCTGGCGCCCTCGGCGGTGCTGCCGTCGAATTTGAAGAACCCCTTCAGGTACGGTTCAAAACCCTCAACACCCCGGTGCACGTATTCCGGCACGCCCAGGAAACGGCCGAGGGCGACCTCTCCCTCGCGGCAGCCCGCCACTTTGTTGTTGATGCCCTCCCAGTGCGTGAACGTGAAGAGACCCTCCACGAGCAGGTCTTTGACGACGCGGTCGCGTTCCTTTTCAGCCAGGTAGAGACGTCCGTCGGCGTCCTTTTCGTCCCAGAGCAGATCCAGGGCTTCGGCCAGCATGCAGATGTAATGCGCTTCGGCCTGAACGCCGCCGCCTGACAGGCGTCCGCAGCCCCAGAACGTCTGTATGAGTCTTCCACTCTTCATCGGGGATCGGGCGTTCTGGTCCGGGCACGGGTTGACTTCGTACCTGGCGATTCCCCTGTCCTGCGCCATGAGTTCGCAGGCGTAGAGCGGATCGCAGTCCATGTAGGTGTTCCAGTAGTCGCGGAAGAGATAGGTGGGGTACACGGCGGCAAAGCGTTTCAGGATGGCCGCCGCGGCACGGGCATATCGATCCTCACCTTCCATGCGATACAGGATGGCCAGATTGCGCGCGACCGCGGGCATGCGGTGGGCCTTCTGCTGCCGGATGGCGCCGCTGTAAGAGGAATGGACCCGGCGCCCGGCCCAGCTGAAGGCATTGCGGCCGGTCGTGAATTCAGGGTCGTTTCTTTCTTCCGGACGGATATAATAGGTCAGGGTCTGGCCTGAGCGCGGCAGGTCGAGGCGCCCCTCTTCGGGATGGGCCTCGTCGGTCATAACGGCGCCGCAGTGGAAACAGACCAGTTTGTCGGGGTCGCGGTCGATCCATCGCATATTGTAGGTGTTGTCCGCGGCGCAGACCGGACAGAATGTCCCGTAGATCTGTGCGGGACTCTGATCGGGGACCATCCTGGCGATCCAGGCATCGGAGCGATCCGCATAGTATTCGCCCAGTTCGAGCAGGTCTTCGTATTGCTTTTTCGCCCAATCGTGGCGGCGGATGTTGGCGCGGGCGATACTGAAGTTGTCGTCCCTCACAGTCAGGCAGGGGTGTTCGACCTCTCCGGCGCTCCGGCAGTAAATCTCCTTCTTTTCTTCTAGGCGTCGCCTGCACTCCCGCTCTTCGCTGCTGATCCAGGCCGGCATGGGACCTCCACCTCAATTCAAAAAAAGTCAACAGTCAAATTGGCCACAAAAGGCACAGAAGGTACCGGCGCAAACCGGGGTATCGAGGTCGTCCGGAAGGACATTTTTTCCGTTCACGTCCAGTTGACCTGGTTTATCCTGGTAATCCGCCTTCTAATCGCCTTTGTTAACTCGCAAATATTCGAACTAACGTCCACGAAGACTTACGAATCAAGGTCCATTTCAGGAATGACCTTGTACGGATCCCGCCCTGTTCGCGGGGACCCGACGAGCGGGCTTCCCGATGGGGTGAATTAACGGACATTTGCGGCGTCCTGAATGTCCGCGTGTACCCGGGCCGAAACGCCTCCACCGCTCGAAAAAACCAAAATGGAGAAGGCCCGCGCGCCTGTCAAGGGGAAAGGACGATATCCGCGAATACGGGACAGCCGGCCGTGTCCGGTCTGGATTCCGATACAGAAATCTCGAAGCGATGAGTCATATCTTGTTGAAAATAAATAGTCTGAATGGATTCTTCGAAGCGCGGCGCATAACCGGACGTAACATACGGGCTTTCCCTTCCCGGAATCGAAAACTCGTATGGAAAAATGATTCAAAAAAGGTTGACAATTGAACAAAAATGAATTATTATGCATCTGAAGAAGGATGAAGTTTCTGTCTCCTTTGCAGTCTTGAAGTTTGTCTGGCAAGGATCAGAAGTTCCGGTCCTTGCCGTTTTTGGTTTACGTCGGTTCTAACGTTGAAAGGTGGTGAAGCACTGTGCCAGAAGGTCGCGTGAAGTGGTTCAACGACGCCAAAGGTTACGGCTTTATCGAAAGGGATGAAGGCGAAGATGTCTTTGTGCATTTTTCGGCTATTCAGGGCGAGGGATTCAAGTCGTTGACGGAAGGCGAAGTGGTTTCGTTTGAAGTCGTGCAGGGGCCCAAGGGCTACCAGGCGGCGGACGTCGTAAAGCTGGGGCAGGTCTGACCCTTAGCAGCCCGTTGAAAAAGCCCA
>JAAXHE010000354.1 GCA_012271065.1 Candidatus Latescibacterota bacterium
TGAAGGCTTACTGAAAGACTCTAACGCTTGGACAGTACGAATACCTGAAAGTGATTCAAATGAAATTGCCGATGATTCAGCCGCGGCTTCTGTTACTTGCTGAGAAGCACGACTAAGATATCGTTTTGAAATCATAACCAATAAAGTATCAAAGGGTAACACAGCTAACGAGATTAGGGCCAACTTCCAATTGATATAAAGCAGAATAGACGGAAAAATAAGCAACTGAATTGAGTTCGTTATAAAGCTATTTACCAGAGAAATGGTGCTATTAATGGAATTGTCCAAATCTCTGAATCGAGACATTACTTCACCTGTTTGTCGATTATCAAAAAAGCTGAAATCTAATGACTGGATATGCGAGTAGAAACGTGACTTAAAATCAAGGCTCATGTTTACTCCGACATAAGTCGCAAAATAGGCACTCAACATATTCGTGAAGCCTAGTCCCAAGGAGAGCACAGCACCTAAAATCAATATAAACGTCATTAGTGTAAAATCCCTGTGTGGATACACATCGTCAATTAAAACCTTAGTGATATACGGTCCAGGGATCTGCAATATCATTACCAACAAACCGACCAGGAGAGTTTGTGAAATAAACTTCCAATAGGGACGTAGTAGCTTTATGATTTCAATTATCTGCTTCATCTGTTTCTAATCGATATATCCCAGGTCGCTCAATACGACCGATCGTTTTCAAGAATTTCTTCCAAAGCAATTCCACAATTGGGCCTCGCTCTATTACGATCTTAGCCTCAACTCCCATACCATAAGCGAGTGAATAGGTCTTCGTACCATCAGACACTACTGGATCTGCCACTTGCACCTTTACAGGATAAAGGGCGCTCGCAATTTGTGCCGGCGCAATACCAGCATTCGCAGGCATAATCGGTTCCGGTTTTCTCGGAATGTCGGTTACAGTGCCCTCGAATACCTTATATTGCATATGCGGAAATGCATCTATGTATAGTCGGACCATTTGTCCAATCTTGATTTTGGGAATATCCACCTCCTGAATCATCACCACCGCCTGCCAGCCGCTCAATTCCGCCAATTCCAGTACAGCTTCCCCTGCCGCAAGGTGATCCCCAACCCTTTTATCCAGGTCTCGGGTTAACACGGTCCCGGTGACCGGCGCGTGGATGTTCATCTGTTCCAGGTGTGTCTTCAGGAGACGATACCGGCCCCGAAGTTTGCGGTATATCTGTTTCAACTCATTAAGTTCCTGTTTTCGACTGTCCAGCGCGGCCAGACGTCGTTTTGCATGCTCGATTTCTACCCTTGCCCTTTGTAGTTTTATTTTATGCTCTCGCATTGGAATAAGCTTATCGATAGGATGTTCGAAATCTTCATGTTTGTGGAAGGGTAAGACAGAATGGTTAAATTCATATTCTACACGGGCCCTTTCCATATGGAGTATCTCGGTGTCCCGGTCAGTTTCGGCCCTCGCAATATCCATCTCGATGATTGCACGCTCGCGTTCCCATTCCGCCGGCAAGGCAGCACGCCGAATCTCATTCAGCTTCATTTCATTTTCGACCTGCTCCAGTTCATTGCGAAGATCGGTATCGTCCAGAGTCAGCAGGAGATCGCCGTCTGTGACGTCCTGCCTTTGATTGACAAGAACGGTCTTGATCAGTCCGGGCCGCCGAGACTTGACGATTTCTCGAGAGGTTGGCTGAACGTGTCCCTGCCCCTTGACCGTCACGTCCATTCCCAGATGCCAGCCCAGCAGAACCGTGAGCCCGACCATGCATCCCACAACGCACAGAATGGCGAGCAGAAAAAACCGCACGAATCGAAACCCAATACCTGAGGTCGAAAGTACCTCCTGGGCACCGGTATCTTCGCGTGATTCGGTTTCCTGATTACGTTCATAACGATTGGTCGGTTCGCCTGAGTTCATTACAACTGATCCAATGCCGAGTCCCGAGTTGACGAACTGCATCGCTTCAATGAGATTGAATTACGGTCAAGAAAGTGAGGGCGCGCACGGCCAAAGGAGTGCTTAAGGGGATACATTGTGGATCTGGAGTCACTCCCGGATGACCAGGTAGCATCTGCGGGCATCGTGTGCGTAAGTCAGGTTGCTTATCCTCATGGAAGCCAGGTAAGGCAATACAACAGTCAGCGAGGTGCGTCGAGGGTATCAGACTTTCCTGGCCGGTCCTTCTTGAAATATCTCTTACGAAATTCCACTGGTGAAATGCCATGAATCCGGACAAACGCTTCGCAAAGCCGTTTGGACGAACGGAACCCACATTCGGCGGCGATTTCCTTCATATACATTATCGTTTCGGTAATCAATTGCGCTGCCCCAGCGATCCTGGTCTCTCGCAGTTTTTCCCGAAATGTCTTTCCGAAATATCCTCTGAACAGCCTGCAACCGTATGACGGCGAGAACCGGAATTCACGCCTGACGTCATCGAAACACAGGTCCGGATTGCTGTAATTCGTGTTCAGAAACGACGCCATCCAGTTCTTCCGAAAATTCCGTGAGTTCACGGAATTGTCTGGTGTCTCCGGGTGTTCCTCTTTCTGCTTGGCATTATCCAATTTTCCCACAACGTCAAACTTGAGTGACGCTTCCGTCAGATCCAGGGATGCCGCTGAATCGACGACGACTATCCTCGCCTCCATTTTTCCAGTACTCGAAATCTTCAGTCCCGTTATTCCATTTACGTTTCGCAGCTGTAAGTCTGCAGTTCCAACACCAGCTTCTGCTTTCTTTGGAATCTTGAGCCCATCCATCCCGGTTTGCGCGAACAGGATTTCATAAGGGCCTTCACTCATGAATTCCTCAACAGCGGACTTGAAAGAAGGGTCGAGTTTTAGAATGAGGAACTTGCGCGGTACCATATCAGGCGCGGTCACAACGTGACTTTGGGGTCCATCCCTTCCTCAAATGACGAATTTCACCGGAGAGCCTAATGAAATTTGGTGTGTCACTATCGACATCAATTGTCATAAATTACTTAATGTGAATCCACGAACCCTGACCGCTGTTCCGTTAACAAACATTATAATATCGAATAATCCTTAGTCGCAAATCTAAAAGAATCCTTATATTTGTCATTTATTCCGCAAATGTACACTTTTTCTCAAAACGGCTTTTGTGAATCGCAATGAGCTGAAGAAGTGATAAGTAACCCGCCAGGTTCTCGTATCTGTCGTACGGTGAGAATCGCTCGCTCTGTCAAGCGTCGATCAGCTATAAAATTGTGTAGTTTCGATGACGTAAGGAGAAAAACCAGTGATTTTATCGTGAGAACTTTCTTCCCTGGACGTTGACCTCAGAACCCGCCGTCTGAGTGGGTCCGGATGTACGTCTTCGCGATACTTTGGCCCACGACGATAAACGGAGGAACAGGAAAGGCCGCCGCAGAGTGCCTTTCATCTGCATCACGCACAACCTCGTGAAGACATGCGCGCCGGACAGGATTCCCGTGCCCGAACAGGACGCTTGAGCGACCCCCTACGCTTCATCCACGGCTCATTCATTCATTCATTCATTCGACACACTATTCGACCCTTTGCCTCACGCAAACGTACTTGCTCCTCGATAGAGATGCGTTCGGCGCGCGACGGCGATCTGGGCTATTGTCCTGGATCGTCCCATTCCGGGCTTGACATTGTCAATGCCGGGCTACATGATCCGTCTTATGAAAAAAGGCGTCGCGAGGTTCGACGTTGTTGTGGCCGGATTGGGCGCGATGGGCAGTGCGGCGGTATACCATCTGGCAAAAAGCGGCATGCGGGTGGCGGGCTTCGACCGGTTCCATCCGCCGCACGCCCGCGGATCCTCGCACGGGTCCGCGCGGGTGATCCGCGAGGCCTACGCCGGCGGGCCCGAGTACGTGAATCTGATCAGGCGTGCTTACGCATTGTGGGAAGCCCTGGAAGATGAGAGCGGCGCGGAACTGTTCCGGACGTATGGACACCTCTCCATGCGGCCGCCAGGCGGGGAGGAGCGCCTCGGCGTTCTGGAAAGCGCACGTGCGTTCGATATTCCTGTCGAGCGGGTCTCGGCGGAATACGTGCGGCGGCGTTATCCCATGTTTCGGGTCGATGACGGCTGGGAGGGCATCTTCGAGCCACGGGCGGGCGCCGTGTTTCCCGAGGCATGCATCGATGCGCACCTGAGGCTGGCGCAATCTGCCGGGGCGGAACTGAACTTCGACTGCCCGGTTCTGGACTGGACCGCGGATGGAAGCGCGGTGCGGGTGAAAACGCGGTCGGGCGAAGTATCGGCGGGCAGGCTCGTCGTTTGCGCGGGCGCCTGGGGCTCCCGGCTGGTGGCGGACCTGGCGCTTCCGGTGGAAATCGAGCGGATGACGCTGTTTTTCTTTCGGCCGCTGCAGAACCCGGGAATGTTCGTGTCCGGCCGCTGTCCGAACAATACCTGGGTGAACGAGGACGGGGTTTCGTTCTACTGTCAGCCGGACTTCGGGCGGGGTTTCAAGGCGGCATTGCATTGCGGGCGCGCCGGGGTCAACCCGGACACCCTCGAGCGGAATACGTCACCGGACGACGAGGCTCGGATTCGTCCGCTCGTGGAGCGGTTCATTCCAGACGCGGCGGGACCCGTCGTCGAAAGCCACGTGTGCATGTATACCAATCTTCCGGATACCAGGTGGATTGTGGATTACCACCCCGGGCATGAGCGGGTGATTATCGCATCGCCCTGCTCGGGGCACGGGTTTAAATTTTCGTCCGCGATCGGAGAGATCGTGGCGAAAATGTGTGTGGGCGAAACCGATGCGGCGGATCCCGGGATGTTCGGCATCGCGCCGCTGCTGGCCGGAGGATCGCGGACGTGACGATCCAGGACTACGTATCGTGGGCGGATTTCAACGATGACACGCTCCGGTTTTCACGGGCGATCGGCGCGGATATGATCTGCCTGGACGTTCGCGCGATGCACCGGCTGGATCCCTCGTTGGATCTGCGCGACGGTCGGGACAGCCGCCCGTTCTTCGAAGCCGCTAGGGAGAAGGTGGAAGACCACGGGCTGACGTTGTTCAGCGTCTTTATGGCAGGATGGGACGAACTGGCTTTCGGTCTTCCCGATCGCGACGAAAAGCTCGAGGCGTGGTGCCGCATGTTGCGCTGTCTGGGCGAGGCGGGCGTGAGGATGGCGCTTCATCCTGACGATCCGCCCATCCCGGAGCCGCTTGGCGGCGTCGCGCAGATCGTGTCCACGCTGGAACAATACCGGCGAATCTTCGCCGCCGCGCCGGGAGACAGCAACGGGATGCTGTTCTGCCAGGGCTGCGTGACCGAAATGGGCGTCGACGTCTACGAGACCATCCGCGAAATGGGACTTCGCAACAAGATCGTATTCGTGCATTTCAGAAACGTGCGCGGCGCCCTGCCGAGCTTCCAGGAGGTGTTTCTGGATGAAGGCGACGTGAATATGCGCCGGGCGATGGAGGTCTACAGGGAGGTCGGGTTCAACGGGCCTTTCATGATGGATCATACGCCGGGTATTCCCGGCGACGAGAAATCCAGGGCCGGCCACGCGTACGCCGTGGGGTATATCCGTGCGCTGATTCAGACGGTCTATGGGTAGAAGGGCATGGCAGTATCAATTCGCGGATGTCTGGTTTTGCAGGGGCGTCCCTTGTGGGCGCCCGATCACCGGGGAGACGTTAGACGGCAGACGGGAGAGATTACCTGCCTCTTCAGGTTCCTTCTCATGCAGCAGGCAAGCAGGAGGAACCTATCGGGCGATGGCTTCTTCTACCGGCTCACGTCTACCCTCTTCCGGCTTCACGAAAATTGGCAAGGGAACCGGGGACGTGTGGGGGTGGCGGGGTTTCTCGGTTACTTAAACGGGAGGACATTTGAAATGTACATACAGGAACAGCTTCCGTGGGACCAGATCAACGACGATACGCTGAGTTTCTTCAAGGCGATCGGCGTGGACTATCTGACGGTGAACGCCATACCTCACGATGTGCGTGAGGGCACGGATCGCACGGAACTCTGGCGGGACGTGAAAACTCTGGCCGAATCCCACGGGTTGAAGTTGACGAACCTGGCGGCAACCGGTTGGGACGAGATTTCGCTCGCGCTTGACGACCGCGACGAGAAGATCGAGGCCTGGCGCCAGCTGTTGCGGAGCATGGGCGAGGTCGGCGTTCCCACGCTGGGGTACAATTTCAAGCCGGCTGGCAATTTCCGTACCGAATCCGTACCCCCGGGCAGAGGGGGCGCCAGGTACAGCACGTTCGATTACGAGAAGATGATGGAGGACCCGCCGTACTATCCCGACAAGGCCATCTCCGAAGAGAAGATCCTGGAGAATATCCGGTATTTCCTGGAGCGCGTCATCCCCGTGGCCGAAGAGAACGGCGTACGGATGGCGTTGCATCCCGACGATCCCCCCATTCCGGAACCCCTGGCCGGCGCCGCCAGGATCGTTTCCACCCTCGAGCAATACCACCACATCTTCGACATGGTACCCAGCAGCAGCAACGCCATGCTGTTCTGCCAGGGGTGCGTCGCGGAGATGGGCGAAAACGTGTGCGACGCCATCCGGGATATCGGGGGCCGCGACAAGATCGTCTACGTGCATTTCCGGAATATCCGGGGCGGCCCCAGGAAGTTCCAGGAGGTCTTCGTGGACGAGGGAGACCAGGATATGTACGAGGCGATGCAGACCTATAAGGAAGTGGGCTTCGAGGGGCCGTTCATGATGGACCATACGCCCGGCTTCCCGAACACGGACTCCACGTTCTGGGCGGGACGCGCGTTTGCCGTCGGGTATATGCGGGCGTTGATCCAGGCGGTTTATCGTTAACCGAGTGGTGTCCGGACACTGACGTGCTGACTGGAGGCGAGTATGGCGCTGCGCCGAAAAACAGCGGAGACAGAAGAGACCGTAAACGAGAAGACCATTCGCGTGGCCATGATTGGCGCGGGAGGTCGCGCAACCAGCGCGCATTACCCCTCGCTCAAGGCCCTGAAGGGCGTCGAGATGGTCGCCGTATCGGAGCTGAGCGAACGGAGGATGGCCGATGCGGCCGAACGGTTTGGCATACCTGGGCAGTATTCGGACTACAGGCAGATGATCGAGAAGGAAAAACCGGATGCCGTTTACGCCATCATGCCGCCCCATCACCTGTACGATATCGCGGCAACGGTGATGGAGGCGGGCTGCCATCTGTTTATCGAAAAACCCCCCGCGATGACAACCGAGCAGACCCGTCAGATGGCGCTGATTGCACAGAAGCATGAGGTGCTCACCGGCGTGACGTTCCAGAGACGGTTCGCGCCGGTCATCCGGTACGGGAAGGAACTCTGCGAAAAAAGAGGGGCCGTCCACAGCGCCGTGGCCACGTTCTACAAGAACGCCGTGGGCGGCGCGCCGTACTACAGGGGAGCCATCGATATCCTCACGTCCGACGCCATTCACGCTGTGGACACGTTGCGCTATCTCTGCGGCGGTGAGGTGGCCTCCGTGGCCAGCGACGTCCGAAGGGAGGACGCAACACATACCAACATATATCTTGCGCTGGTGAAGTTCAGTTCCGGGGCGACCGGCGTGCTGCTCGCCAACTGGATGACGGGGCGACGCATCTTCTCGGTTGAAATCCATTCTCCCGGCATTTCTGTATTCGGGGACCCGGAAGAAGGCGGGCGGGTATTCGCGGACAACAAGGACGACCCCGTGGAAATGCTCGATCCTTTCCGCCTCGGCGGCGGTGACGACACATGGCGCGCTTACGGTGCATACGATACCAACCGGCACTTTATAGACTGTATCAGGGGCGGGAAACAGCCGGAAACGTGTTTCGAGGACGCGGTAAAGACGATGGAACTGGTGGATCTGATTTACCAGTCGCAGATTTAGTTTACTTTCTCCGAATTGGGTCACTATTCAAGCTCCGGTTTCTCCGCGAATTGCTTCAGATGCACAAACCGTCAACGCTCGTCTCCCCCTTTTCTTTAAGAGAGGGGACCGTGGGAGAGGTTCTCAGGACCGAGGGCATCCTGCCCTCGGTGGCCAATTCGTGAGGCCTTGGCGCCGGTAGTTCTGGTTTGGCTCTTGATGTAATCGGATCATTAGGCCCGAAATGAGGAAATTGGTCGGATGTGCGAAGTTCGAGGGCAGGGATGCCCTCGCTCCGGATACTGTTGAATTACATACTGATGTAGGGCACTACGGCCTTGGTCATATGGATGTCAAATCAAATTTGGCACGAAGAGGTTCCCGGGAGCGAGTGTAAGTTGCGTTCGACGCGCCGATGATTTTTGTACAGGCACCTTACAAAGATGTCCAAGGCGTGCCCGGATATAGCGGATTGGCATCGCGAAGCCATATAGCACTCCGCTTTTGGCTGACGGCCGATAGCTGACAGTTGCTTTTTCTGATTCAGACAGCCTGTTTCCGGAACCGGACAAGACGCTTTTACCGATAGAAAGGATTAATAATGAAATACATCATGTTCACGAAACATCTGGAGGGCCTGGATGTCCCCGGCATTATTGCCGCGTTGAAATCGGTCGGCGTGGACGGCGCCGACCTGTGCGTGCGCCCGGGCTATCCGGTACATCCGGAGAATGTCGAAACGGCGTTGCCGGACGCCGCCAGGCTGTTCGCCGATGAAGGGCTGTCCATCCCCCTCGTAACCACGCCTGGTGACTTCATTAAACCGGAGATGGAATACGCGGACCGGCTGTACGCGGCCTGCGGCGAAGCCGGCGTGAGGCATATCAAACTGGGTTACTGGCACTGGTCGGCGGGGATGGACTACTGGGAGGAACTGGACGCGGTACGCGGGCGCCTCGAAGGCTTCCAGCGCCTTTCCGAGAAACACGGCGTTCAGACCGTGGTGCACAACCACTCCGGGCTCTCGATGGGCCTCAACTCCTGCGCTGCCATGAATGTGGTCAAAGGCTTTGATCCGCGACACATCGGCGTGTTCGCCGATCCGGGGCATCTTTCCATCTGCGGGGAGCCGATCGAACTGGCGCTGAATATCGTCAGGTCGCACCTGTCGGTCGTGGCGCTGAAGGACCTGATCCGCCAGCCGCTTGGACAGAAGGGCGGGACAACCTGGCGCACACGGGTGGTGCGGCTTGGCGAGGGATACGGAGACTGGCCTGCGCTCTTGCGCGCGTTCAATTCGGTAAATTTCGACGGACCCCTGAGCTTCCACAGCGAGTACAGCGGGGAACCTGTGGACACGGTAATCGATCTGGCCAGATCGGACGTGCGGTTTTTTACTGCGCTGCGGAATGCAGGATAACCGCGATACAACCGACAGACAGAAAAGGGCGGCCCGGAATCGGGTCGCCCTTTCTTTGTTCCACGTGATCGGGTATTCAATCCAGAATCGCCCTGCAATTCGCACGGATCCGGAACCGCCCGTCCCATTGCCGGACAGCCGTGGCTGTGGGCGTGATCTCGACCGTGTCTCCCGGTCCGACGTCGTAGAGATAGGCGATATCGCCAACGCCGAACCCGGCCGAGAGGTCGTGCCCGCCAACCAGCCGGATGCCTGCATCCCGGCGGACGCCTGGCGCGTGAGGCGCCAGTTCGACGTCGTCAACGGGAAGCCAGTGCGCGTGGTCCCGGTCCGCAAGCCATGCGCCCCGGTAGTACCCCTGCGCCGCCATGTAAAGGTTGGTTTTCGTCGAGAGGCCGGTTCCGTCCGGGTTCCGACCCGTAATGACGAAACGGCCGACCCGGAAACTGTCGTCGCTGAACCGGATGCGATAGCGCCTGCCTCTGCCTTCCACGGCCGTGATGTTGTATGCCGCGGCACGTCGGGCGTTTCCGATGCGGGCGACGTCACCTTTGAGGGCCGCGGCGCGGAAGGCCTGGCTGTCACGGTCGCGTTCAACGGTAATCGTGGAAGACGCCGGATCGGTTTCTACGATACGCCCGCGAAGCGGTCCGGGTATCGAAAGGGTATGCCCGTCGGCGCTGATGCTACCATGGCCGGACTGGTGCAGGGAGACCAGCTTCCCCTCGGCATCGTTTCGCGCCATACCGAGACTGCTGCCGGACGGTCCGATGGCGTGGCGGATCGTATCTTCGCCGTATTGATGGCTGACCCGCAGGGAGAGGGTCTCGCCGCCGCCATCCAGTTGCTCTACGGCGTGGACCTTTCTTGCGCCCCTATGGGGTTCGTGAACGGCCACAAAACGGCTGGCAGCGCCGTCACACGTGTTGCGAAGCAGCACGTACGTCAGCTGCTTCGGGTTGCCTGGCTTCCTGGGGGGATCTCCGTGGGCGACGATGGCTTCGTCCGAGGGCAGGAAGGTGGTATTCAGGCAGACGCCTTTTTTCAAGTCGCGCCAGGTTGAGGACCATGTCCCGGACGGATACCCGCGCTGCGCATCGTACAGATAGGAGTAGCCGCCCCCCCGGTACGTGTAATACGAGCGCCCCTTCCTTAACGGGTCGGCGAGACCGGCGTCGTCGTAGATGGCGCCGAAGGGCACGTCCCGGCCGGCCAGCGTTCCCTGCTTCTGCGGAGAGGTAAGCTCGATTTCGTTAGCGGAAAACTCGCCTTCGAATCCGTGCAGGCTGTAGTCGTGTTGCGTTCCGCCAGCCACGCGAAAGCAGTCGAGCACGTAGCGTGCGTCCTTGCCGATTTCGATGAGCGCCAGCGTCCGCCGGTATTCGGACGTATGGCGATAGGTTTCCGGGGCGTCGACCTGCACCCAGGTCAGGCCTCGAGTCCTGACGAATTGCTCCAGCCTTCCGGGACCCTGTGAATCCTGCCGGCGGCCGTCCACGACGACCGTGGCGTGCGCCAGCGTGTTCTTCGTCCACACCGCGGGACGGTCTCCCTCTGCGGCGTGTTCGCCGTAACCGAGATCGGGGATGAGTTTCCGGCCGTACGCGAAGAGCTCGATGTTGAGGCTGTCGAAATGCGCGTGCTCGGTGGCCGCCCGCCCGTAATATAGCGCCAAAGCCGCACGTTCGCGGCCTCGTCCCGATCGAAGCAGGGCCAGGCCGAAACCGCCCATCAGCCGGCTCTCGGTGGTCATCTCCTTCAGTTCGGCGGCGCCGTCCGTGTGCGGCGGCGGTTCCACCGGTTCCTCCAGCAGCGACTCGAAGCTGTCGAAGCCGGTCTCGCGGCCGCGCAGCAATTCGCCGATGAAGGCATCTCCGGTGGCCTTGTAAGCAACCCGCAGGGTCTCGGCGCCGAGGGATACGTACCCCCCGGTTGTGGTGCCTGCATCGCCGATACACGGGGTGAAGTGGTCCAGGCACGTCATTTCCTCGGCCCAGCGGTACATGCGCCGGAACTTTGGCCTGTCCCAGATCCGTATGCCCTGTTCTTCCAGGAGTCGGGCGATGACCGTGAGGTGGGTTACCCAGCTGCTGTTGTAGCTGGGGGAACTTTCCCACCCCATGCCTTCCCTGAAGATCAGGTTGTCCAGGGCGAAGTTGATCCCTTCCGCATGGGCGGCCTTGTCCCGGAAGATGTATCCGTCGAAGTGGGTGAGCATCTCCTTGAGTTCCGTGGCCTCGCCCGTGTTATTCAACGTCCATTCTACGGCTTTGTCGATCTCGTCCCGGTCTCCCGAGGCGAGCGCTGCGATCAGCAGGGCTTCCTGGTGCCCGCCGTAGTTGCTCCGGACGTGGCCGCGGTAGATTCCGTCGAGGCTCGCCCCGATGATGCCAGCCTCGATTTTCTTCCGGAATCCGTCCGCATCCGATCCGAAGACGGGGTCGCTGGGGATGGCGTCGCGAACGGCGTCCAATGCCTGGCAAAGCCTCCGTACCGTCCCGGATTCGGAAATGAGATCGTTCATCTTTCCGGTATAGCCGGGTGAGAACTCCAGGGCGTACATGGATTGCCTGCTGTAGTCCATGTGCGGATAGACTTCGGCCAGACGGTCCAGAATGACGAGCGCCTTGTGCGCATATCTGCCGTCCCCGCTGAGGAGATAGGCCTGAGAGAGGGAGGTAAGGCCGGCAACAACCGCATTCCACGTACTGCAACAACAATAGGCGATGAACCAGTGGCGAAACGGTGTGTCGTCGCCCTGCCAGCCCCATCCATCGTCCGCGTACGGGCCGGTCAGCAGGCTGCGGTCCTCCATTCCATTCCGGTAGAATGCCCCAAAGTCATTGCTGGGATAGGATTCCCCGCCTACGGCGCAGGTGACGCGCCATTTGTCCGTGAAGGGATCGTGGTTCCATCCGCCCTGCGCATACCCGCCGTACCCGTTCGGGCCGCTGCCGTGGACCGGACAACCGCTCACGAAGTTGATGGTCCAGCTGCGCGGTACTTCGGGGCCGGGCATCAGACTGTGGATGAGATCCTGGCCCCGCTCCAGCCACGGATCTGCGTCTTCAATGATACGCCCGGCGGCTTCTTTCGCGTCAGGGTCATCCGCCGCGCGTTGCCGGGCAAGTTGAATCTGTTCAGGTGTGTAGAGATTCACCTGGACTCCTTGTGGTAGTGATACCCGTTGAGGACGCTGCATAGCGCTCAATAAAGCGAGTGTCTGCGCTTCCGCGGGCATCGATGCGGCGTCTGTATCCGGCCCAACAGTATTTCAAAAACGAGGCGAATTCGCAAGCGCATTTTCGACCGCCGGGACGGCATGGCCAGAGGGCTCGGGAACCGGGCATGAATCCGGGAATCAGTCAGTCGTCGCTTGCCGAAGCGCTTGACGGTAGGCGCCGGATTTGATAAATAGTCACTGCGGTCCAGGATAATTCGGAGAAGACGAAATTGGACCGGTGTGGGATTTAGCGTTCTTGTGGCCATTGTCTTTTTGCGGCAAACCGGCAGAGAGGAAATAGGCACAAAAAGGGCGAATCCCAGAGGAAGAGTCTATGAAATACCGATCGCTTGGACGAACCGGGCTTCGTGTTTCGGTCCTTGGCATTGGTACGGGCGGTCCGAGCCAGTTCGGACAGAATTCAGGCGTGCCCGAGACCGACGTCAGCCGGATGGTGCGCAGGGCGCTGGCGCTGGGCGTCAATTTTTTCGACACCGCCGCGGGCTACGGGGAAAGCGAAGCCATTCTCGGCAGGGCGTTGACGGGTGTGCCGCGGGACGAATACGTGCTGGCCACAAAGGTTCAGGTGGCGCGCGACGAGTGGACGGCCACGCCCGAAGACGTGGTCGGCACCGTGGAACTGAGCCTTGAACGGCTGCGGGTGGACGTTATTGACATTATGCAGTTTCACGGCGTGAAACCGGAAGACTATGCACGCACGATCGAGATATTTCTGCCTGTAATGGTTCGGCTTCAGGAACAGGGTAAATTCCGCTTCCTCGGCGTATCGGAGACCTATTCCCAGGATTTCCGACACGAGATGTTTCCCATGGCGCTTGCCGACGACCATTTTGACACCGCGATGGTCGGGTACAATATGATCAGCCCGACGGCGGAGCATCGCGTCCTGCCGATGTGCCTTGAGAGAAACGTGGGTGTAATCTGTATGGTGGCGGTACGCCGGGCGCTGAGCAGGCCGGAGGTGCTGGCTGAGCGCATCGCCTATGCAAAGAAAACGGGCCTGATTGAACGGGATTCGGTGCCGGACGACGATCCGCTGGGCTGGCTCGTGACGGGCGAGGTGGCTTCACTGCCGGCGGCCGCCTACAAGTACGTGGCGTCACATCCGGCGATGGGCACGGTCCTGACGGGTACCGCGAACATCGATCACCTGGAGGCGAACGTAAAGGCCATTCTCGGTCCGCCGCTTCACGACGACGATATGGCTCGATTGAGAAGCATCTTTGGCGCCGTGTGGGAGCCCTTGGGAAACTGAATCCGGGTGCCCACACGGGTTGCCCCTGCGAATACAGCGTCGGCGCGGACCTCGGAGAGTTTAACCTTGATTCGTAAGTTTTCGTGGACGTTAATTCGAATATGTGCTAGTTAATAAAGGCGATTAGAAGGCGGATTACCAGGATACACCAGGTCACTGGACGTGTAGGGAAAAAACGTCCTTCTATACGTCGATAACGCCCCGTTTCGGAGGGTTTTATCGCGTCGCCGCGTTGCTGTTTTTTTTGGATTGAGGTTAATTCGTGTATTTTCGGTTTTGTAGGGGCGTCCCTTGTGGGCGCCCGACACCAGAGAGTTATGGGATGAATCGACGGGAGAACGGTCAGGTACTTCCGGGACAGTGCGTTAGCTGAGAGGAGCGTTCCATGGTCGAAGCGACGGCCCAATCAGAGGCGCCGGCGACAGACGGCGGGAAATCCGGTTTCACGCTTATAGATGCGGACGTCCACAATTATCCCGACTCCATCGACGAACTCCTGCCCTACCTGTCGAGGCGGTGGCAGGCGTACGTCGGGCAGTCGGGGTTCACGATCCCGTCGGTCTCGATTTACCCGAAACTCTACGCGCAGGCCGCCCGGCGCGACGCCTGGCCGCCGAATGGCAGGAAGCCCGGAGCGGACGCCGGGTTTGCCCGGGAACAGTTACTCGACAGATGGGACATCGACTTTGCGGTCCTCAACCCGCTCGTCGCGGTGTCGGCCGTGCGCAATATCGACCTTGCAAACGCGCTGCAGCGGGCCGTCAACGAATGGACCCGGGAGGCGTGGCTGGATGCCGACAGCCGGTGGCGCGGCTCAATCGTCGTCAACATCCAGGATGCTGACGCGGCCGCCGCCGAGATCGAGCGCGTAGCCGTCGACCGCCGCTTCGTGCAGGTGTTGCTGCTCGTACGTTCCTACGCACCCTACGGACGGCGCGAATTCCGGCCCATCTTTCGCGCCGCGGCCGCGGCCGACCTGCCCGTAGGCATTCACTTTGGCGGCGGCGGCAATCCCATTACGGCAAGCGGTTGGCCATCCTATTACATCGAGGACCACACGGGAATGTCGCAGGCCTTCGAGGCCCAGGTTATCAGCCTGGTGTGCGAAGGCGTCTTCGAGGAACTGCCTTCGGCCAGGATAGCCCTCATTGAGGGGGGATTCGCCTGGCTGCCCGCGCTCATGTGGCGGCTTGACAAGAACTACCGCGGTCTTCGCGGCGAAGTGCCGTGGCTCAGGAAGCTGCCAAGCGAATACATCCGGGACCACTTCCGCGCGACGACGCAGCCCATGGAGGAGCCTTCCAATCCCCGGCACCTGCTCGCCATTCTGGATATGATCGGATGCGAGGACTTTCTCATGTTCGCCACCGACTATCCGCACTGGGACTTCGACGCGCCCGACCGTGCACTGCCCCGGGTCATCAACGGCGCCCTGAGGCAGCGCATTCTGGCCGATAACGCGGCGGCCTTCTATGGTCTCGAAGACAGTTGACATCGGATCGGTTGACGACTTCCAGCCTGGACGGCCGCGACGGGTTGACGCCGGAGGACGTGCGCTGATGGTGGTGCGGCGGGGCGGCCGCTTTTTTGCATTGCGCGATGTCTGTCCTCACCAGGGCGCGCCGCTGTCTGCCGGAAAGGTGGACGGAACGGCCCTGCCGTGTCGTCCCGGCGAGGAGATCTCCTACGGTCGTCTGGGCGAAATCCTTACGTGCCCCTGGCACGGATGGCAATTCGATCTGGCAACCGGCCGCGCCCTGATCGAGCCCGAGCGATTCCGGGTGCGGGTCTATCCCGTACAGGTTGCCGGCCGCCGCGTTATTGTGCAGATGGACTAGACCTTTGTCCCGGAAATAAGTTGCCTAAATTCGACCGCCGAGTCGCCCGTCTCGCAAGGCGCCTCCGACCTGCGTAAGGTCGGCGAGCGAAGGGAACGTAGCGAGACGGGATGAATCGCCGGTCGAATGGTGAGGAATTTTTGGGACAGGACACTAGATTTCCGCGCCCCCTTCTACGTGCCCGGGGCCTCTCCCGCTCTTCATCGCCTCGGCATTCATCGCGACGGATACAAGATTGATCAAGATCAGCAATCCATTTTCCGAATGGAACCGGGACTTCAGACTCCTGGGCGCCGCGGCGTTTTCCGTGGGCGTTTTTTTCGGCGTTCAACTGACGCTGTACAACAACTTCGCCGTGGAGCGCCTGGGCATCGAGCCGCACGAACTCGGGTACGTGGAAGCCCTGCGGGAGATGTCGGGATTCCTGAACGCGTTTTTTATCGCGCTGATGATGCGGCTGGCGCCGCCGGTCGTCGCCGGCGCGTCTTTGGTTGTGATGGGAGGCGGGCTTGCCGCGTACGCGGACGTACATACCGTTTTTTCCCTCGCCGTGTATTCCGCGCTTTGGGGCATGGGGTTCCATTGCTGGATCCCCATGGAGCAATCCATGGCGCTGCGGTTCTCTCCCGAGGGCAGGAAGGGGAAGTGGCTGGGCCAGTTGCGGAGCGTACACGCCTTCGCGTGGCTGTTGACCATCGGGGTCTGCAATCTGGTTTTTCATCTGGCCCGCTACGATTGGCTGTTCGCGGCCGCCGGAGCGATCACCTCGGTGGGCGGGCTGACCATCTTCTTTGCCAGCCGGAAACGCCCCGACGTGAGGGAGAAGAGTTTCGTCTTCCACCGCCGCTACGGTCTGTATTATGCGTTGAATTTCCTGCAGGGCTGCCGCAAGCAAATGTTCATCACGTTTGCCATCTTCGCGCTGGTGAAGGTCCACGGGATGCCGGTGGAAACGACGATGGTACTCGTACTGATCAATCAGGCGCTGATTACGTTGACGGCCCCGCTGATGGGCCGGCTGGTCGACAGGCATGGCGAACGGGCTGTGCTCAGCTGGAGTTACATCGGACTGGCGTTCGTCTTTTTCGGTTACGGCGCGATTCAGCACCGTCCGACGCTGTACGTGCTTTATTGTATCGATAACCTTATTTTCTTCGGAGGTATTGCGCTTACGACGTACCTGCACAAGATTGCGCCTCAGGAGGATCTGAAACCCACCCTGTCCATGGGTGTCACAATGAATCATTTCGCCGCGGTGGCGGCGCCGCTGATCGGCGGGCTGGTCTGGCATCACTTCGGCTACCAGGTGATTTTTTTCAGCGGCGCGGTTCTGGCTCTGATCTCCCTGCTTGTGACCCAGTGGGTGGATCCCGAGGGGATGCTGCGCCGTGAACGCGAAGCGGTTGCATTGGCGGATTGACGCGCAGGCCATTGGCGGCCGCGAGGGAGACGATTATTGATCGGTATATGGAGGGCGGGATGAAACTTCGAGAACTTGGACGAACCGGAATTCAGGTCTCTGAGGTGGGATTGGGTTGCTGGCCAATCGGCGGGGCTTCATTCAGGGGCGGCAGTCCGACGGGCTGGTCCGGCGTGGACGTGATGGCGTCGATCGAAACCGTCCGTACATCCTGGGCGCATGGCGTCACGTTCTACGATACAGCGGACGCGTACGGCCGGGGGAAGAGCGAGGTGCTGGTGGGGCTGGGGTTGTACGAAAACAAGGACGATGCCGTGATCTGCACCAAGGTGGGCATGAGTCTCGCGGCGCCGGGCCAGGACTTCTCCGAGCCGTATATCCTGGGTGCGCTGGACGCAAGCCTTACGCGTCTGGAGCGGGATTACGTCGATCTCTACCTGCTGCACGGCCCTCCTCTTGAAGGGATGACGGACGCGCTGTTCGGGCTGATGAGAGACCTGAAAGGCTCTGGGAAGATTCGTGCATGGGGCGTGTCGATCAGTCCGGTGGAAACCTCCGACGTGGTCGTGGAGGAAGGGCTGCGCGCCATGGAGGGTGGCGCCGAGGCGATTCAACTGGTGTACAACCTGCTTCAGCAGAAGGAGGGTGACGCCCTGTTCCCGGTTGCCACGGAAAAGGGGGTGGGGATGATTGCGCGGGTGCCGCTGGCATCGGGCTGGCTGACGGGAAAGTACGGTGAGAATACCGCGTTTCCCTCAGACGACCTGAGGAGTCTCAGGTATACCCCTGACAGGGTGAGAGAGACGGCAGCGCAGGTCGGGAAGCTGGGTTTTCTGCTGGAGGAGGCGGATTCGATGGTCGACGCGGCGCTGCGGTTCGTGCTTTCGAATCCCGCGGTTTCCACGGTCATTCCGGGGGCGAAGACGCCCGCGCAACTCGAGGGCGTCGTCAAGGCGGCTGGAAAGACGCTCTCGCGCGAATCCCTGGACCGGGTCCGGGAGTTGTTCGACTGAACGCGCGCGGTAGACGAAAAACCGGGAACGGAAATCAATCTCGCACACTGTCCGCCGGTCGCGAACGCCGAGTCTGTACAGGGCGCGTGTAAAGCATCTTCGAGGAAATGACGGGATGGAGGATATTTGAATGGTCGGGTTTGCGGTGGTGGGCCTGGGCATGGGGCGAAACAGGTGCCGGACAATCAGGGACACCGAAGGCGCGGAATTGAAAATTGTCGTAGACCTGGACGAGACCCGGCTCGGGCAGGCAGGTTCTGAATTCGGCGTGGAGGGCACAACGGACCTGGATGCGGCGCTGGAACGGGAGGACGTGGATGCGGTGATGGTGATGACGCCCAGCGGGACGCACGCCGATCTGGGCATCCGCGCAGCGCGCGCGGGCAAACACGTGATTACCACAAAGCCCATGGATGTGTCTACCGAAGCGTGCGACCGGTTGATTACGGCATGCGACGAGGCCGGAGTGCTTTGCTGCGTGGACTATCAGAGCCGGTACGTCGACAACAACTATCGCGTGGCCGAGGCGCTTCGGCAGGGCTGGCTCGGTAAACCCATTCTGGGTGAAGTCAGATTCAAGTGGTTCAGAGCCCAGTCCTACTTCGAAGCGAGCGGCGGCTGGCGCGGGACGTGGAGGATGGACGGCGGCGGATCGCTGGCCAATCAGGGCGCGCACCTGCTGGATGTGCTGTGCTGGTTTATGGGAGACGCGGTTTCAGTCTATGGCGAGATGGCCATCATGAACCACGAAATCGAGACCGAGGATATCGGGTTGGCAATCGTGAATTTCGAGAGCGGCGCGAAAGGCACGGTTGTCGGGACGACGACGTTTCCGGCAAGTGCGTACTTCACAGCCGAAGTCCACGGAACGACCGGCGGCGTGCTGATCCCCGACGTACTCACCGGCAATATGCAGGTTTTCGGCGAGGGGCTGGAGGAGCGGCTGGCGGAGGTGGAGAACCCGATCAGGAACATCATCCAGGACGTGGTCAGCGCGGTGGAGAAAAAAACGCCGTTGCGGGTGGATGGACGCGAAGGCCGGCGGACTGTCGCGTTACTGGAGGCCATCTACACCTCCGCCCGAAAAGGCCGACCGATTAATCTGGATGCATAGTTGACGGATTGTAAGTGCGTTTCCACCGGGGTCCACGGCGGAAAGGCGGCCCCGGCAACGCACGTGGGCGCCCGCTGGCTACCCGTGGTCGTGGTCCTCGTGACGATCCGAGGCGAATTGCGCGGTCCTTGCCGTCAGTTGTCCGCGGGCGACGAGGCCCTTTTCGATTGCCAACTCTTCAAGTGAAGCGACCCATCGTGCGTAGTAATCCGATGGGTCGTTTTCTTTTTCGGCGGCGGCAATCCGGGAAGCCAGCGCCGCGCTGAATTCGCGCCATTCGTAGACGCCCTTCTCACAGAGCGCTACGGCAAGGCCGAAGGCGCGGGCTTCCCATGGAGCTTCAAATACGAGTTCGCCGTTCTGGCGGGGAAGCGCGACTGCCGATTCCACGTCCGCGATTTTCCTGTCGATTGGACCCGTCATATCCGGCTCAGTTCGATGAAGTATCGATCCTGGCCACGCCGATCATCGCGTCGCGCGTGACCAGAGGTACAAGCGCTTCTTCCGTGAAGTCTTCGGTGCCGTCCGGTTGTTCCGGCAGTACCATATACCGGAGATCCGAATTGCTGTCCCAGACGCGGACTTCGACGGATTCCGGCAGATGCAGGTCGAATTCCCTCAGCACGGCCCGGGGTTCCCTGACGAGTCGCGACCGGTAGGCGAAGGATTTGTACCAGCCGGGAGGCAGACCGAGCACCGGCCAGGGATAGCAGGAACAAAGGGTGCAGACGACGACGTTGTGGACCGTCGACGTGTTTTCAAGGACGACGATCTCCGCGCCTTCCTTGCCGCCGAAACCCAGTTCGGCGATCGCCGCCGTGCCGTTCTCCAGCAGCCTTCGCTTGTAGCCGTTGTCCGTCCAGGCGCGGGCAACCACCCTGGCTCCGTTGAGCGGTCCCACGTCCTTCTCGTACTTTTCCACGACTTTGTCAATCGTGTCGGTCGTCAGCAACCCTTTTTCAACCAGGATCGATTCCAACGCCGCCGTGCGCAACGCCGCGTCGGACTCGCTCCGGGCGGATTCTCCATGTCTCTTCATGACAGCGGGCCCTTTCTATTCCGAATGCGACTGCACGGGCGCCAGATAGCCTTCCCACATGTCCAGATAGACTGCGTCTTGCGCTTCGGCCGACTCCCCCAACAGTTCCCGCGATTCGAAGCGTACGGCATACAGCGGCTGCTCGCGACGCACGCACCCTGCGGGCAACTCGGCGTCCTGGAGGTTGTGGATTCCATAAAAGCGCGTGATCGTACCTGCCCTTCCCCGGACGTACCGCGGAAGTCTCGTGTGCCCCGCGGGGTGGATGTTTCGCGCCCGTACCCGGTCGCCCATGTGAAATTGCGGTCGAATATCCACCTGCGACGGCGTGGACGAAACGGGTCTTTTCTTCGTAATTCCCGACCGGACACCGCCCGGGTCGGGGTGGACCGGCGTCTCGGCGTCCGGCCTGACCCGGAGCAGCGCCACTCTCGTTTCCAACTCCTCCGCCGTCAGCGCTCCGGCGTCGATCAGGCCCTTGATCCTGGAGTGCAGCCACTTTTCGTAATACGAAGATGACAGGTAGTGGGCAGGATCCATGTTCTCGATGTTGTTGCGGGAACCTCCCGGGACCGGCACAGGAATGGCGACACCCATGGCCAGCACGCGTTTTTCCCACTCATGGTGAAAAAGCGGTTCGTTTTCTTCGCGAATTATCGGGCCGAATCCGTGCATTCCGCCCATGTCATGGATGCCGTCCATGGGTGTCTCCTCCTTTACCCGCGTGAAATCCTAACCACGCGCCCCTCTGTGTTCCTCACCACGGGTTCGACCTCCGCCCGGATGTCTGCGAGCACCGCCTGCCGGAGTCTATCGACGGTTTCTTCGGGTAGACGATCCGGCAGTTTCAGGAAGCCGTTGTGGCGAAACAGGTGTACCTGTTCCGGCGAGAGGGACATGGTTGGTGGTTTCGCTAATGGTGTTGAGGGAAGGGGTGGGGGTGGCCGATGTAGATGCGTTCCCCGGCGGCGAGGATCTTCTCCGGGTCGTCCTTCATGACGTCGTGCGGGTCGTGCGCTTGGTAGGCCAGCGTCATGCTTCTGCGTGACGTGTCGGCGCCGTTGACGCCCGCGCCGTGGAAACAGCAATCGTTGAAGAGCAGCACGCCTCCTTCGGGCATCGGTACCGGCAGGGATTTATGGAAGAGGTCGCTCCCTTCGAATGCGCCTCCGGGACGCCGCTGGCGCCGGAAGGGTCGCAGGTGACTGCCGGGTACGATGCGGATGCAGCCGTTCTCCAGGGTGGATTCTTCGAGATAGATGAGGGCTGTGACCAGCGTGGGATGGTAAGGCTCTTCGCCGCTGTGCCAGTAGACGTGCCCTGATCCGGGGGGCCTTACCATGATGTGATTGTGTTTGTTCGTGAGCAGTTCGATATTGGGTCCGAGGATGGATTTCATCGGGCCCAGGATTACGGGATGTGAGGCGGCCTCGAGGTACGTGCGGTCACGAGAGAGAATTTTCGAGAGCCGCCGCACGTCATCCGGCTCACGAGAGCCGGTCTTTTCCCACACGACCGGTTCGATCATCCCGCTGATCTGCCGGTCGGTGACGGCATTCAGCCGTTCGACCAGGTCGCCCGGCAACAGTTCGGGGACGCGGTAGAAGCCGGTGTGGTTGAAATACCAGAGATCTTCTTCGCTCAGGGACAAGGCACTCTCCCTTAGAAGCTGTTTTAAAATTACCGGTGGGTTCCCGAGCGCGAGCGAAAAANNNGGCACTTTTGCAGCCGCGCGAAGACCGCAGGGAATTTTAAGACAGCTTCTGATGTGTGAATTGCGTCCCGGAACCGGCGGATATTTAAAACGGTCACAGACCCCTTGTCAAGGGTATTCTGGCCGTCCGGACGGAGGATGAAGGAGCGCGTGGGCGAGAACCGGTACGCACGGAGAACACTCTTACGGGATCCGATGCAGATTGTTTTTACTGTGGCGTGAAATCGAAAAAACATTATATTTAGGATGACAGACGTTCGATGCCCACACCCGTCGGGCGTCTCGACGTTTCAGCCTGTCAGGGTGGGCAGACGATCTGCGAGGGTCGGACGGCCGTTCCCTAAGGGGCGGTCTTTTTACGTAGAATAAGAAGGGGTTGTTACATGCCGAATGCGCTGCTGGTCAGTCCCATGAATCCGGTTACGTTCTGGAGCTTCGACGAAGCGCTGAAAGTAATCGACAAAAAGGTCGCGTTTCCGCCCCTGGGGCTGTTGACCATTGCCGGCATGATGTCAGATTCATACGACGTGCGAATGGTAGACATGAATGCGCATCCGCTGATCGACGAGTATCTCGAGTGGGCAGATATTGTCATAACGTCGTCAATGATCATTCACTGGCAGTCGCTGGAAGACGTAATTGCGCGTTGCAACCGGATTGGCGTTCCGGTTCTGAACGGTGGACCGCTTCCCACCCAATACTACGAAGAGATCGAGGGCGACGCCGTCTTTTACCTGGGCGAAGCGGAAAACGGGTTCATGGACATTGTGGATCGACTCGCCACGGGTTCGGCAACCGTCGAACGGGAATACGTGGACCGACGCGGCGAATTTCAGGATCTGGCGGTAACCCCGCTGCCCCGCTGGTCCCTGATCGATTTCGACGACTACAGCAATATGGTCATCCAGGTCACGCGCGGGTGTCCCGAGAGCTGTACGTTCTGCAATATTCCTTCGTTATATGGGAAAATTACACGGCTCAAGAGCAAGAGCAGAATGGTTCAGGAACTGGACGCATTATACGATTCCGGCTGGCGCGGCGCGGTGATGGCAGTGGACGACAATTTCGTGGGCAACCGGGACGAAATAAGGCAATCGCTCGAGGACGAAGTCGTCCCGTGGCAGCAGGAGCGCGGATATCCGTTTCAGTTCCACACCCAGGCCAGCATCCGGGTAAGCGACGATCCGCAGTTGCTGGAGGCCATGTACAAGGCCGGATTCGACAAGGTGTTCGCCGGAATCGAGTCTCCGGTCGAGGAAAGCCTGAAGTTCATGGGCGCTCAGAAGAACCTGCAGGGCAATACACCCCTGATGGACAAAGTCAAGATTCTCCAGGAAACCGGCTTCGAAGTCCAGGCGGGGTTCATTATCGGCCTGGACACCGATCCCGACGATATCGCGGAGCGGACCATCGCTTTCATCAGGGAGGCGGGTATTCCCGTGGCGATGGTAGGTATTCTGGGTGTGTTGCGGGATACGCCCGATTACAAGCGATTCAGCCGGCAGGGAAGGCTGGTGGAGGGTGCGAAGTACACGGGCGATTCAGGGGTTTTCAGCCGCGAGTTGAGTTACGTCCCTCTGATCGACCCGGATACGCTGCTGGAACGGCACCGTTGGACGGTGGAAACGCTGAACAGCCCTGAGATTTTCTTCGAACGATGCCTTACGTTTTTTAATAACCGCAGGCGTCATCCGATTGCAAATTCACCCGTACGGCTGCTTGAGATCAAGGCGTTCTTCCGGTCGATCTGGCGGCAGGGCATCCGGAACAGGAACTACCGTTGGCAATACTGGAAGTTCATGCTGCAGGTACTCCTGAAACATCCCGGCAGTTTGCCGGACGCGGTGCGCCTGGCCGTCCAGGGCCATCACCTCATTCTCACCACACAGCGCGCATTGCAGGTAGACGAGGTGAAGACATTTCTTGACGAGGCGCTCGAACATCTGGAACATTTCAATAATGGCTATCGCGCGGCCTACCGCAAGAACACGGAGACGTACGCCGGACGTCTCATGCGGGCGGTTCACCACCGCTTCGAGCACTTTCAGGACGACCACAGGACCATGCAGCATCACGCCAAGGTGCTTCGGGGCGCCGCCCAGGAATACTACCAGGCAACGTGCGAGGAGTTTCAACACCAGATCCGGGAGCCGCTGGAGCGTTTTCAACAGGATACCGATCACTTGCTGAGGACGTTTTCTTCCGAGCGGGCGGCACTGCAGAGGTCCTAGTACCTATTGACTTCTAAGAC
>JAAXHE010000009.1:0-1822 GCA_012271065.1 Candidatus Latescibacterota bacterium
TTGACGATGACCGCGACGCGCATGCCCTTGCGGTTGTGGAGCACGTTGTTGAGGAGCGAGGTCTTGCCTGCACCGAGAAAGCCGGAAAGGACAGTAACGGGAAGTCTCTCTGACTGGGGCATTCAGTTCCCTCATTCAAAGGGTGATGACGTAGTCGGGCGGCTTCGGCTCCAGCAGTGCGCCTCGCCGGTCGCGATCGATGGCTGTAGCGCTTCGCTATTCACGTAGTCCGGCGTCAACGGCGCCCGTGGGTCTGATGAGGATTCGTCTTAAGCAAGACCGTCTCTATCCGAAATGCACTGCGCACAGGTTCCCAGCAGTTCGACGACCGGCCGCCTGGTACGGAATCCTATCTCATTGCCTGCCGCTTTCAGGCTCCTGGCCACACTGGGGTCTTCAACCTCGGCCACGTCGCCACAGTCATCACAGATCAGGAACTGGCTGGCGTGCGGATGATCCGGATGTGCGCAGCCCACGTATGCGTTCAGGCTCTCAAGCCTGTGCGCCACGCCCTGCTCAAGCAGGAAATCCAATGCCCTGTAGACCGTCGGTGGCGCGGGATTCCTGACAACGCCGCGCATGCGTTCCAACAGCTCGTAAGCGCTGAGTGGTTTGTCCGATACGCACAGCAGTTGAAGCACAGCCTTGCGTTGTTCGGTCAGCCGCGCGCCGCGCTCAAGGCACAGCGCCTCGGCTCGTTCAAGGATCCGGGAAAGCGCTTTGTTATTCACGGGCTTCTCCTCGCCACGCACCTCTCGTGGCAGTTGGTTGCGCACGGCGGCGATCAAGGACTTGCGTCGGCGCCACGGAGAAGACGAACGCCCCTGGTCCCTGAACCCGATGAGTCGCACAGGGCGGCGAACAACGTCAGGATGTTGTGTAGCATCATGTCAAGGTGCGTGCCGGCCGGCCCGTCCGCCTTCGACAGAGCGTCGGAGTAGAGTGTGCCGCCGATCTTCGCTCCGGTTTCCCGGACGATCTGGTCGAGCAGGCGGCGGTCGGATATGTTCTCGACGAAGACGGCCGGAATCTTCTCCCTGTTGATCTGACGAATCAGCCTGGCCACGTCACCCGCGGAGGCCTCCGCTTCGGTGCTGAACCCGACCGGTGCATGGAACTCGATGCCGTAGGCTGCAGACAAATAGCCGAAAGCGTCATGGGACGTGACCACCTTGCGCCGATCGACCGGCAGCGAACCGATCGCCTCGCGAACCTGTGCCTCGACCTCGTTGATCTCCTTCACGTAACGCGCCACGTTGCCGCGATAGATTTCGGCCCCCGCCAGGTCGATCGCAGCCAATCCGTCGGCGATATTGCGGACGTAGATCCGGGCATTGGCCAGACTCTGCCAGGCATGGGGATCGATTTCGCCGCGATCGGGATCCGCCACCCTGCGGGGTTCGACGCCGGCTGTCGCCGTCACCACTGGCCCCCTGTAGCCGGATGCCTCCGTGAGACGGTCTATCCAGCCCTCAAAACCCAATCCATTGACGACCAACAGCCTGGCCCCTGCGACGGCCCGCGCGTCGGCCGGAGTCGGCCGATAGACGTGCGCGTCACTGTCGGGGCCGACGAGGGTGGTGACCCGCACCCGTTCACCGCCTACCTGCCGGACCATATCACCCAGGATGCTGAACGATGCGACAACGTCGATGGTGGCATCGGCGCCGACGGTCCCCGAACCTGACACGGCGATCAAACAAGCGGCGAAGACGGAAAACAGGATAGATCGCTTCGATGTCATACGGCTTACTCGTAGTTCGGTATTGAAATCATGCTTCCAGATGACGGCGTGGCCTCAGCAGCCCGTTGAAAAAGCCCA
>JAAXHE010000009.1:1908-38852 GCA_012271065.1 Candidatus Latescibacterota bacterium
TGGCTCGGCCTCGCCTGCAGAGCGACTCTTCCAACGGACTGTTAGGCGCGTCATGATGACGCCGTCAGGTCCGAAAGACAGCGAGAACAGATAGAACGCTCCCGCCGTCAGGATGATGGCGGGGCCGGAAGGCAGACTGGCGTAATAGGACAACAACAGGCCCACGAACCCGCCCAGGAAGGCCGCAATCACACTGATGACCACCAGGGGCGTGACGTCGCGCGTCCAGAACCGGGCGGCAGCGGCGGGAAGTATCATGATGCCCACCGCCATCAGGGTCCCCAGTGCATGAAAACCGCCCACCAGATTGAGGACCGTCAGGACGAGAAAGCTGTAGTGGGCAACCGGACTCAAGGGACTGACGGAGCGGAGAAAGCCCGGATCGAAACACTCCATCACCAATGGTCTGTAGATGATGGCAAGCCCGAAAAGGGTGACCGTGGCGATTCCCGAGACCAGGAATATGGCCGCATCGTTCAAGGCGAGCACCGTCCCGAACAGGATGTGCAACAGGTCGACATTGCTTCCACGCGTCGAGACGATCACGACCCCGACGGCGAGGGAAATCAGATAGAAGGCGGCCAGGCTGGAATCCTCACGGGCCACGGTGGTTCGGGCCGCCATCCCGGAGAGCAGAGCCACAGCCACTCCCGCAATGACCCCGCCGACCGTCATGGCGCCAAGCGACAGCCCTGCAACGAGGTACCCGAGCGCCGCACCGGGAAGAATTGCATGGGCCATGGCATCCCCGGCAAGACTCATCCGCCGCAAGGTCAGAAACACCCCGATGGGCGTCGCTCCCAGCGAAAGAGCGAGGCACCCGACCAGGGCCCGACGCATGAAGCTGAATTCAACGAACGGGGCGATGACGGCATCGTACATCACGCGTCCCTTGCTGCAGGGCAGGTGGCCCTGGCGTTTATCTCCAACATACGGCCGCCTCTTCGTTAAAGGCCTCTGTAAGCCGGCGCGCCCGATCGAGATTCCCTGGAGAAAGGACGTCCTCCGTTGGACCGGCGGCGATCCGCTCGCGGGCGAGCAGAAGGGTTTCGGGAAAATCCGTCCGAACCTGATCCAGGTCGTGCAAGACGGCGACGACCGTCCTCGCCTCCCCGTGCCAGCGATGAATGAGTCCCTTTAGATCACGTACTGTAGCGGAATCGATCGCAGTGAACGGCTCGTCGAGAAGAATCAGCCGCGCGTCCTGGAGGAGCAGGCGGGCGAACAGGGAACGTTGCATCTGCCCGCCGGAAAGGGTGCCGATGGAGCGCTTCTCGAAACCACCCAGACCCACGATATCCAGGACTTCGCCGACCTTCCGGTTACCCTCGCGTCCGAATCGACGGAAAGCCCCCGTCTTCCGCCACAATCCCATGGCCACCATGTCGAAGACCGAGATCGGAAAGCTCCGATCGATATCGGACTGTTGAGGGAGGTACGCGATGTCCGAGGCTTTGATCCCCGTCAACCTGATTTCGCCTTCAAGGGGCGCGAGGCTGCCGGCGGTCCCTTTAAGTAGAGTCGACTTTCCGGCGCCGTTCGGTCCCACCACGGCGACCAGGGCGCCGGCGCGGATGGCGTAATCGAGATGATGGACTGCGGGGTGGCGGTCGTATCCGAGGGTCAGGTTATCAAAATGCAGGATCGTTCCGTCCGTTGGCGCACTCATAACAGGGCCCAAGCGACCGCGAACCACAACAGACCGGCGGCGACGCCGGCAAGCGCGAGGCGCGCTCCGATACCGGCCCGAAGGGGAGAGAATTGTGGATTCATTCGGATAGTCCTAATGACAATTCGCGCGGACATCGAGGACTAGGCCCACCGCTTACATACCCATTGCTGGTTTAAGTGCAAACGACGCGTTCAGCAGCCACAGCGCGAAAAGGACCAGGAGGGCGCCGCCAAGCGCGCCCACGCCACCGGCCGCCAGCGTCCACAACGGAGACCTGTGAGCGACGACCTCACTCGCCCAGTCTCGCGTCCTCGTCGCAATAATGGCCAGGGCAACAACGGTGATCGCGGTACCTATGGACATGGCAAACACGGAAAGCGCCCCATGCCAGTGTAAATCCATCACGGCGGCGAGGACGAGCACCAACACTGCTCCGCTGCAAGGGCGCAGCCCAATGGCCAAAACCACGCCAGCCGCCGCATGCCGGCCGCCGGCAGTATCAATCTCTGCAGCGCTGGGCAGATGCCGGCAACCGCCATCTGCCCCGTGTACATGATCGGCATGGTCGTGGTGGACTTCGCCGGTTTCTCGGCGCAATTGGCGAACGCTTTCTGACAGGGCGCTTGCCGCGCGTACCAACAGGCAGAGTCCGACGATCGCAAGCAGCGTGAAACTGACTCGCGTAGCCCACAATGATGCCGTCTCCGTCTCCAACGGCAGCCAACCTGCCAGACCAATCGGGACGTAGACCAGCACCAGCGCCGTCACCCCCTGAAGGAGTCCGGCTGCGGCGCCCATGGCGACCCCGCGATTCAGCCGGCTTCGGTGGGTCAGCAGATAGGTCGTCAACACGACCTTCCCATGACCGGGCCCCGCGGCATGCAAGACACCGTAGAGAAAGCTCATCAGCACCAAAACCCAGCCGACGTCATCCTTGCCGCGCAACGATCGCAATTCGGTTGTCAGTTGTACGAGAAAATCGCGTTGCTTATCCAGGACCCACGTCGCAGCCTGATCCCAGAGCGAAGATGCCTGCCCGGTGTCAGCGTGACTTTCACCGCTGGAGTACTCGGCCGCGATTGGCTCGCCGGACAGCATCGTTGCCGCGTGGAGATCCGCCGAGAATGCAACGGCACACAGCCAGGCGAGAAAGACCGCGATGTCGTAACTCACTCGCATCGAATCGTCACCGTTTCAGAAGACAGAATGCCGAGGCCATCGCCACCGCTTTCATTGATGCCGGGCGAGGCGGCATTTGGGCCGGGTTATGCCACGGGCCGATCGCCCGCGGCCTGGCGTGATGTAGAGGCTGTCGATACAGGCCAGGTTGCGGTTGGTTTCAGGACAAGCGGGTCGTCCTCTTCGATTGAATGATGTTATGTTATAACATAACAATATAAACGAACGGGATACGTTGTCAAGCGCACGATTGAGAATTCCGCGAAAGAGATCGTTCTTGAATGCTCGTCAGTGTCGGCACCCGCCAGCCTGGAAGCTGGTTTAACAATTACCGGTGCGTAGGGTCGACCGGCCGGTCGACCCTACCTTCGGCTGACAGCTTACTGCCGATGGGAGTTTTTTGTCAGATTGTCGCAATTCCTGCGACAGATTGGGTTTATCTTGTCGCGGGCGAAATGATCGCGGCGGGCGAGAAGATGAAGGGATTCAACGAAGTGATGATATGCACGCTTCCGCATGACCGGCGGCGGAAGGAGTTGAGGAAGTAAAACCGAGAGGAGGTTTGAGCGATGCCCAATGGAGGATCCGACTGCTGTGGGACCTGTTGGTTCAATAGAAGGAATCAGGGCGAACGCGACTGGCTGTCGCACGCAGACAGAACTATACCGCCCCATTGCGAGATCAGGGACATCGCGATAGAGAATCCCTTCTACACCTATTGCGCGAATCATCCCCATCGCCGGCCCGATCGCGACCCCATTCCCATCGGACCGGTGATGCGCCATGGCGGATGGGAAGAGGAACGGCGCGTCGAGGACGGTCAAACCATTGTCTCGAGTTGGGAGAATCCTCGTTACGTCTGGAAACCATCGCCGGACACGGTGGAGATTCGCCAGCACCTTCTGAATCTGCTCCGGAGCATCTTCGAGCACATGTCCAGGGACTGGTATCCGATAGGCGCCGGACTGGGGGAGACGATTATCCGGTGCTGGCACCCGGACGGCACGCCCATCTCCGACGCCGACTATCGCCGCGCGAACCTCCCTGTGCCCACCCCGGAACAGCTTGCCCACTGGGCCGAGACGGAACGATGGATTTCGGAAATGATGGCGAGGCACGACACGGACTGAGACCACCGAGAATCCTTCATCAGAACAAGGATTGAGACCCTATGGCGAAATATAATCCTGAGCCCGCGGATTCAAGATTCACTGACCCGATCGTCGGTCGCCATGCTTCCCGTCGTTAGCGCCCGGTTGTTCGCTGACTGCCGAATGACTGCGTGGTTTCTTCACGGGCAACCAGCCGGTCGCCCCTACTGCGCATCCACCAGTTTACCGTCCTTGAATATCAGCTTCAAATCATCATTTGCGAGAATGGTTTTGGTGCCGAGTTCAATGCGCGTTCCGGGCTTGCCTTTCCGGTCGATCACTTCCTCGATGGACATATTCATCTCAAGCAGCACGGTTTCTTCCGAGCCTGCCAATTCCGCTTCGCTTGCGGCAAAGGCGATGTCGAAGAGGCGATCGACTTCGGCGATGGTGTAATTGTCTCTATTGACTTTGAGGCGAACGGCATGGCGGGCGCCTGAGTCCCGTTCGTGCCGTCCTCTTGAGCGACCTTCCTAAAAACCCGTTTATTTCGACTTGCCGATTGCCGCTTCTATCGCCGAAGTTTGGACCCTTGGTCTCTCCGTGATTATATGCCAATAGGCGGAATGTGTCAAATGTGTTGAGAGAAATAACCGGTGATTTCTTAGCGAGGGAATTGCTGTTGTAGGGGCGACCGGCCGGTCGCCCGCGCGCCAATACTGGCCGAAAGCACCAGATGGTTTCAAGAATGCATTCCGATGCCTTCCGGGATAAAGGGGGAACGGGTTGAGTCCCGCGACCCCCTTTTGTATATTCGTACCAGATCGGATCGCCGAGATCCTCCTCTTTGTAGGGGCGACCTGCGTCTCGCGGCAGAGATGAAGCTGCCCGGGCGAGGTTGGCTCGAGTTCGACGTCACGTCGCGGAACGGAGGGGGATCCAGGGTGCGCCAGACCGCCGTTTTCGACCCGTCGGGTTTATGGGGGCGCTTCTACTGGCACGCCCTGTATCCGATTCATGTTCTGTTGTTCGGTGGGCTTCTTCGAAGCATCGCACGACGCGCAACCGCGACCGCGTCCTGATGGACAGGAGGACAATATGCGTTTCGATGTCAATGCTCAACTGAACGCGGCAGCACGCTGCGTGTCGTCGCAGGAGCGCGATGGAAGATCAGCTCACTCGGTCGCGGTTGTCCGCAGCTACCCCACGACGGTCGTGGACTTGTGGGACGCTGTGACAAACGGCCGGCGGATTTCGCGCTGGTTTCTCCCGATCTGTGGCGAACTGGAACTGAACGGCCGTTTTCAGTTGGAGGGCAACGCGGGTGGGGTCATCACAGCGTGCCAACGACCATCTCACTTCGAGGTCAGCTGGGAGTTCGGCGGTGACGTCAGTTGGGTGGGGGTGGGTATTTCAGAGGACCATTGCGGACATACGCGGCTTACACTCACCCACACGGCGTACCATTCGAAACACTGGGACGAATTTGGACCCGGCGCAGCCGGCGTGGGGTGGGAAATGGGTCTTTTGGGACTCTCCTTCCATATCGAGAATCCGACAGAGCCGAAGCTGGACGAAGCCGCTTTCGCAGTTTCACCTGAAGGCAAGGCGTACATAGCGGGCAGCAGCACGGGATGGGAGCGGGCGGCCGTTGTTGCGGGAACGGACCCCGTCTCGGCGTGCGCGGCGGCACTGCGTACAGCCGCGTTCTATACCGGCGATTCGGGCTGAAATCCGCGTCTAATCGCAATTCGCGATCGAGCTGGGGCTGCGGCGATGTCAAAACCAGTCCGCACTCTTACCAGACAATTGTTCTCACCGGAAGGAGGTCCACTTTGGACATCGAACTCGTCTACTGCGCCAGGTGAGGCTACGAGGATCAGGCCGTCAGTTTGACGCGCCACGTGCTGGAAAGATACAAGACGGATATCTCCCGTTTCACGCTGGTTCCCTCGGGCAGGGGAAGATTTGAGATCGCTGCTGACGGGGAGACGGTCTTCTCAAAGCTGAAGGAGGGTCGGTTTCCTGAAAACGACGAGATTGAGTCCCGCCTCGCCGAAAGAACAGGAAGCAGCGGTTCCCGCTCGGAATCCTGCTGTGCGGAAGACGAACCTGGCAGAGGCAAGATCATGCGGTTGCGCTCCCTCATCGCGACGCTGTTCCGGAAGAACAGCAAAAAACGCAATCAGCGATCAGCAGTCTGCTAAACCCGGATGAGGTCAGGGCCTGTCGATTTCAATTCCCGGTCCCCCGGTTCTCCAGGGACGACCGGCCGGTCGCCCCTACTCGGGGTATTGTGTCCAGTTTGGAAATTGGCTATTATTTGGTGTATGGGAGGCGTTGCGGCGGCGGCACAGAAGAGATGTGCGGATTTCAGATCAAGGGAGGCTGCCATGGTGTATCGCATCTGCCTCGCGCTGACGTGTGTTTTCGCACTTGCCGGATGTTATACCCAGATTCGGCCGCCCGAATACGAAACGGAAGGACCGGTCGGTTCCGCGTCGCCCGCGGATATCGACACGGTCCACGTATACAGACAGTATGTGTACAACTGTTTCGATTCGTACGGGTGGGGTGTGGCGCGGTATTACGAACCCTATTTCCCGGGATATCCGTCGTGGGCGAGACGCGGTTTCCGATGGAGACATTCCTACTGGACGGCAGCATACGGACCCTGGTGGAGGGGGTGGATGCGGCGCGTTCTTGCGCGCGGACGATTGCCCGCTCCCACGTACAGGTATCGCCCGGTCGACACAGATCCCATCGACCTTTACGAACCGCGTTTGCGCATCAGATATACCGGATTGCGGGGTGGGGAGCACGCGCCCGCCGGTACCGTCCGGAAGGGCAAGATAAAAAAGACGACGCGGAGGCGACAAGCGCCTGCGGCAAGCGCGATCCGAACCGATTCGAAGACTGAACGATCGGGCAGCACGTCGAGGACCGCCTCGAAACCACGTGATTCGGGCGGCGGTCAGTCGTCTAAACCCAAAGAAGAGAAGAAACAGGAGGAAAAGCGCGAGGAGAAACGCGAGGGTCAGCGTCGCAGAGGGGGAATGCGATGAGGCGAGTGGTTCATATGGTTCCGATTGTGGCGATATGCGCCTGGACAGCAGCGCTCAACGCGCAGGAGGTTGCGCTGGACGGGTTTTCCGGAATCGGCGCGCGCGCGATGGGGATGGGGGGCGCTTACGTCACGGTATCGGATGACTTCTCCGGTCTCTTCTGGAACCCGGCAGGCTTGGCACGGGCCCGGCGCGGGTCCATCTCGTGGGGGATGTCCCACGACCGCTATCGGAATGAGTCGCATTTCTTCAGCCAGGCTTCGGCGTTTGAGCTGAACAGCACGCGCTTTGCTACTGGAGGGATCGTCTACCCCATACCGGTCTACCGGGGAAGCCTTGTAGTTGCGGGGGGATTCGGTCGCGTCCGGCACTTCGACGGCGGATTGCGGATCGACGCGTACGACGAAGTCGCGGAATTCGACAAGTCGGGATTCTCTGAAGACAGGGGTACCTTCGGCGCCTGGACAATGGGCGCCGCTATCGACCTGGCGCCGCGCCTGTCGGCGGGGATTTCGCTCTACAAATGGCGTGGAACCAACCGGTTCATGCAGGAACTCACGCTTGAAGACGTTCGACAGGTTCACGTGGATACGGTACGTATCTACCAGCGTTTCGAATCCGACGACAGCTTCTCCGCGTTGGGGGTTCAGGGCGGCATCCATTACTGGCATCCGTCCAATTTCCGGCTTGGCTTTACGGTCTCAGCGGCTACGCCCATTCGGGTGTCGGCCGAACTTGCAGATGAATTCGAAGATACGTTCGACGACCGGAAGGATACCTATCCTCGCGACAACTACGCGGACAGATATGAGATACGGCAGCCGGTTTCGCTGGGATTCGGACTGGGATGGTCCTCGAAGGGATTGACGTTGAGCGGCGACGTGCACTACGGGGATTTACAGGAAGCGACCTACAACGTACTGGCCCGGAACATCACGCCGTACGTCGACGATTTTCGACAGCAGTACCGAAGTGCGGTGCGGGTCCATCTGGGAGGTGAATACGCCATTCCCGGCAGGGGTGTGGCCATGAGGGCCGGATACTATCGCGACCCCGTTCGATACGTGGGAGGCGGCCCCGTACCGGAGGTGCGGATCGAGACGGACCGCGACGCGTGGACGCTTGGGATCGGCGCTGAGCTGGACCGGTATTTTGCGCTGGATCTGGCCGCCGTGATTGGCGGGTATAAACAGACGGAAGGGAATCGCGAAGACAGGGTACGTACCCTACGCGCGCTGGTTTCCATGCGCGTGAATTTCGACGCGGAGGCCGATTGGTAGCGCGGACGCTCGAGACATCCTGTTAAGTTACAACAAAAGCCGCCGGTGGCAGGGAGCCGGCGGTTTTATGTACGGGATATCGAACGATGTCTCAGACCTCTTGCTGTTCGTCAAGTCTAGGTCTGACCTGCCCAATCAGGCTCTCCAACTGTCGCAATGCTTCGGCCCGATTCAGGGTAGGAGGCACAACTTCATCGCCCGTGTAACGAAACTCAACGGCAAACGGTGTGTACGAAGCCAGGCTTCGGAATTGGGCAGCAGCCGGGTCACGATCGGTCAGTAGATTGAGCAAAAGATCCAGGTCGTGGCTGAGTGGATAGACCTCTCCGAGTAGTGCGATCCATGCTTTTAAGAGCTTCTCGGTGGCCTGCTGAACATTAAATCCGAAATTCTCGTCAGGAAAATCGCGGTTGGAAGCCATAAGACGTACCGTGGTCGTGTCTCTCACGGCGGCTTCGAACAATGAACGGGCTTGTTTAGGGTCGCCCATAAAGCACCCGTCCTTCCCTCAGGGCTCGCGCCACTACGTGGTTGAGAGAATCGCGCCAATATTCCACCCGTTCGCGACTATAAACCAGGATGTCTTTTGGAACGTTGAAATGGGACAGTGCATTATAAAGCCTGATCCCTTCGCTGTACCTCAGTTCGCCGTTATCGAAAGACTCCGACTTAATGACCAGCAGGTCCACGTCGGAATCGTCGTCAGCCGTACCTCGAGCGTGGGAGCCAAACAGGATGACCTGTTCCGGATCGGTTTCGTCGACGATGGTCCTTACCATCTCTTCGAGTAGGGCGTCTGTAACCTGTGTCAACTTTTCCCCTCAATCCGAATAAACAGCAACGCGGCGACGCGATAAAACCCTCCGAAACGGGGCGTTATCGACGTATAGAAGGACGTNNCCTGGTGTATCCTGGTAATCCGCCGTCTAATCGCCTTTATTTACAAGCACATATTCGAATTAACGTCCCCGAAGACATACGAATCAGGGTTGACCTCGTCCGTTCGGGCTTACGCCGTGTTGGCCTCACGTATATTCGCGCGGGTTCCGGGGATATCGAAACAGGCGTACTGGTTCGCCCGCATGATGCGGGTCGCAACGTCGATCGCCTGTTTCTCCGTCATATATCCGTCCTCGATCTCCGCTTCAAGCGCGCGGCCGATTTCATTTCGCGCCTGAATGGAATACGCGAGCGCACCGGTCGGCCATCCGGTGTCGCCCCCGAACGCGAACAGTTTATTGGCGGGGACGGCATGCAGAAAACGTCGCAGGAAGTCCCTGGAGCTGTATGGATCGATGCTCCACGCCCAGCAGAGATCGACCCAGATGTTGCGGTAGTGCTTCGCCAGCGCAACGAGTTCATGGTTATACGGATAGGCGATGTGCATCAGGACAAAACGCGCGTCCGGATATCGTGCGAACAGCGCGCACATATTCCCCGCGGCGATCCGGCTCACCGGCATGCGGTCGTTCCCCGCGTAGTATCCGGTGTGGATTTTGAACGGCAGGTTGTGTTCAATAGAGAGTTCCACGCCTCTCGCCCAGCACCAGTCCCCGAGGCAGAGACGCGTCTGGACCTGGGCTTCTTCGTCCGGTCCCTTCAGTAACTTATCGAGCGCAGTTGCCGCCTCCGAGTCGTCCCGTTCCGTCCAGTTCAATGTGCGGTTGTACGCGTGCTGAGCCTTCACCGCGATCGCGCATCCGGCGTATTTGGAAAAGATGCCCGCCATCGCCTGCCGGAGGGAGTCGAGCCCAGTCACCTCGACGTTCGTCTCAGCGCAAATCTGCTCCGGATCGATCTGTCCGTTGCAGAACCCTGCCCAGGAGAGGTCGTAGAGGAAAAAATCGAGGCCGGAAGGGTCGGGGCGGCAGGCCCACTGAAAATCGTCTGTCTGAACGTGATCCAGTCCTGCCTTATCGCGCAGCATGCGAAGGCGTTCGCCGGGCCGCCGCAGTGCGTGGATCGCTTCCCGGGCGTCCGTGAGCGCATCCGAGGTCAGGACGTCGATGTTGTACACATGCCTGGCAATCAGCTGAACCGCTTCCCCGTATCCGGTAAACTGCGTCGCTTCCCAGGCTTCCCGGATCCCCTCGAATCGCCCGGCGATGTCGTCGTCCGATGCGTCCATCAACCGCTTCATGGCGGCTGGAGGAGCGCCGGCCGTGTGCAGATCGGCCGGGACGTAGTTTCCGAACAGGTCCTGCAGGATGTCCGGGCCGTCGTTCAGCCACTCCGGTTCCTTCCGCAGATGCTCGTGGGTGTCGACCAGCGCGGTTTCCTCGATATGTTGTTTCAGGTCCGTGGTCATGCGTCCGTCCCCGCGTATGGACGTTACCTCCCTGTCCAGGGTGGAAAGAGGTCGTGTTCCATGCCCAGGAGATTCAGGATCCGCCCCGCGATAAAATCCGCCAGGTCCTCAAAGGTCTCGGGCTTCTGGTAAAACGCCGGCATGGCCGGCAGGATGGCGGCGCCGGCCTCGGCGGCGGCGGTCATGTTACGAAGGTGAATCAGGCTCATCGGCGTTTCCCGGGGGACCAGTATCAGTGGACGCCGTTCCTTGAGCGTGACGTCCGCCGCCCGCTCGATCAGGTTTCCCGACGCGCCGTGAGCGATGTTCGACAGGTACTTCATGGAACACGGTACGACGACCATTCCGCGCAGGTCTACGGACCCGCTGGCGACCGGGGCCGCCATATTGCCGATCTGGTGGACGATCACGCGTCCGTTCGCAATTCCGGCGCCGTACCTGCCCGCAAGGAAATTCTCAAGCTCAGTCTGCTTTCCCTCGAAGCCCGCTTCCTCTCTAAGCAGCATCCAGCCGAATCCGGAGACGATGAGATGAACCTCATCTCCATTCATCAGCAGCGCGCGCAAGGTGCGCAGCGCATAGATCGCCCCGCTGGCGCCGGTTATCGCAACCGTTGTCCGGTTCACCGCCACAACACGTCTCCCAGCGTAAAGACGAAAAAGACGGCGCTGATCGCGGCATTCACGTTCATGAACGCCACGCCCAGTCTTGAAAAGTCGTCCGGCTTCACGAGCCGGTGCTCGTACACCATCAACCCCGCCACGACGACGAGTCCTGCCGCGTAGATAACTCCCAGCCCGAAACGCACCCCTACCGCGACCATCAGAAGAAAGGAAATCGCGTGCAGGGCCCGGGCGATGGCGAGCCCCCGGAGCACGCCGAAACGTTGCGGAATCGAACTAACCCCATGGCCGCGGTCAAACTCGACGTCCTGGCAGGCGTAGATGATATCGAATCCGGACACCCATGCCAATACGGCGCCTGCCAGGAGCAGGATCTCCGGGTCCAGACTTCCGGTAACCGCGATCCAGGCGCCGATCGGCGCAACCGACAATGCGAGGCCGAGAAAGAACTGCGTGGCCCACGTGAACCGTTTGGTATAGGAATAGAAGAAGACAATGCCCAGGGCCACGGGCGACAGCGCGAAACACAGGGGATTCAGCCTCCAGGCCGCCAGTATAAGCGCCGCGGAAGAAATCGCGACCAGCACGCGCACGGCGCCAGGAGAGATCCGGCCCAGAGGCAGTTCACGCGCCGCGGTTCTGGGATTCGCCGCGTCAATCTCCCGGTCCACCAGCCGGTTGAATCCCATCGCGGCGCTCCTGGCCCCGACCATCGCCACAACGATCCAGAACACCTGGACCAGTCGGACTTCCGCTTGCAGCGCCGCCAGCGCGGCGCCGCTGAACGCAAACGGAAGGGCGAAGACGCTGTGCGAAAACTTGATCATTCGCCCGTAGGTTACAATCCGTTCAACGAGCATGGTTGGATCCCGGCGGTCCGTTGATAAAGCAGCTCATCTGAAGCGGCCTTACGGCCGCTTCAGACAGGAATTCTAGCCGGTTCCGAGCGCGGCTTGCACGACATCGTCGATTCGCGCAATCTTGTCGTCCGCCAACACCACGCCTGCCGCGTTCACGTTGTCCTCCAGGTGCCCCATCTCCGTTACGCCGGCAATGACGGACGGCACCTGCTCTTTGGCCAGCAGCCAGGCGATGGCCAGTTGGGCCAGAGAAATCCCCTTCGTTTCCGCAACCGCGAGCAGCCCTTCGACGGCCTCCAGGTAGGGTTCCGTCAAGAATTCGGCCTCGTCGCCGTCGTCTATGATCCGACCGCTGGCGTCTTCCAGACTTCCCTTGCGGTACCGGCCGGTGAGCAGGCCGCTCGCAAGCGGATAATAGGGAATCACGCCCACTTCGGCCCTGGCAGCCGCCTTCAGCAAATCAGCCGCGCGGCCGCCGTCCTCGGCCGCGACCGCATCCTGCTGTACGAGATTGTACCGGTTCTGCACGGCCACGATCCGGCGGGAGACGTCCTTGCCCACCCTTTTCAGCGTCGCTACCACGTTGGCCATCTGTTTCGCCGAATGATTGGAAACCGCCAGGTAACGCACCTTTCCCTGCGTGACCAGATCGTCGAACGCACCCCAGGTTTCCTCGATGGGTACCCGGTAGTTTCCTTCTTCGTCGGTGCCGTTCTGGTGCAGGTAGAGCAGGTCGATATAGTCGGTCCGCATCCGCTCCAGACACTTGTCCACGCCGAAGTGGATGTACGTCCGGGAGGCGCCGAGTTGATTTGGCGTAAAATCGGCCTCCATGGCGTGCTCCGCGCGCACCGGGTTGTGAATCTTGGTTGCCATGACCACCTGCTCCCTGACCGCCCGTGGACGCGAGGCGAAGTAGCGCCCCAGCAGGCGTTCGGAATTTCCCGATGCCAGGTTGTAGGAACATGCCGTATCCCAGTGAAAGACCCCCAGTTCCAGGGCGCGGTCCAGGACCTTGAACCCCTCGTGGTCTCCGATGCGGGATCCGTCGTACACGGGGTCGCCCCATTTCCACATGCCCAGGCCTACGACCGATACGAACAGACCGGAGTTCCCAACCCGCCGGCACGGCATGCCTCTGAATTCTTCTGCCATCTTTCAGACCTCCAATGATTGATGATGTTGCGAAATTTACACCAAAACACACCTGCAAAACCGGAACTATGGGGATCAGGGGTCCGCGGACGTGAATACCGGGGCCCCGATTTCAGTGTCCGAGGGACTGATTTCGGAGGGGTGGATCCTGGACCAATAGTGTCCTGTCCCCGAAATATCTAATCATTCAGCCGCCGATTCATCCCGTCTCGCGTCGTTGCCTTCCCTCGCCGACCTTACGCAGGTCACCTGCGCTCGGGCGACTCGACGGCTGAATTTAGGCAACCTATTTCTGGGACAGAACACTGCCTCTTCCGACATTCGGATGCTGACGATGCCAATCCGTCGCCTGCTCGTATGCCATGCCGGCGGCCAGAACGGTCGCTTCGTCGTAGAGGTTCCCGATCAGCGTCAATCCCCGTGGCATCCCCTCCACGAAACCGCACTTCAGCGTCAGGGCCGGATGGCCCGTGAGATTGGTAACGGTCAGACTCGCCCCGCCGCTTCCGGGCGCCAGAAGCACGTCCCAATTCGCCATCAGATTCTCCATGTCGCGAATCATAAGGGAACGCACCTGCTGCGCGCGCAGATATTCCACGGCGGGCACCATGCGATAGCTGCGAAGTACCGTGGGCCAGGAACTCTTGTCCTCGTCGATCATGGAATCCAACTCGCCCGCCCGCGTCGCACTGTCGAACGCGGCCGCCGCTTCCACGCAAAGCATCATCGAGACCGCGCCGTGCGGATACCCCGGCAGCGTCACCGGCTCAACCCGCAGTCCCAGATCCTCGAAGGTCTGAATCGCGGCCTCGTAGACGACACGGTCTGCGCCATCATCGATGGTATCGAATTCACGCTGGATGAAGCCGATTCGCAATGCGGTTTCATCCGGGGCTGAGGGCCAGTTGAACGGCGCGTCCACCACGGATCGGTCTCTCCCGTCCGGTCCATGGATCGCGCTGAACACGGCCGCACAATCTTCAACGCCGCGGCACATGGGACCGAGTTTGTCCATGGTCCAGGCAAGGGCCATCGCGCCGTATCGGCTCACGCGGCCGTATGTGGGCCGCAGCCCCGTCACCCCGCAGGTGTGGCTCGGCGAGACGATCGAACCCTGTGTCTCCGAACCGATGCTGAAGCCGACAAGGCCCGCGGCGGTCGCGGCGCCCGGTCCGGCCGACGACCCGCTTGAGTCTGTTTCGATATCCCATGGGTTCCGGGTCATACCTCCAAACCAGTGCGGCCCCATCGCAAGAGCCCCGGTTGAGAGCTTGGCTGCCAGGACCGCGCCGGCATCCCGAAGCCGTTCCACAACGGCCGCGTCGGTTTCTCCGGTTTGTTTCTTGAAAGGGGTGGCGCCCCACGTGGTCCTGATCCCCTTTGTGGCCAGCAGGTCCTTGGCGCCCCAGGGGACCCCGTGCAGCGGCCCCCGGTAATCGCCGGCCATGATCTCCGCCTCGGCGGCCTTCGCCTGCGCCAGTGCCACGTCTTCGGTCAGCGAGACCACACAGTGCAACGCTTCGCCGAACGCGTCCAGTCGATCCAGATAAAGCCTGGTAAGTTCAACGGGAGACACTTCGCGGGATTCCACCAGACGGGCCAGCGCGCTCACCGGCAGAAAGGCCAGGTCGTCCCTGGATTCCGGTCGTTCGACCGCGGAAGCGTGGAAACGGAACGCCCGCTGTTCTCCTGACCGCGGCGCCTCAACACCGGGCAGGAAGACGGACGCCGGGCTCACGTCGTAGCCCACGTCCACCTCGCGAAGTTCCCGGTAGCGGAGACGGTATTGCTCCACGTCCCGCCTCATTTTCCCGCGCTGTACTTCTGTAAAGCGGATTCCGCTCAACTGCTCCGCGCCCGCGACCCGGGCGTCTGCGACAGCTGCCACCGCCTCCGCGATGCCGTTCAGCGATACATACCGGATCTCCGTATCGATGTCCGGGCTGCAACCCTCGCCGATATGCCCGTGTGTATAGACCAGACGCGGTACGTCCACACGGTTGTGTCCCGTCTGCCGTTCGAGCGCCGGCAGCCAGTTGGATGCGTCCGGTTCGTCCGCCGATATCCTGTAGCCCGAAAACGTCTCCCCGCCGTCCCGCGACGTAAACAGCGCGATCTCGTTGCTGGAGTCCGCCCAGCCGCCGTCCCGCCGGCAGACCGGGCCCGCCGCGTAGATGACGCCGTCGTCCGCGATGCTGAGCGCGCACACGTCCGACATCTCGCATTCGCCGAACAGCCGCTCCGCGTGGGGCATCAGAGAGACCACGCGCCAGTCGTCCTTTTCCCTGGTGTAAACGAACGTTTCCGCCGCGCCGTTCTCCCGGCGATTCAGCGTAAAGCAGAGCGTTCCCCTGCCGCCGGTAACGACGTTACCCATGCGGACGTCGAGGCCTTCGTCGAATTCGATGACGCAGGGTGAATCCGGGGTTGTGGGGAGGTCGATCGCGCGTCCGTCGACGGTCTGCCAGCTCTCGCCCCCGTCGCGGGAACGCATCAGTCCGAACCCCCTGCCGCGCGTGTCGCCGTAATCGGCATCGGTGGCCCGTACGATATGATACGCCAGATACAGGGTTCCGCGCCGGTCGATGTGAAGCGCGTTTTCGAATTGCGTATATGCAGGCGGTCCTTCGGGGTCCGCGAGCTTGACGGGGTCCGTCCAGGCGCCGCCCTTCTTCCTTTTCTGATACACCAGCGACCATGGCCGCTCCGCGGCGTACGATCCGCGGTAACAGACGTGCAACGTATCGTCCGCGTCGCAGACCATGCTCGGGTAGGTCGCCGTGGTTCCTCCGAACGAGGGCTGCTCCACCCACGACGTCGCGGTATTGGGGCGCTTGCTCACCACGTGACGGATTGGATTGTGATGGGGACCGAATGCCAGATGCAGGTAACCACGCGAATCCATCGCGAACGCCGCTCCGGCGTGGTTGTCGTCCCCGGTACCCACGTAGACGGGCCCGCCCCAGCGCCTGGACTTGTGATGGTAGGTCCGCACGTAGATCTTGCAGATCTGGTCCAGCCACGCCACGTGTGTCTTACCCGCGTGGGTCAGGATCTTGTTGCTCATCGTATACGCGGTTCCCCGCGTCGATCCCGTAACGGAAAGCACCTTGTGTTTCATCATTCTCTTCCGTATCTCGTGCGGGCCGCAACAACCCGCGTTACCCATCCGCCCGGATTCGCGCAACCAATCCCGACGCGGCATCGCAATAGAGGAAACCGCCATCGTAACTGGAGAGCCCATGGGGCTCGGGATCGGATGGCGGGACATGGATGCGATCCAACTCATCGCCCGTAAGAGGATCGAGTTTTACGATCACCCGATCGGAAGTGTGTACTATCCACACCCCGTTCTCAACGCGAACAACGCCGTGCGCGCGTCCGTACGGAAGGGGAAACACGCGTTGAATCGTCCAGTCCGATATTCGCACCTGAGTCAGCGTCTGGTCTTTCAATGTGGTCAGCCACAACGTTCCGGACTCGTACGCATCGTATTCCAGCCCGTGCGTGCCGCCGCCGCCCGGCAGCGGCCATCGCCCCTTTGTGATTCCGGACGTTGGATCCACCCGCAGGATTTCGCCCGAATCCGCGTCCGTGTCACGGGGTATTCTCCACTTCTCCGCCGAACCGTTGGCAGCCAGCCAGAGCGATCCGTCGCCCCAGGCCATCCCGCTGGTGTTGGACGACTCGGTCTGTACTTCCGTCCGCAGCCGCAGCATCCCGTACTCGTCCGCATCCGAGACGTCCAGCAGCGCGGCGCGGTCCGTTACCTGGTCGACCACCCATATGCCGTCGCCAGTTGCCTGCACGCCATTGGGCATCCCGTACGGCGCTCTGAACCAGCGTTCGATTTTCGCATCCATGTCAGAAGCTCTCAGGTGGTGGGTCGTGAGTCGTCGTTCAATAGGAGGTTCAGGAACTGCGGCTGGTGGCGACTTCCGTCAGGCGACACGACGGCCCGCGACCTCAAACAGACGGTACTCCACCCAATCGTGTTCGCAGCAGGGCCCCCGGGCGAACCAGGCTCTACCATTTGACGGCTCCAGAACAATGCCGCAAATCGTCTGTCCGCATCCGTCCACGCTGTGCCTGCAGATCGAAACGGGGCTGTTCACGTGGTCGCCGAGCGCCGACTTGATCGTCTCGGCATCCGGATCGGCAGACCTGTTCAGAAGCCGCGTTGCCCGGCCCCAGCGCGCGAGGCTCTGGCCCCGCTGATCGTTCGCGCGGCGCTCCAGCGGTATAAGGCGGTCCGCCAGATAATGGTTCGAGTGCGCCATCGGTCCGTCAAACGGGCTGGTGGCCTCGTAGTCGGCGGCCGTGGTTTCCAGGTTGTAGATCTCCCCGTGCCGGTCGCACAGAACATAGTTCATGCCGGACGCCCGGCGAGAGGAGACCGCGGCGTCTATTGTGTCTCCGATTTGAGCCGTGGCGAGAATGCGCCTGATCACGAACGGGTAGGGGACGCCAGGTCCGGCGTCGCCGGGGACGAGGTTGTTGATGACAACACCGATACCTTCGCTGTTCAGACCCGCGCTCCCGAGCATTCCCGCCGTTGTGTACATGAGCGCGTCCGGTCCTGCACCGGTGATTTGCAGCAATACTGCCGCAGGCTGAAAGATCTCCACCAGGTCGTAATTCTGGCCAATAGCCGCCCGTGCGCCACCTTCCATATCAGGGACCATGAACGTCGTACATCCCGCCCCGATAAAGTTCGGGGAGAGATAGTCGAAAATGTCCAGGAAGCCGTTGAGCGCCATGATCTCCTCAATCGGCACACCCGCGCCATCGGCAATTCCTCCGGCCTCTTCCACCAGGTCCGGAGCATAAGCTTCCGCGGGCTTCGCGTAGGTCGCGGCGATTTCAAGCACCCGCGTCCTGCTCAATACAGGTACGCCATGTTTCCGGCTCGTACGCTCCAGGTAGTCAAAATAGACCGGAATCAGCGCGCGAATTTCTTCACGGAACGCCTCTCCGTGCGCCCTGCCGCGATTCAGGGGCGATCCCGAAACCTCAAGGAGCGGAAACCCGTCGCTCATTTTCACTCTCCTTCATCGTGGGTACGGCGGCAAGCCCATCCGGAGCGGGGTTACGACTCACCGCCTGGCGTTTCATCGCTTTCCTCGGCGTCGCGCGCCTGCAATTTCTTGGCCGTCTTCGGCGACCCGATGTAGAGGGCGTTATATGCCGCTTCCGAACTCGTGAAAGGGCCTTCGTGCCCGGTTCCGTGCCACTGCAGGTTCGTGAACATCGGATTGGTCAGGCCCGTTTCCTGTTCCCGTTTTTCGATCCAGGCGTCCATGCGGTCTCGCAGCATCCGTGCGACGCCGGGTTCCGTGTCAGCAAGGTTGTCGTTCTCGCCGGGATCCGCTACCAGGTTGTAGAGCTCCACCTCGGGCTTTCCGTGGAAATCGGGCTCCAGCGCCACAATCAGCTTCCACTCGGGCGTGCGCCATCCGTGCTTGCGCATCCACGTGGCCTCCGTGATATAAAACTCCGCGCGGTTCGAAGCCCGCTGTCCACGAATCAGCGGCAGGAGGCTATCCCCGTCGAATTCGATCTCTGAGCGCACATCCAGAAGTTCCAACAGGGTCGGCGCGAGATCCGCATGGCTCGTATAGCCGTTCACGCGCAGTCCTTCGGGTAGCGCGCCAGGGAGCCGAAGGATCAGCGGAACGTGCAGGGTGCAGTCGTACATCCCGTGATGATCGAAATAACAATCGTGATCAGCCAGCGTCTCTCCGTGATCGCCGTTGAATACCACCAGGGTATCTTCGGCCAGACCCAGTTCTTCCAATCGGGTGAGGATGCGCTGGATGCAGGCGTCCATATANNGGAAGAAGGGCCGGTCGGCGGCGGCGAGCCGCTCCAGTTCCGGAATGGTAACGTCGTTCAGCCACTCGGCCTTGCGAAGGGGCCGTTGCTCCCATGAGCCCCAGGCCTCGTAGTCGAGGTACCGGTCGAACCCCCGTGAGCTGGGATTGCCCGTGAAGCCGACGCAAGTCGTATCGTATCCGGCGCCGCGCAGAATCTCGGGGAGACTCCTCACTTCGGGCCTTAGTCCGCCCTGGTGGCGCAGCGCCACGACCTGCGTGGAAAAACAATCCATGCCGGTCAGCATCGACGCATAGGCGGAGGTGGTCGGGATATGCGGGCTGTAGTTTTTCTCGAATAACACCCCCTGCGTGGCCAGCCGGGCCGCGTATGGGGTCGTCAACCGTCCGTATCCGTAACAGCTCATGTGGGCGGCCCAGAGGCTGTCCACACCGAAAAACAACAGGTTCCGTTTTGGCATGGTTGATGGACCCTTCTCGTCCGGCGAACAGGCGGCGGTACCGACAGGGAAATCACCGGACCCCGTCACCGGTTTCGGAATCAGTCCTGTATCAGCGGGAGTTGCACAGGCTGTCCGGTTTCGTAACACTGCAAGGCCGCAAACGCGATCTCGTGCGTGACAATTGCATCGTCCAGGTTGCAGTGCGATTCCGTGCCGGTCTGAATGCATTCCACGAAGTGATCCATCTGTCCCTGGAACGGGTGGTGGGTCACGTCCGCGCTATCGGGCAGGATGGCCGGGATTTCCACCCAGCTGTTCTGTCCGGGATACTTGTGCGACCAGACCTTGTTGTCCTTAACGGTTCCCTTGTTTCCGAAGATCTCCACAGGGAACGTGTACGGCATGATGCACCCGTAGTTCACGGAGACCTTTCCGACGGCCCCATTGGAAAACTTCACCAGGGCGACTTCCAGGTCGTCGTACTCCAGGGGAAGGCCGTCGACCCACTTGTTGGCCAGGTAGTCGAACTCTTTCTTGAGACCCTTTCGGTAACCGCCCGAATAGGCGAATACCTCCACGGGTTTCGCCGCTTCGAACTCGCCCTGTGCGGCGAACCAGCGCAGGGAGTCGATGGCGTGACAACCGCCCGTGAGAAACGCGCTCACGCCCGTGCTCGTCTTCCTGGCCTCGTCCCAGCCCGTCCACCAGCTTGCGATATCGTGCTGATAGTCGGCTTCCACGTAGAAGACGTCCCCAAGGGCGTCGTCGGCGACCATGGCTTTGATGGTCTCGAACAGCGGATTCCATCGCAGCACGAAGCTCACCACCGTACGAACGCCCGCCTCGTTCACCGCCGTGCGCATGGCCCTGATCTCGTCCAGGCTGTTGGCGATGGGCTTCTCGATGACGACGTGTTTCCCGCCCTCCGCCGCGGCGATGGTATTCTCGGCGTGAAAGCGCTGCGGCGTGCAGACGCACACGATGTCAACACCGTCGTGCGACAGCGCCTGCTCATAGTTGTCGTACAGACCGATGCCCTCCAGACCGGCCTCTTCGGCACGCGTCCGGGCGCTGGACAGTTTCCGGCTGGATACAGCCACCACTTCGGTATGCGGGTTGTTGGTGAAGGCCATGATGTGCTGGGTGGAAACCCAGCCCGCGCCGTGTACAAGAACCCCCAGTTTCTCGGCCATCTCAAACCTCCTTGGCGTGTTTTCGGGCGGCGGGCGGCCGCGCGTCTGCTTGGATGCGCCCGCGACCCGGTAGTGCAACTACAACCTCGACTGATCGAAGAGCGGCACGCGCGACAGGGCCGCTTCGCCAACTTCCAATGAGCCTCCCGTCACCTGTTTGTTTTTCCTGATGTAATCCATGAGCAGGTCGTGATACTCCTCTGCGACGTCGGGATGATCGGCCGCCACGTTATGCAGTTCATCGGGATCAGACACCAGATCGTAGAGCTCGGGCGGCGCCAGCGGTTGCGCGTTTCCATCCTCCGACGTGGGATTGTTCTTCACCCAGGGTGTCTGGTAGTTCCATTTCCTGCTGCGAACGCTGGCGTAGTTGCCGAATCCGGTAACCACGTGCTCCCGCCCGCCTTCAGTGTCTCCGGAGTCGTACCTCCGGAGATCCTCGCCCAGACATCGATCCGGGGTATCGATCCCCATCAGTCCCAGAAGGGTGGGAATCAGGTCCTGGTGTTGCACAAAGGCATCCACGATCCGTCCGCCAATGGCGTCCACGTCCGGATGCCGGATGATCAGAGGCACCTGCGTGCATTGCCAGCGCAGCCGGCTGGGGCCTTTATGGAGTTGCCCCTGTTCTCCCATCATCGTGCCGTGATCGGAGAGGAAGACGACGATGGAATTCTCCAGCAGTCCGAATTCTTCCGCGGTTTCCATCAGCCGGCCGAACCACCGGTCGATCAACGCGCACAGGCCCCGGTAGTGCGCCCGCACCCGGTGGACCTGGTTGTCGCTCATCCCGTCCGTACTGGCCGGCGGAAAAATCCACTCCACGCCGTCGTGGTCGTCCCCCTCGTAATGCTGCTCCACCAGTTCGGGCGGGGCAAACCACGGTTCGTGCGGAAAAAAGCACTCCAGCCAGAGCATGAACGGCTGCTGGCGGGCATTTTCCCTGAGGAATTCGATGCCCTTCCGAATCACCCGCACGCTGCACCAGTCGTTCTCGTCTTTCCAGTCCCGGCTGTTCATCAGAAACTGCGTCAGCACGGGCGATCCGCGGCCGGTGGGATCGAACCTCTCAACCGGAACGGCACCCCGGGGCCCGGCCACAACGTAGTCCATTTCCTGTCCGCGTTCCCAGTTGAACTGGACGAATCCCCTGTGGAAGTTCTTTCCGGGCTTGAACTGGTGCGGCAGATCGCTGATCAGCCCCGTGACGTAACCACGTTCGACCAGCCACTCCGCCAGCGTCACGTCTTCGTGAAACAAGGGATGCCAGCCGGCAAGCTGCACCCGGTCCCATTTCTGAGGCGCCCACAGGAACGGGAAGATCGGCCGTCCGGTATAGAGCACCCGGCGGGCGGGCAGCGTGGGTATGCCTTCGCCGAATGCGGAATCGAAACGAACGCCTTCCTCGGCAAGGCGGTCGATATTGGGCGTCCGAACCGGCGAATCGTCCCGGTAACAGCTGAGATGATCCACGCGAAAGGTGTCGCTGCACAACACGATCAGATTCACCGAAACCTCAAAACGACGCGCGCAGGAGAAATGAAAAGCCGCCTGGCGATTGACGCCCGGCGCGCTTCGCACCTTGTTCCGTACTCAGTCCAGGACGTTCCGGCCGCCGTCATCCAGGCTCTCGGGGCGCCGCCAATAAGAGAATTGGGGCGTCCAGTCCGCTTCGCCGAGGCCCGCCAGGCCCAGCAGCGTCCACATCGCGCAGTAGATGTCTCCAGGTCCGAAGACACACGCGTTCTTGCGGAGAATCGTGTCTCCGTCTCGCACATAAACCACGGCCCCGGGGTAGTTGTCGTCCCCGTCCATGACGGACTGCTCACGGATGTATTTCCCTCCGCCGTGGGAGGCCAGTTGAAACCGCCACCCTCGGGCGTTCGCGAAGCGGCGCTGGGTTTCCGGCGGGTCCTTCGACAGGAGGACAACCGCCAGAGCGGACTCCAGATGCGGGAGCAGTCCGTTGAAGCCGTCGGCCCAGAGCGTGCAATAGCGGCAGCCCTGGCCCATGTTGTGGATGGCCAGCAGCCTGTCCCTGTCGCCGAACAGGTCGAGCAGCGTGGCTTCGCCCGCCATCGTTTCAAACGTGTAATTGGCGGCCGCCGATGCCGGATTTTCCTTCTGCAGGGCGTGGAGTTCCGCCATCAGTTCACCGATCTGGCGCTGCAGTTCTACTATTCTATCGCCCGACATATCCAGTCTCTTGAAGTGGTCAGATTGTGCATCCCCGTGGCGCCGATGCGCCCGCTTCAGGGGCCTGCGACTCGCCGTTCCGTCAGATCCCAAAACGGTCACATAACCTAATGTCTGAGCCCAAACGCCGCAAGCGGAATAGATATCCGGCGGGACAGCGCCTCCGGCTCGACCTGTTCGTTGAGCGGAAGGCCATTGACATCGCCAGACATACCGAATATCTTGAAACGAACGTCCATCGCCGGGTAATGCGAATCATCCGAAACGGATCCAGCCATGCTACCGAGCGTGCTTCCTCTCAAACCCTTTTTGAGGGAGATGATCTGGGGCGGCCGCGGCCTGCGGGAACAGTTCGGCAAGGCCCTGCCTCCCGGCCGGCTCTACGGCGAGTCCTGGGAAGTCTCCGCGTACCCGGGCATGGAGAGCACCGTCGCGGCCGGCCCGTTTTCCGGACGGTCCGTTCGCGGCCTGGTTGAATCGCATGGCCCCGAGTTGCTCGGCGTGCCGATCTTCGACCGCTACGGCGGCGAATTCCCTCTGCTTGTGAAGCTGCTGGACGCGAAACAGGACCTTTCCATTCAGGTACACCCGGACGACGCATACGCCCGGATGAATCGTCCGGGAGAATTCGGGAAAATGGAGGCTTGGTACGTACTCCGGTCGGATAGCGGCCGCATCGCGTGCGGCCTGAAGCCCGGCGTTGACAGATCCGCGTTCGCGGATGCCATCTACAACAACCGCGTCTCGGATGTCGTCGAATTTTACGACGCCCGCCCCGGCGACGTCGTCTTCATCCCGCCGGGTACGGTCCACGCCCTCTGCGCCGGGGTCATGGTGTACGAGGTCCAGCAATCCAGCGACATAACCTTCCGCATTTACGACTACAACCGCCCCGGCGCCGATGGGAAGCCCAGGGAGTTGCATATTGACGACGCCCTGGCGGTTATCGACTTCGAAGCTCCGCGAAGGAGACCCGTCGCCTCGTCCACGCTGCCCTCGAAACGTCCCGGCCGGGCCCTCCTGGCTGAGTCCGAACACTTCCGATTGGAACGCTTTGGTCTGACCGGAAGCACGATCGACCATCCCGCCGCCACTTCCGTGGCCGCCCTCACCTTTCTGGATGGAAACGCCGAGATACGCGGCGGCGGCGACGCGTTCCGCGCGGGGAAAGGGGATACCTTTCTCATCCCTGCTGGCAGGGACATTGCCGTCATTCGCCAGGGCGAAACCCCGCCTGAATATCTCCTGTCGTCGGTCCCCTGATCCATCGACGTCCGTGACGTGACAAGGCCCCGGGAAAGCGACTCTCCGGGGCTCGCGTAAGTGGGTTCTGTGCCTAACGCAGATTCAACCTACATCATCGTCCACTTGGCCCTCGCCGTCCGCTATCTCGTCCGTAATCTGCATCAAGTGATCCAGCTCTTCAGGCGTGTATACCGGGATCGTCGCGCGTTTGAAGTCGCCGACGTTTCGGGTTACGATGCCGTCCGCATTTACGTTGAGGGCCGCATGATACATTACCGCGTCCTCGAAGTCTGTGAATTTCGACTGGAGGGCTTCTTCCAGCACGGCCAGGTTTACCGGCGCGACGTCAAGCAGGTCTATCAGGTTTCCGATTTCGCGGCGCGCCCGCCGATCGCCAACCGTCCTGCACGCGAGATAGCGAACCGTCGTCACCGTCGTTGCATTGACAAACCCGGTAATGTCACCCTCGTCGGCCCTGGAGAAAAGCCGGGCGGCGGTATCTGAAAACGGTTCGCGATCCAGCAGAAGGTCCAGCACCACGTTGGTATCGAAGAGAATCTTCAAAGATATTTGTCCTCGAGATACCTCCGGTAATCCTCCGCGTTGGCGCCTTGCAAGGAGCCCTTCATCGATCGCACCTTGGAACTGATATCAGGTCCATCCCGTCCACGTCCCAGAAGCGCGAAATAGTCGGCGACGATCCTTGAGACGGATTTCCCTCTGGACCTCGCGAATTCCTTGGCGACGCCGATGAGTTCTTCTTCCAGCCGAAGCGTAAGTTTGGTCTGCATAGCGTTCCCTCGATTGTGTTGACGTATTAATTTTTGAAAAATATACGGCATTCAAGCAGTTATGTCAAGATCAGGTTTTAAAAAAAAGGCGCCGGTAAAGCGACGCCCTGATCGATTAAATAAAGCAAGCGCGAACCGACGTATTCCCGGTCGCGTCTACTCTTCTCCGTCGTAGTACTCCGCGTCGGTCATACGGCCCAGTTTGCCCGGCGGGCGTATGGCCCACTTATCCGAATCGGGATAATAGCACGGATCGCACACGGGATTGTCGGCGATCACGTAGTAGACCAGGTCTTCATCCGCGCTCGGGTTCCGGATGTGGTGCGCCGTGCCTGGCGGCTGGACGAACACGTCGCCGGCCTCCACCTCGAACGTGCGGTCGTTCCGCCGGACGATACCTCGGCCGCTGACGACGATGTAGAACTCCCACTGGACCTGGTGCGCGTGATAGGGGAAGTTGGTCATGCCGGCGGGAAGCCGCACCCAGTCGACTTCGAACGGCTGACCTTCGGTTTCCAGGGCGCCAGAAATGTCCTTTCGCGACACGCAGAAACTCCCGCGGGGCGAACGATGCAACTTTTCGTCTAAATCGGGTTCATGGATCTTTTCAATCATATCGTATTCCTCCAAACAAGCCGCGAACGATCCTTCAGTCGCCTCGCATCCAACCACCGGCCACCCTGGCCAGTTCCTCCAGAACGGGTTCGTCCGTATTCCTCCGCTTCAGCACCTTGAATCCGTGATCGGCTGTATCCACAACGTGGAGCGTGGCGCCGTCCAGCCCATTGACAACCGGCCCCAGCAGTTTCATGTCCGCCATCTTGTCCCGCTGCCCAGACAGAAACAGCATCGGTACCGTGACATCCTGCAGATGCGCGGCGCGTTCGGCATTCGGTTTTCCCGCGTGAAGCGGAAATGCAAAAAACACAATGCCCTTCAATCCATCCATCGGTTCCTGCGAACAGGCCATGGAGACCATGCGCCCACTCATGGAATGTCCGCCGGCGTAGACGGGCAGGTCGTCCGCGTGGTTCATTGCGGCAGCGATTGCGGCGCGGACGGTGGCCAGGCGCACCTTCTCTCCATCCATGCCGCCGCCCCTTTCTGAGTAGGGATAGTTGAAACGAAACGTGGCAATGCCTGCGTCGTTCAACGTGTCGCTAAGGTCCTGGACAAACGGGTGGCGCATGTTCGTGCCCGCGCCGTGGCCCAACACGAGCAGCGCATCCGCCCCGCTCGGCCTCGCGATCAACGCCGCCACCTCGCCCTTTTCTTCCGTCGCAAGAAACTTCAAATCTACGGTTTCAACGGGCATCTTCTTCCCTTTCCCACGCAGGTCATCGTCCCCACGCGATCCGCGATTCGTCCGGAGTACCGCACGCCGGGCCGCCGTGGTCGTCGGTCAACTTCAGCCTCACGACGATCGGTTCGTCCGTCTCGAGCGCCTGTTCGATCTCCGGCCACTCCAGGTGGATGAGCCGGATCTTTAGCCGCCGGAACATGTTGAATCGATCGGACCGCTTCACCCCCCAGGAGAGAAAAAGAACCGGTCCCTCGGTCTGCCCTGCGCGTACGGGCCCAGATAATTGGGAGACCCGTCAGGCTGCTTCCCGATACTGAACTCGGGATGAAACACCACCCGATGCCGGTCGGCCGGGACCTGTTCGATAACCTCGGTCCCGCGCTGGATTCCGAGATACACGGGTTTCTTGACCCTGGGTTCGTGTTTGTAAGGGTCTTCGAAACGGAGCCCCGGCAATCGCGAGCATAGGACTTTCAATTTCAGCTGCTTATCTGACATCACACCTGTCCAAGAACCGTGGGATTCTCAGAGATAAGGTTCGAAAAGTGGCTTCAATTCGCGATCTTGTACGGGTTTGACTCGGATAAACGAAACCGGGTTGCCATCGGTCGGTTTTTGTTGCAACGCATGTCATAACTGAGCTGAGTGGAAGGATCTTTCGCCGTTTCCGTCTCGCGCTGCAGGCGGACGTGCTGCCTCTCAGGTATCGACACGTGAAAACCGCACGGGGATGAACCGATGCTGCAGTAGATCCTTCGTCGGCCTGGTGGCCTCCTCTGGATGACAGCGGCAAGCCACGTGCACGACAATCTTAAGACATGTCATTCTGAGCGCGCTGGCCTCCTCAGGATGACATGCTCTGCGAAGGTGTGGGCTCAGCGTTTCGCTAATAGTTATCGTAAGACATGTCAATCACAGCGCAGCGAAGAATCTCCCGTATTCTAGATTGTACGTGTCGCATATGGTCTTTGAAGACTGCCTGGTGCGCGGACGCTTCGTCTGTCTGGAGGCCTCTTCGACAGGCTTAGGGAGCGGTTGAAGGCCGTACGTTAAGCCTGGAGGATCAGCCTTCGCGCGGGTTTACCGGATCTTCCGTATTACAATAAGCGACCCGCACACGATTTCCAATCCATTATTTGACCTAGGCGATTGTCGACCGCTCGCAACAGGTGTGCATCGCACACACGTTTATCTCGGTAGATGGCAGGTGCATCATGTGACCCGGCCACGGCTTGCCGACGCTGATACGCTTTTTCAGATAACAAATAACTGATTGATATTATTAAATATAAGTTCAAATTTCCGCAAAGTGGCTATAGAAAAATATGTCGCCTGTTAGTCTTGGCACGCTTCTTGATCTAATTACCTCCGCGTGAAATTCATCGTGCGGAGGGACCCGATGCGACCTGCAATCGTTCTTGCGGTCATTTTACTGGTGGCTGCTGGTACTTCAAATGCCCAGGAGCTAGGTGCGAGTATCTCCGGCGGTTATTCCATTCCTGGCGACAGTCGTACATTTTTCAGACTCTGTAGCATCAGCGAAGGGGAACGGCCGTACGCTCAAATGACCTTCAACGGCAAGCAGGCAGGCCTCGCTGTTGCCAGCGACCTATTCTTGCGCATCGAGCCGGTTGACATAGGAATCGGAACCGTCATGTTTTCCAAGGGCGGGATCTCGGGCCAGTTACTCTCAACAACTGCTCGCAGGGACGAAGTCAATGCGAGGGATTTTTCAAGGTCATTCAGGGCGGCATTCGTGTTTTTGCGTTACCGTACGATAGGAGATTCCCCGGTAACGCCCTATTTTGGCGCCGGCATCGGCATATACGGGCTACGGGAACGCGACCCCAGGGAGCATTCCAATTGGGAAATTGGTGGATCTCTTCAACTGGTCGCGGGCGGCGAAGCCCGGATAGACCAGGGTTTTTACATACCTTTTGCGGAAATCCGTGTAAATTTCGCCGGCACCGAAGCCGACGACGATACGGAATCTGGCGCCGTGAACTTCGCAACGTTTACTGTCGCCATCGGCCTGAGGTTCGCCCACTAGCCTGTGTCTGACGTCTATATCCGCTCCGGTCCCAAGTATGTCGGCTTGAGTAACACCGGATTGATCTGAAAAATCGCTTGAAAGATGAAGCCTTGTTGAATATAGTTGATTCATCAGGTGTACTGGCCGTAACGACGGCATATTTTGTTGAGGAGGCAATCGACGCAATGGGCGCAATAACTGAATGGGTAAAGGCGAGAAATTTAAAGAAGGGCGTGGAAAAGGGCCGTCTTGAGGTGCAACAACAGGTTGAAAAATGGATTGCTGAGGAAACGGCAAGGGGGACACAATTCCAGACGCCTCCGCCTTTCAACACAAACGGTGAGCCTCCGCCGAAATAAAACCCTATACATTGCCAGTCGCTAACCATCCCTGAAACAAAGATGCCCGTGCGGTCTTCCGTACGGGCATGATTGCTTCCGTCCACAATATTGAGCGATTCAACCGTCCGGCGAATCGCTGGTCCTATCCGAAGCCGCCTCAACCACCACGCCTCACCCTGGGCGGATTCCCTCTCTTCTGCATCCGGGCCCAGGTATCGCGCAGCGTCATCGTGCGATTGAAAACGAGCTTATCGGGCGTCGAATCCGGGTCCACGCAGAAATATCCCAATCGTTCGAATTGAAACTGCGCGCCGGGCTCCGCGTCCTTGACCGTGGACTCCACAAAACAGCTCGGCCGCACCTCCAGGGATTTCGGGTTCACCGTTTCGCCGATGTCCCCGCCTTCGGCAACCTCCATTGGATTCTCCACGTTGAACAGCCGATCATAAAGGCGCACCTCCGCCTCAACCGTGTGCGCCGCAGACACCCAGTGGATGGTACCTCGGACCTTGCGGCCATCCGGTGTCGACCCGCCCCGACTCTCGGGGTCGAACGTGCATCGAAGTTCAACGACGTTTCCATCCTCGTCCTTCACGACGTCCGTGCAGGTGATATAACAGGCCGCGCGGAGCCTGACCTCCCGCCCCGGCGCCAGCCGGCGGAATTTCCCTGGAGGATCCTCCATAAAGTCCTCCCGCTCGATGTAGACTTCCCGTGAAAATGGCACCGCGCGCGTCCCTGCGGACGGGTCCTCCGGATTGATCTGCGCCTCAAACCTCTCTTCCATGTCTTCGGGATAATTCTCGATGACCACTTTGAGCGGATCGATCACCCCCATCACTCTGGGCGCACGTTGATTCAGATAGTCCCTGATGTGAAACTCCAGGAGATCGATCTCCGCAGTTGTATCTCGTTTGGACATTCCCACGCGGCGGATGAAATTCCGAATCGCCTCGGGGGGCACGCCCCTGCGCCGAAGTCCCGATAGCGTGATCAGCCTGGGATCGTCCCATCCGGCCAGCAGCCCTTTTTCGATTAATGGCCGCAGATGTCGTTTTCCCACCACCGTATGCGTGACGAACAGCTTTGGAAATTCGATCTGACGCGAAGGGAAAATCCCGAGCTCCCGGATATACCAGTCATAAAGGGGGCGGTGGTCTTCGAATTCCTGCGAACACAGGGAATGCGAAACCCCCTCGATCGCGTCCGACTGCCCGTGGGTGAAATCGTACATCGGATAGATGCACCACGCGTTTCCCCGGCGGTAGTGAGACGCCCGGAGGATGCGAAACATCACTGGATCGCGCATGTTCATGTTGCGCGACGCCATATCGATCTTCGCCCTCAGGGTTCGCGTGCCATCCGGAAATTCACCGGCTCTCATCCGCGCAAACAGGTCCAGGTTCTCGTCGATGGACCGGTTTCGAAACGGGCTTTCTCTTCCCGGTGAGGTCACCGACCCCCGGTACGTGCGGGTCGCAGCCGTGTTCAAATCGCACACGTAGGCTTTGCGCTTTTTGATCAATTTGACGGCGAATTCGTAGAGCTGTTCGAAGTAGTCGGAGGCAAAATAGAGGCGGTCCTCCCAGTCAAACCCCAGCCATCGGATATCCCTCTGGATTCCGTCGACATATCTGGCCTCTTCCTTGGCGGGATCCGTGTCATCAAAGCGGAGATTGCAGACGCCGCCGAATTCCTCGGCAACCCAGAAATTGAGACAGATCGCCTTGGCGTGGCCGATGTGCAGATGCCCGTTCGGCTCGGGGGGAAAACGAGTCATCACGCCACTGTACCGGCCGTCGGCGAGGTCCTCCCGAATGGCATCACGGATAAAATCGGAAGCGACTTCGTCTTCGGCGTCAGATCGGCTGAGATCAGTTTCGTTCATAGATTCCGCCTCGAACGGTAAATGTAATAAAAATAACAATTAATTCGGGATCACTCTGTTAAGTTTCAGCCGAAGCCGGTGTGAAGGTGGGGCAGACATTCCCGTCTGCCCGCATCGATTGCGCTCAGACCGCTCAGTCGTCCGATCGTCACGCAGACGGGATGCCTTCAACGATTCCCTACGCGCTCCCGGATTCGTCTTCCGCGATCCATTCGGGTTCGGTGAACAGGCTGCTGACCGACTCGCCGTTGTGAATCCTGCGAATGGCTTCGGCAAGCAGGGGCGCCACGGACAAAGTCGTCAGTTTCTCATGCGACTGAATTGCCGCGGACCGGGGCACCGTATCCGTCGTCACGACCTCCCGGACTTCGTCCAATGCGCAGAACCGCACGAGGTCATTGCTCGAAAAGAGTCCGTGTGTGCACGTGATGGTGATCTGGTTAACTCTCCGCTCGCGTAGACGGCGGATCAATTCGACAATCGTACCGCCGGTGGCGATCTCATCGTCCAGGACGATCACGCGTTTGCCGTTGACGTCGCCTACAATCGCGTCGATAACGACCTCCCGGTCGCTGATCCGGCGCTTGCTGCCCGCGGCCACGGGCAGCCCCAGCATCCTGGCGAAGTGGGCGGCTTCTTTAGCCCGGCCAAGGTCAGGCGATACCACCACGGTATTCTCAAGGTCGCGGCCCTGAAAGTGGCCGGCTAAAATGTGGAGCGCGTTGAGGTGGTCCACGGGTACGTTGAAGAAGCCGTGCACCTGGGCCGCGTGCAGCGTCATGGTGAGCACGCGGCTGGCGCCGGCCGTGCAGAGCAGGTCCGCGACGAGCCGGGCCGCAATTGAGATCCGGGGCGCGTCCTTCTTGTCCGAACGCGCATAGCCGAAATAGGGGATCACGGCCGTCGTACGCGCCGCCGATGCGCCCCTGGCGGCGTCAAGCATCTGCAACAGTTCCATCAGATGGTCGTGAACCGGCATCACCATCGGTTGTATGAGAAAGACGTCGGCCTCCCGGCAGTTGGCCTCGAGTTGCACCTGGAAGCATCCGTTGCTGAACTGATTCAGCGTGCTGCGGCTGCGGGCTACGCCGAGGTGGCTGCAGATGTTCTCCGCCAGTTCCGGATGCGCCGTGCCGCCGAACATCACGATTTCACGCATTGTCTTTCTCCGTTTTCCGACCCCGCTGCCACCGCAGTCTGTGTTACGCAGGCAATGCCGGCCTTTGACGGGATGAAGGCGTGTCCGCTTGCGTAAACCCGATGGTAACCCGTCAGGATCGTGTGGCGAGAGACGTGGCTCGAATCTCGTCCAGTTCGTCGGCACTGAAGACACCGGCTTCGAACAGATTCATGTACTCCTGCGAGACGCTCTGCCCGAAGATCATCGGGTCGTCTGTATTCACGGTCACTTCCACGCCATGATCGAAGAGTACGCGAATCGGGTGCGACGGGAGCGAGTCCACGGCGCCCAGCATGACGTTGCTGGACGGACAGACGTGAAGGCGAATCCGGTTTTCTGACAGCCATTGCATCACCCCGGGCGATTCAGCTGCCGCAATGCCGTGTTGTATCTCGTCCAGCTCCAAGACTTCCGTCGTCTCCCGTACGCGTTCGGCCCCGCCAAATTCGCCAACGTGCGCCTTCAATTTCATTCCGACTGAACTCGCATTCCTGTAGATGGGAATCACGGCGTCGACAGAACACGCGTTTTCGTCGGCATAAAGGTCGATCGACAGGAAGACGCCGGACTCGATTCCAGCGTGGATGCGACGGACCATCTCCCGATCGCCGACCATCTCCCGCGGGATGCCGAGCTCCGGCCTGAGATCGATCCGGTCGCGAAATCGCTCCGTCAAGTTCTGGATGGTGGACGCGAATTCCGCGAAACCGCTCGCGAAGTGACTGGCAGACCGCACGTCGAAGCTCATCTCAAGGCATCGGACGCCGTCTTCAATCGCGTCGCCGACCGCCGCCGCGGCCGTAAATTCAAAGGCCTCTCTCGAACTGATGTGGGGGCCCAGGACTCTGGCGGCGTAGTCATCCATGGCCTTAAGGCCGGGCATGGGAAGAGCCGGCCGTTCCAGCGGGTAACCGAGCCAGCGCTCCACATTCTCGATTCGCGTCCCGAAGAAGGCGTGGCGGTGGAAGTCGGTTTTCGGCGCGCGCTGAATCGCGCAAAAATCGCCAACCTCGAGGGCCTGCGCGAAGGGTATGTTCATTCCACGACCATCAAATATCCAAGTCTAAGCTATCGTATTTGATTTTTGATTCCCGATTTTTTCATTTTCCTATGCGGGAGGGAATGATATCCAAAGCACCTGTCGTCGTTAAAAACAAAATTTGGCTGCCCCCCAGGGATTCGAACCCCGATACTACGGTCCAGAGCCGCATGTCTTGCCATTAGACGAGGGGGCAGCCATATCGGTTTTGCCTATTGTCGGTCTATCGGGTGACGGTCTCCTTTCGACCCAGCCGTTCCAAACCGGCTTTCATCCGCCGGATACAGGTTTCCTGTCCCAGAACATCCATCATTTCGAACAGGCCGGGTCCGACGTTCGTGCCGCTGAGTACGAGACGGGTGGGATGGATCAGCTTTCCGGTGGAGATACCCAGTTGCCCGGACAGCGTGCGCGTGGCGCCTTCGATTTCCCGTTCGCTGAAGTCGGACAGTGCCTCCAGCCTTGCGATCAGCAGCTCCAGCCTGGAGGGACTGTCCAGCTTCCAGTGTTTCTTTCGGGCCTTTTCCTCGTATGATCGCGGATCATTGAAAAAGTACTCGAAATTCAGAAGATCCTGCACGGTCTGAATGCGCGGCTGCATCAGTTTTACGGCCCTGAGCAGGCTCCCGCGTCGGGTTTCCGCATCTTCCGCCGCAATCCATCCCGTGTCAATCCACAGATCCAGCGCCGCCCGCAAGAGTTCGGAAACCGGTTTCAACCTCAGGTGTTCGCCGTTCAGCCACGCCAGCTTCCGCTCGTCGAATACCGCGTTCTTCCTGAGCATTCCTTCAACGGAAAACGCCTCGATCAATTCGTCTCTTGTGAAGACCTCACTGTCGTCCCGGGGAGACCAGCCCTGGAGCGCCAGAAAGTTGAACAACGCCTCAGGCAGGATGCCCTGCTGCCGGTATTCCGTGACGGTCGTCGCGCCAAGGCGCTTGCTCAGCTTTCTCCCGTCCGTCCCCATCAGCAACGTCGTGTGCGCGTACGCCGGGGCGGTCCATCCCAGCGCCTGGAAGAGCATCACCTGCTTGGGCGTATTGGAAAGGTGTTCCGCGCCCCGGATCACCAGCGTCACGCCCAGGTCGTGGTCGTCGACGACCACCGCCAGATGGTAAATCGGGGACCCGTCCGCCCGCTGGATTATGAAGTCCTCAACCTCGACGTTGTCCCATCGTTGCGTGCCCCTGATGGGGTCCTGCCAGACTGTCTCGCCCTCAGGAACCCTGAAGCGTACCGTCTTCGGCCGACCCTCGGCCTCGAATGCCTCGCGTTGTTCCGATGTCAGGTCCCTGCTGTACTGAACCCGCCGCCCCTCCCGCTGCGCCTGCTGCTGCAGGGCTCGCACTTCCTCCGGGGTCTCGTAGGCGTAATACGCGTGTCCGGTTTCCAGCAGCCGGTCAACCGTATTGCGGTGCGCCGCGGCGTTGCGGGACTGAAATATCGGTTGGCCGTGAAAAGCAATCCCCAGCCAGTCCAGTCCGTCAAGGATGGTCTTGAGGGCGGCGTCAGTGGACCGGTCGCGATCCGTATCTTCAATGCGCAGATGCAGCCGTCCGCCGTAATGCCGGGTATAGAGAAAGTTGAACAGCGCCGTACGGGCGTTGCCCACGTGAAATCCGCCTGTGGGCGAGGGCGCAAATCGAAGAACGGGTTCGGTCATTAAAATCGGTGAGACGTGAGAGGTAAGACGTGAGACGAGAACACAGATGTCCACGCCGATGTTGTATTGGTAGTGAGTGTCTTGCGAATCGCCCACGTGCCGGCGTTGAAATGGTAGCTACATGCAATCGGCGGTCGGCAACCAGACGAGAGAAACAGGACGTAGGAAAAGTCGCAAAACCATTGGGGTGGGGGTGTGGCCCTCTACCGTCTTACCTCTTGCCTCTCACCGCTTTTTGTTGGCGGAGAGGGAGGGATTCGAACCCTCGGTAGGGAATTAACCCTACAACGGCTTAGCAGGCCGCCCTGTTCAGCCAGCTCCAGCACCTCTCCGAAAAATGGATTCAAAGGAATCTAATACTACCAAAACGGGCCTGTAAAATCAAGGAAAACCTGCGAATTCGGAGCCGACGCTGAATCCGCGAAAAACAGTCTCCGGTCTTTCGGGAGGCATGGCTGAAAGATGAACCATGAGCCGTGTCGCTGTTTTGGCGGTGGGGGTGGGATTCGAACCCACGGATCCGGTAAGGATCAACGGTTTTCAAGACCGCCACGTTCGACCACTCCGTCACCCCACCGTCACTTCGAATACAGGCCTGATAACTGCGGCGGTCCGTTGGAAAAACTATAGAAAACGGGTGCTTTCTGTCAAGGCATTTGTCTCTCGAAACATCTGTCGCGCGGCAGACCGGTCATTCACGTTTACGGCTGTTCGGACCGTCTCTTCCGGCCGGTTTCAGCAGTGCAAAATTGAGGTTGCGCCGCCCTGGTGATTCCTGTATTATTAGGCACGTTTCAGGCGTCCTCGGGTCGTCCGGATTCTGCCGGCGCCTGCTGCCGCACGATGACCGCTGCGGGTTTTCAGACAGCATCCCACGGAGGCCCGGTGCCCCAGGTCCATGCCAGGCTCGTAACCGGTGCGCAGATGGCCCGCATCGACCGCGGAGCCATCGAACGTGGGGTTTCCGGCATCCGGCTGATGGATAATGCCGGGCGTGGCGCCGGCCGGGTACTCAGCGATCTCGTCGGTGGTTTTCCGGGCGAAAAAATCGTCGTTCTCTGCGGTAAGGGCAACAACGGCGGCGACGGGTTCGTTATCGCGGATCTCGCAGCATCTGCCGGCGCTTCGGTTTCCGCCTTTTTGCTGGCGCCGGCAGACCAGGTCACGGGCGATGCGCGCTACCACCTGGATCGGGCGCGCAAGAACGGCCTTGAAGTCGAAGAAATCATTGAATCCAGAGACCTTGAACGAATCCGATTCGCGCTTTCCGATACGTCGGCGGCGGTTGACGCCCTACTTGGTACCGGGATTCGGGGCGGCCCCCGCGGGATTGTCGCGGGCGCGATCGATACGCTCAGGGACGCTGCCTGTCCCATCCTGGCCGTAGACGTCCCGTCCGGCCTGGATGCCGACACGGGCCGTGCGGACGGGCCCTGCGCCGCTGCAACGCGCACGGTTACCTTCGGACTTCCCAAAATCGGGCAGTTTCGCTTTCCGGGCCGGTCCCTTTGCGGAACACTTCATTGCGTAGACATCGGACTGCCCCGGGCGGCGGTTAACGCCGAAGAGGTCAACGTTCAACTCGCCGCGGCGTACGGATGCGCGGCGCTTCTGACTCAACGACCGCCAGACGCCCACAAGGGTGATTGCGGCCGGGTGGTCATCCTCGCCGGATCGATGGGTTTCACGGGAGCGGCCGTGCTTTCGGCGCAGGGTGCGCTAAGGTCCGGCGCCGGCCTGGTTCGGGTCGGCATTCCCGAGAGCCTGAACGATATTCTCGAGGTCAAGCTCACGGAGGCGATGACCCATCCGCTTCCCGAGGTTCGGAAACCCCGATGCCTCGCCCTTCGTGCCCGAGGCGACATACGGAGGCTGGTCGCGGAGGCCGACTGTGTTGCGATGGGACCTGGCCTGGGCACACATCGGGAAACCGTGGAGCTGGTCCGGCGGATCGTTCAAGACATCCAGGCCCCGCTCGTTCTGGACGCCGACGGTATCAACGCGCTTTCCGGAGCGCCGGAATGCCTGAAAATGCGGTCGGCGCCCACCGTCGTCACGCCGCACCCGGGCGAATTCGCGCGTCTCGCCGGTCTCTGCACAGAGGCCATACGTTCGGATCCCATCGGGTCGGCCCAGACATTCGCCGGCGAGGCCGAAGTCATCGTTGTCCTGAAGGGCGCGCCGTCCGTTGTGGCCGTACCCGGCGGCTGCACGTACGTCAATCCCAGCGGGAATGCCGGCATGGCCTCGGGCGGCTCCGGAGACGTGCTTACCGGAATTATCGCGGCTCTGATCGGCCAGGGCCTGGACCCGGAAACTGCGGCTTGCCTGGGAGTCTATATGCACGGCCTGGCCGGAGATCTGTGCGCGGAACGCGCGGCCAAGGCCGGACTGATTGCTGGCGACATTGCTGCCGCGTTGCCGGTGGCCCGCCGCGTTATCGAAACAGACGCGGACAAAGACCGATATATTCATTTTCATGCGTTAACAGTCCGTTGATAAAGTCGCTCTGCAGGCGAGGGCGAGCCATCGTGGGCGAAGACAAGGCGCGCAACCGAGTCCC
>JAAXHE010000014.1 GCA_012271065.1 Candidatus Latescibacterota bacterium
GTCTTAGAAGTCAATAGGTACTAGGCATCAGGCTGGTCGAGAAATATCGCACCGAAACCAGCGACATTACGGTGGACGAAGTCGAGGTTGTCGTCAACGTCGTGGACTGACCGCCGTCATCCAAAGGTGAAGGCGCAAGCAGACAAGAGGAATCCGGTCATGCCCGTACCGGACATCTACACGGAAACACGTATCTCCATGCTCACGCCCGAACTCAGGCAGAGGGTAAGGGACAACCTTGTAACGTCGCAGTTCACGAAGGCGGGATGCACCCGGCCCGACGGAAAGGATTGGCCGGCATGGTTCGACCACGCACCGATCCTGCGAATTCGTGTGCCGACAGGTTCGCGGGCGTTCGGTACCTACAATCATCAGGCCGGCATCTGCAGATGGCGTGGAAAATACTGGTACGTCTTCTCCAACGGACGCGTGGACGAAGAGGCGCCCGGCCAGCGGACCCTGATTACACGCAGCGAGGATCTGGCCGCATGGTCACGGCCGGGTTGCGTGGCGCCCGGCGACGTCCAGGGAAGGATGTGGCGAAATACCGGTGGAATCATGGGTTACGACGACCGTCTCGTCGTATTCGTGCAGACGAAAACCGGGGGCGGCGCGGCTCGCAGGCCCGGGATGAGCGCCAGAGACGAAAGCAGGATAACCTGCGGCGTCGGACTCTTCGTGTCTGCCGACGGTGAAAGCTGGACGGCGCGCGACGTCGCCGAGGACTGCTACTGGTTCGAGGCGCCGCGGCTGACGCGGGAGGGCAGGCTTCTGTGCGCCGGATCACGGCGAGGGCACCCGATCGTGTTTCTCTGGCCCGGAGCGAATCCTCTGGATCGTCCCGAGGTCGTGGAGATCCCCTTCGAGGGTTCGCGGGGGATGGATTCGGGACGGTTTCCGTACGGAGAAGCATCGTGGTACGAAACGGACGTGGGCGCGATATTCATGTTCCACCGGAACGAGACGGATGAGATGAGGCTGCGCGTGGCGGTCAGCGAGGACGGCGGCCGAAGCTGGACGCCGCCCATGCTGTCGAATATTCCCGACTCGAAATCCCGCGTCAGCGCGGGACGCATGACCGACGGTCGTTTTTTTCTCATCAACAACGCCATTGCCGACCTGCTGAACCGGGTGCCCCTGATGATTTCCATTTCGTCGGACGGCGTGAAATTCGAGCGACGATACTTTCTGATCAACGAAACCACCGCCATTGCGTTTCCTGGCGCGCTCAAGGCGCACGGTCACCAGTATCCCTGCGCGCTGGTCGAGCAGGACCGGCTGATTGTGGCCTACTCGGTCAACAAGGAACACATGGAACTCCTCACCGTGGACCCGAGCGACCTGTAAAGCCGCCGTATCGCTCAATCGTTCAGCCGAAACCGGATGGGCATCGACATCTTCACCGCGACCACCCGGTCGTTCTGAACGGCAGGCTCGAATACGAACTGCGAAACCGCCTCGATCGCCGCCTTCCTGAAAATCTCCGGTCCTCGTACGGCACGGACCTGTCTGACGCTCGCGTCTGCGCCCACCGTGAACGCCACGAACACCACCCCCTCCAGCCCGGCTTTCCTCGCCAATTCAGGGTAGACCGGCATGGTGAAACGGGTCAGGGAGGGTTTCTGCTCAACCCTCCAGAATTCAAGGACTTCCTCCTCGACGGGTGCGGTCTCGCGGCGCACGGGCGTAGGGAGTTCCACGGGTACACGTTCCAAGTCCAGTTCAGTCGACTCGATGGTTACGTCTTCGGGCACCTCGTCGGCATCCGCTTCAATCGGCACTGAGGGCCGCTTCGGCTCAGGACGGCTCGGATGCCGGATTTCGGGAATTTGCTCGACAATGATCACGTCGGGGCGGCGCACCCGCGCTGGTGTTTCCATCTCGAAAGAGGGAAACATCACTGCGAGGACCAGAAGAAACACGATGGAGATTCCGACACTCCGCGCCATCACCTTCGGGTACGCCAGCTTCAGATCCGCTTCGGGATGCTTATAACGCAACATCGTCGGCCTCCTTTCAGGTTGTATGTTAACCGTGACAGGTTGATGTTCCGCCTGTCGCCAGTGCCATTTTGCCGAAAGCTGCCAGTTTGCGCTTCGTCGCGAAGCACCGGTATCGTATGCGGAGACCTCTCCCCCCGGCCCCCTCTCCCGTGGGGAGAGGGGGAGCCGAGCGAGACGCCCTCAAGCAATTGTCGTTGCCCCTTCCTGTGGGAACGGGAATTGCAGACTTTGCTCGTCCTGTTGCGTGCACGGATGAGGAAGAGTGGAACTTCGTCGTCGCAAGTTACAAGCCTGCGGCATCCCAATTGGTCCTGGCATCAGACACATGTAATTAATGAATTAATATTTAAATTGAAAAAAACGGGCGAGTCTCCTCTGCCCGCGCGGATGTCAGTCATCGATGCCGTGCGTGACATGGGTCCCTGTCGTCGCGAGCCGGTCCTCGTAGAACGGCCCCGTTTCGAACGTCCTGGCCACGACGTCCAGTTGACGAAGATAGGCCTCTTTTCTTCTGTTAGGGCCGTAGACTCCAAGGTCCAGGAAATAGAGCCGGTCCTTTTTCTCGTCCACCAGCACGTAGCTCCTGAAGGGCCCGCCCTTCCACGAGTGATCGTTCTGCCACAATCCTTCCAGATGCACTGCCAACCGGCTTCCGAGCTCCCGCTGACTCACGGTCAGGCCGGTTGGGTCCACAATGTCGTTTTCAAAGAACCTCTCGGCGATCTCGTTCCGCTTCTGGATACACCACGCCTCGGTCAACCGGTGCGGCGGCACGCCGTCCTCCCGGTAGACAAACATCCACTGGCGCACCCTTGCGTGGGTACGCGTCAGTACCACGAACCCGCTATCGGCGTGTGAGTCAATCATATTGAAGCCGAAGGGTACGCGCACGCGCCATCCGAACCGTTCCGCCAGCTCCGAAGCGAGCGACTTTCTTTCGCCGAATCGATAGAGTACGTCGGCGACCCATTCGTCCCGCTTCCCGTCGACCGCGCCGTAAATCCGGTCCGCTTCCGTCAGGAAGTTGGCTTTCAACGCACTGCGGTCCTCGCCCGTAACCAGCGCGACGACCTGGTCGTCCGCCCACACGTCACGGCGGATGACAATCGGCGCCGCGCCGTTACGGATGGCTTCTCTCCTTCCGTCCGGAACCAGCGAGCGTACCAGCCTGCTTGCTTCGTGGTCTCCGTCAAACGGCGCCGCGATCACGATATTCCTGCGACGCAACGCCCGGAAATCTCCCGCTCGCACGAACGAGACATGATATAGGCGCTCCTTCCCGGGTGTCCTAATTATCCTCTCGAAAACGCCGCGGATGGGATTACCCAACATTCGGGCATCCAGGGAATCCGCAATTACCGTAACCAGGTCCGAGCGCCCGGAACTGGAGGGCAGGCCGTCCAGCCGCAGGAATGACAGCAGCCGATCCTTGATGGTTGCCAGCCTGACGAAGGCTTCCGACCGGCCCGGCGCCTCGACCGCCGGTCCGCCGCCGCAATGTGTCAATACCGCCAGGACCAGACCGAAAGCCAGTACGAGACCGGCCCGTGACAGCCGACGACCGCGGCCGCCCGGAGCATTCAACAGACGTGAGACCCGCCGAACGACCTGCTTCCGGTCTCCGGGGGCGCCGATTCCCATCGTCAACCCCGCCGGAGATGCCAACATCTCGGTCAGCCGGGTGAGGCAAACCGCGTAACCTCTGGCTCCTCCGGTTATGCCGACCACCATATCGTCACACGCGACCTCGCGCTCAAGGTCCATCTGTCGACCGATCCACCATACGGCCGGATGGAAGAACAAAACGCACCCGACAATCGCCTGCAGGAGCCTGGACCAGTCATCCAGCCGGTGCAGGTGCGCCAGTTCGTGCAGGACTACCTGATCGAATTCCGCCTCCGTAAGCCGCTCCAGCATGGACTCGGGGATCAGAATCACAGGTCTGAAGAGACCCGTCGCCGCGGGAGCGACCACCTGTGTGGAACTGCAGAGGCGCACCCAGCGACGCGTCTCGCAAGCCCGAAGGAGGCGGCGCAACCTGTGCTGATAGCGGGCAGGAAGGGGCCTCGCGCTCAGCTTCAGGCGCCGAATATGACGAAAAGCCAGGAAGAGCCTCGCCGACAGTGCCAGTACGATCAGCATCCATACCGCGAATACAATCGGCGGCCATGGTCGGGGAAGCTCAGCGACGATATCCGGCTCCAGGCCCTCCGGCGCTTCGGAGTCGGGCGTCGATTCGTACCCATTCTCCCGGCTGAGATTCCGGCTTTCGGAGGCCTGCTCCTCGCTTATTTCCACTGCCCGGGACCAAATTCGCGCGGCGCCCGCATGGTCCGGCGGACTCAAAACTCCGGACCACGACAGTGCGAACACCGCCGCCAGCGCGACCGTCCAGATCACGTACCGGGTCCGCGCGTTCAGCCACTTCGCGAAGTTCAGGAGGCACGCGAGCGCAATCGTAACGAGCAGTCCCGGCCAGAGTCCTTCGAGTACGGCGGACACGACCAACCGGGAAACAGCGTCGAAGATTTCGTAGGCCGCGAACATACAGAGTTACCTAACTGCTTTCGTCCACCATTCGTTTCAGGCGATCGAGAACGTCTCCGTCGACCGTTTCGTTCTCTAGAATGTTCAGCATCAGCGCTTCGGGCGAATTGTTGAAAAACCGGCTCATCATGTACCGTACCACGCTTCTCCTGGCGTCCTCGCGGCCGACGACGGGCTGGTAGACGTAGGCCCTGCCCTCCTTTTCGTGGGACACGTAGCCTTTCCGCTCGAGAATTCTCAGCGTTGTCAACACCGTGCTGTAGGCGAGCGGTTCGTTACCCGGCAGCGCCGCGACAACGTCGCGCACGGTGGCTGCCTCCTTTTTCCAGAGCACGTCCATCAGCCTGAGTTCGGCTTCCGTAAGCGTGGGCGACTTCGGCCTTGCCATACATTGAACTCCTTAAAAGGTTGTACTTGAGTCACGAAGTTTCGTAATTATGGGGCGCGCGATTAATTCCTTAATTTAAAATGTACAGAAGATCCGCATTTTGTCAATTAAAAAATTAATATTGTTGCGATGTGCCATTCGGAGACGCCATATTCCTCTTGACATACTTCTGGAGATTCGGTAATTTAAAACGTTCGTTTTAAACATACGTTTGTTTGAAATTGATCATCAGTTGTGTGATTCCATGAATCAGTCCGATACTCACGACCGTCTGCTCGACGCCGCCGAACATCTGTTTGCCGAACACGGAATCGCAGCCACGTCCCTGCGCGCCATAACTTCCGAGGCGTCCGCAAACCTGGCCTCCGTCCACTACCACTTCGGCTCCAAAGAAGCGCTTATCGAAGCGGTTTTCGCCCGGAGGCTGGAACCTCTGAACCGGGAACGGCGCCGCCTTCTCGATGCCGAAGAATCGGCCGCCGGAGACGCGCCCTCCATTGAAGGTATTGTAAATGCCTTCGTAGCGCCCGCGATGCGGCTGGCGTACGACCCCGCGGGCGGCGGCGAGAATTTCATGCTGCTCATCGGAAGGCTCTATTCCGAACCTGGAGACCTGGGGTACAGAATTACCGAACAGTTCGCCGAAGTCTTTCAGCGCTTTACGTCCGCCCTTGCCCGCAGTCTTCCCCACCTGTCCCGGACCGACCTGCTCTGGCGGTTCTTCTTCATGGTCGGCTGCATCAGCATGCCGCTGATGGGGAGACACATCATCCCGCGACGGACCGGCGGCCTGTGCGATCCGTCCGATATCGAAAACAACATCAGCCGCCTCGTCGCGTTCCTCGCGGCCGGCCTTCGCGCCGCCGCCCCCAACGGAGACCCAACTTGAGACCGGTTCTTTCCATTCTCACCGTGCTGCTTGCGGCCTGCGCCGCGGCCCCGCAGGTGAACCCACCGGACGTCGAAGTCACCATTCCGGAACGTTGGGCGGCGGGTAAAGCCGGCGCCGCGCCCGCGGACACGCTCTGGTGGCGTACTTTCGATGACGAAACCCTTACTGGCCTGGTTGCCGAAGCGCTGGCGAGAAACCACAACCTGCAGGCCTCCGCCGCCAGGGTACGCGCGGCCGCGGCACGGGCGAAAATCGCCGGCGCCCCTCTGTATCCCAATGCCGGAGGCCGAGTGAGCGGGTCCCGCCGCAAACAGAATTTCATAGGCCTGCCCATCCCCGGTTCCGGAAACGACGTTCTGACCTCAACGTCAAGCAGCTTTGGACTGGCCCTCGACGTCTCCTGGGAACTCGATCTCTGGAACCGGCTGGGGGCCGGCGCCTCCGCCGCTCTGGCCGACGCGCAGGCCGCGCGCGCGGATCATACAGGCGCACGGCTTTCGCTGGCGGGCCAGACCGCCAAGCTCTGGTTCGCGGCCGTGGAGGCCCGCAGGCAGGTCCATCTTTCGGAAGCCACGGTAGAGAACCTCGAGACGTCCAGCGAGGTCGTACGGGAACGTTACAGGCGCGGATTGAGACACGCACTGGACCTGCGGCGCGCGCTTTCGGACCTGGCGGGCGCCGAGGCCGTCCTCCAACAGCGTCGGCTCATTCTGGACGGTACCCGGCGGCAGCTCGAAGTCCTTCTGGGCAGGTATCCCGCCGCCGCGCTCAAACCCGGCTCGAACCTGCCGGAACTTCCGGAAGCCATTCCAGACGGCCTTCCTGCCGACCTGGTGTCCCGCCGTCCGGACCTGATGGCGGCGGAACGGAGGCTGGCGGCGTCCCACGCCCGGTACAAACAGGCCAGACGGGCGCTCTATCCCCGCATCAGCCTCACGGGTTCCTCCGGCACCAGCAGCAGGGACCTGGAGAGCCTTCTCGACGGCGACTTCAGCGTGTGGAACCTTGCGGGAAATGTCCTGCAGCCCCTCTTTCAGGGCGGACGGATTCGCGGCGGCATCCGGTTGGCCGCTTCACAATCCGAAGGGGCCGTATCCACATACGTTCAAAGCGTCCTGTCCGCCTTTGCCGAAGTGGAGACCGCACTGGCGGCGGAAAGCCTTCTGGCCAAACGACAGGCGGCGCTTGAAACCGCAACCGAGCAGGCCCTTGCCGCGCGCCGCCTGGCCGAGGACAGGTACGCCGGAGGCCTGGTGGACCTGAACACGATGCTGGACGCCCAGCGCGGGGCGTACGCGTCCGAAAGCCAGCTCATCGCCGTACGCCGGCAGCGCCTCGAGAACCGGGTCAACCTGCACCTCGCCCTTGGCGGGGGTTTCGCGGGTCCCCCCGGAACGGCTTCGACGACGTCGACAACGCAAACGGAAGGACTGTAGAACATGAGCATGAGACCGTTGAAGAGCACACGCCCGGATACGCCGCGTCTGTCCGGCTGGATCCGGCGGCATCCGAAGGCGCTTCTCCCCGTTGCGGTCGTCGCGTTTGGAGCGCTGAGCGCCTACGTACTCATCAGCGCACGGTCCGAAGTCGTGGTGGCCCCACCTGAAGTACCGCCTCCTCTGGTACGGGCGATGCCGGTAGAAATAAAAGACGTGCAACTCAAGGTTCTTGCCCAGGGCACCGCCGCGCCGCGCACCAGGACCAGCCTCGTATCACAGGTCGCCGGACAGATCATCTCCGTCTCTCCTGCCTTCGCGAACGGCGGCTTCTTCAAGGCAGGGGACATACTCGTCACAATCGACCCGCGCGACTACGAACTCGCGGTGGACCGCGCGAGGGCCGTGGTGGCCCAGGCCGAGGTGCGACTGGCGCGGGAGCAGGAGGAGGCCGAACTGGCCATGCAGGAATGGCAGCGCCTGGGCAGCGGCGAAGCCACCGACCTGGCCCTCCGGAAGCCCCAGCTGGAAGACGCCCGCTCCGCCCTGCAGGCAGCGCGCGCATCCCAGGAACAGGCCCGGCTCGCGCTCGAACGGACCCGCATCCGCGCGCCGTACGAGGGGCGGGTGTTGTCCAAGATCGTGGACCTCGGACAATTCGTCAATCCCGGCGCTCCGGTCGCCCGCATCTACGCCGTGGATTACGCCGAAATCCGCCTGCCGGTGCCGCACGAGCAACTCGCCTATCTGGACCTGGTCTACAACGCTCGAAGCGAACTCGAGCCCGCTTCCCGCCCGAAAGCCATGGTGCATGCGGTCTTCGCGGGAGCGCCGCAGACCTGGGAGGGAGAAATCGTACGGATTGAAGGGGAAATCGACGCCCGCACGCGGATGGTCAATCTGGTCGCGCGCGTCGTCGCGCCGTACGACCAGGACGGCGACCCGGCCCGTGCGCCGCTCTTCGCGGGGCTGTTTGTCGAGGTCGAAATCCTCGGTCGCGTCGCCAGGGACGTCGCGGTCGTGCCACGAACGGCCCTCAGGGACACCGATCAGGTCCTTGTCATCGACGAGGACAGCAGACTGCGTTTTCGTCGCGTCGATCTGTTGAGGCTCGAAGCGGAGAACGCCCTCATCCGTTCCGGCCTCGACGGAGGCGAACGGGTCTGTATTTCCACGCTGGACGCCGTTGTGGAGGGGATGCAGGTGCGTATCCTCGCACCGGAGAACACGGTCCCGTCCCCGTCTGAAGGAGGCGCCGGATGAATCGCGCAATCGCCTGGTTCGCCGAAAACAGCGTCGCCGCGAATCTGCTCATGGTCGTCATCCTGGCCAGCGGGCTGATTACCATCGGCGGCATCGAACTTGAGATCTTTCCGGAGTTTTCCGCAGACGTCGTTCAGGTCTCCGTCGTTTACCGCGGGGCGGCGCCCGAGGAGGTGGAAGAGGGCGTTTGCGTGCGGATCGAAGAGGCCGTTCAGAGCATCGAAGGCATCAAACGCATCCGCTCGACGGCATCGGAAAACCGGGGCAGCGTGAACATCGAGCTTATACCCGGCACCGATGCGCGCAGAGTCCTGGAGGACGTCAAGTCAGCCGTCGATGCAATTGACACGTTCCCGGACGAAACCGAACAACCCCTCATCCAGGAAGTGGTCCTGCGCCGCCAGGTGATCAATGTGGCCGTATCGGGCGACGCCGACGAGACCACCCTGAAGTACCTGGGCGAACAGGTCCGGGACGAGATCACCGCCATCCCGGGAATAACCCAGGCGGAATTGAGCGGCGCGCGTCCGTACGAGGTCTCCATTGAAGTCTCGGAAGCGGCGCTTCGTCGTTTCAACCTCACTTTCGACGAAGTCGTGAGGGCGGTGCGCCGTTCCTCGCTCGATCTGCCCGGCGGCGCCATCAAGACGGAAGGCGGCGAAATCCTTCTGCGGACAAAAGGGCAGGCCTACCGGGGCGCGGCCTTCGAGAGTATCATCTTACGTACCCGTCCCGACGGCGCCGCACTCACCGTAGGGGACGTGGCCACGGTTGTGGACGGATTCGCCGACGCGGACATTTCGGGCAGGTTCGACCAGGAACCGGGCGTTCTGGTGCAGGTCTTCCGTGTGGGCGACCAGGACGCGCTGGACATCTCCCGCAAAGTCAAGGAGTACATCGAGTCGGCGGAATCCCGCATGCCCGAAGGCATTTCACTTACCGTCTACTCGGATTTCTCCAGGATCCTCGAGGGCCGGCTCAACCTGATGCTGAAGAACGGACGCGGGGGTTTCATCCTCGTCCTCGTCATCCTGGCGCTGTTTCTCAGGCTCCGCCTGGCCTTCTGGATCGCCCTGGGCATCCCCATCTCCTTCCTTGGCGCCATCGCGATGATGCCGACCATCGGCGCCTCCATCAATGTTATCTCGCTCTTTGCGTTCATCGTGGTGCTCGGTATCGTTGTCGACGACGCCATTGTCGTCGGGGAGAATATCTACCGGCGGTTCCAGCAGGGTGAACGCGGCCTGCGCGGCGCCATCGCGGGCGCCCAGGAAGTGGCCGTGCCCGTCACCTTTGCGATTCTGACGTCAATCGCCGCGTTTTCTCCCCTGCTGGTCATCCCCGGCAACACCGGCAAGATCATGAGGCTGATCCCGGAGATCGTTATTCTGACGCTGGTCTTCTCGCTGGTTGAATCCCTGCTCATCCTGCCCGCCCATCTGGCGCACGCCAAACTGCACGGCAGAAAGAAAACCACGAGCCGCATCGGCGGGTTGCTGAGACGGTTTCGAGACAGTTTCTCATCCCGCCTGGAATGGATCATCCATCAGGCCTACCGTCCTTTTCTCGAACGATGCCTGGCGTGGCGATATCTGAGCGCGTCCGTGGGAGTGGCCGCGCTGACCCTTACGACCGGACTCATTCTCGGCGGCTGGATCGGCTTCGTGTTTCTGCCTCAGGTCCCGGCCGACAACGTGGCGGCGATTCTGACCATGCCCCAGGGCACGCCCGCCGAGGTAACCGACCGGGTCGTGCGCCGGCTGGAGTCATCCGCAATCCGGTTGCAGCGGGAACTGGAATCGGAAACCCACGAGAGGGTTTTCGCCCATATACACGCATTGGTTGGAGACCAGCCCCTTCGCGCGGCTCAACGCGAGAACCGCGGAACCAACGCCTCCTTCTCCGGCGCGCACCTCGGCGAAGTCAACATCGAGCTCACGCCGGCCGAGGAGCGGAGCAGCAGCAGCATCGAAATCGCCAGGCGCTGGCGGGAACTGGCCGGATCCATTCCCGATGCAACGGAACTGACGTTCGCCTCTTCGCTCTTTTCCGTGGGCGAACCGATCAACATCCAGCTTACCGGCCCGGACTACGCCGAACTCCGGACCGCCGCGGAGAAACTCAAGAATAGGCTGGCCGAATACCCGGGAGTCATGGACATCGCCGACTCGTTTCGCCCCGGGAAGAAGGAAGTGAAACTTGCCCTGACCGAGGAGGCGCAACTGCTCGGGCTGACCATGTCCGATCTCGCCCGGCAGGTCAGGCAGGCGTTCTACGGCGAGGAGGCGCAGCGCATCCAGAGGGGAAGGGACGACGTACGGGTGATGGTCCGCTATCCCGAGAGCGAGCGACGTTCGATGAACAACCTGGAGACCATGCGTTTGCGCACGCCGGACGGCGTGGAGGTGCCCTTTTCGGTCGCCGCGCGGACGGAACTGGGCAGAGGATACGCCGCCATCCGCCGCACGGATCGGCAGCGCATCGTCAGCGTCACCGCAGACGTGGATGAGGGTAGAGCCAACGCCAACGAGGTCCTGGCTGACGTCACCGCGAACGTGCTGCCGGCAATCGTCTCGGACCACCCCCGGGTCCGGTTCAGCCTCGAAGGCGAACAGAGAGAGCAGCAGGAGACCATGGAGGGCCTGTCGAGGAGTTTCGGCATGGCCCTCTTCGTGATCTTCGGCCTGCTCGCGATTCCCTTCCGCTCCTATCTGCAGCCGCTGATCATCATGGCCGTGATTCCGTTCGGTTTCGTCGGTGGGATTTGGGGACACATTATAATGGGCCTTGAACTATCCATTGTGTCTGTTCTCGGCCTAGTAGCCCTGTCGGGTGTGATCATCAACGACAGTCTGGTGATGGTGGACTTCATCAACCGCCGGCGCAAGGAGGGCAAGGGCATGCAGGAGGCCATCCGGGAGTCCGGGATGGCGCGGTTCCGGCCCATCCTCCTGACGTCCCTTACGACGTTCGCGGGCCTCACCCCGCTGCTGTTCGAAAAAAGCCTGCAGGCGCAGCTCCTCATCCCCATGGCGACCTCACTGGGATTCGGCGTCATCTTCGGCACCGCCGTCATTCTGATTCTCGTTCCCGTCACCTATGCCATCCTGGAAGACGTCAGGCACGCTTTCAGCACGCTGTTCCGCCGTCAGCCGGCCGACAGACGGGAGGTCGCGCCTGAAACGGGGGACGACTGAAACACGACTCTCCTGACGTGCTGACCCTGCCTTGAGCCAGCGGTTTCCAAGCCGTTCCCTGAGCCGTTGTCCTGAGCCTGTTGACGGGATCGGCGACGGCGGATGCGGTGGCGGCAATTCAACGCCCTTCCTTATGCAACGGATAGCGTGAATTTAGGTGCACGCATTTTTCGTTGAAGTCTTACGGTAGGGTCTAAACCCGCCATGCGACGTCGAATTCAAGGATCATGGCGTCGACAATTTTGCAGTCAATTGCAAATTTGTCTTGACTTTTTTGCAGTTTAGTGCAAATTTGTCATATGTCTGAACTGAGATCCAGATACCTTGAGACCGCTGCGGCCAGCGATCTGAACAACAGGATGGTCTTCGTAGCCGGGCCACGCCAGGTGGGAAAAACAACGCTCGCTACGCTGCTGGCGAGGCGCTATCCAAACAGCGTTTACCTGAACTGGGACAATCGCACCCATCGGGAACGGATTCTGCGGCAGGAATGGGACCCCGATAGTCAGATTCTCGTCTTCGACGAACTTCACAAATTCGATCGCTGGAAAGGACTCATCAAGGGCATCTGGGACACAAGACCGAACAATGAACGGATCATCGTAACCGGGAGTTCGAGGCTGGACACTTACCGACGAGGCGGTGACTCACTCCTGGGACGATACCATTTATACCGTCTCCACCCATTTTCCGCATCCGAACTTGAAGGCGATCGGATAAAAAACGACCCGGTTGAACCCTTTGAATTGACATTCGGAAAGGCCAGTTCGGACAACGTCCGGCATTTGATGGCATACGGAGGATTTCCAGAGCCGTGCCTTTCCGGACGCTCGCGAACACACCGCCGCTGGCTTCAGGAACGTTTCGAACGGGTCTTCAGGGAAGACATACGGGACACAACCGTCGTCAGGTCGCTCTCACAGATCGAACTTCTGGGTGCGATGATGCCGAAACGCGTCGGGTCACCGCTCTCGTTAAATGCAATATCCGAAGACCTGGAAGTCAGCCCGCACACGGTTCGAACCTGGGTGGACCTGCTGTGCCGGAACTATTACACCTATCCCGTCGCTCCATATCACCGTCGCATCGAACGGGCCGTGAAAAAATCGGCCAAATACTATCTGTGGGACTGGTCCGAGGTTGCCGACGAAGGCGCCCGATTTGAGAATCTCGTCGCCTCCCACCTCCTTAAGTTCTGCCAATTCCTTCGGGATGCCGAGGGTATAAAGGCGGAACTGCGTTTATTGCGAGATCGTGAAAAACGTGAAGTTGACTTTGTGGTTCTGTGGGATGAAAAGCCGTGGTTCCTGGTTGAGTGCAAGCTTACCGCGCCCCGAAGCCACGGGCACCTCGTTCGTTTTGGTGATCTCCTGGACGTCAAACAGAAATACGTCGTTGCACTATCCGAGACAGCAGACTATAGGGACAACGATACGGGCGTCCGTGTTCTGCCGGCATCCAGGTTTCTGACGGCATTCCCGTAGGAGACGGCGAATCCGGTGATTTGTCTGTTCGAGGACCCGGTTACAGAAGCGACCTGACAAAGCCCCCGTCCACCTGCAGCGACGTACCCGTGACGTAGCTCGAACGCTCCGACGCCAGAAACACGACGTAATCCGACAGTTCCTGCACGGTCCCAAGCCGGCCCAGCGGAATTTCCTCGACAAGCGGCCTCATGGCTTCCTGGACAGATATCCCGCTTTCCGCGGCGGCTTCCTCGAATTCCTCCCGCAGCAGTTCGGTATCGATAAACCCGGTGCACACGTTGTTCACAAGTATCCGGTCCCGCGCGTATTCGTTCGCGAGGGTCCTGGCCGCGCCCGCAACCGCCGTCCGCAGCACGTTCGATACCGTATTCCCGGCCGGCTGCTTGACGGCGAACGCGCACAGGTTGATGATCCTGCCGCCGCCCCTCGCCTGCATCAGCGGAACGGCGCGCCTGCACATCCGGAGCACGTAATTCAGGATCAGGTCCGTATACTCCCGCCACATTGCTTCCGTTACTTCGGCGAAAGGCATCGCGGACGGACCTCCGGAGTTGTTCACGAGGATATCGATACCGCCAAACGCCTCCACGGTTTCCCGGGTCAGTCGATCAACGGTCTCCTCTACGGAGAGGTCTCCGACCACGGTTAGCACGTCCGATCCAGTAAGGTCCCGGATCTCCGCGGCGGCAGCCTCCAAACGACCCTCGTTCCTCGCGCACACGGCAACGCGCGCCCCTTCCCGGGCAAGCGCCATCGCGCACCCCTTCCCCAGGCCGCGGCTCGCGCCCCCGACAATCGCCACCCTGTCTTTCAGTCCCATATCCATGCGAAAACCTCCCATTCGAAAGACTTGATTCAGACAGTCCGTTTGTCCGGGCGTACGCCGCGGGCAACGGACTTCCTCATTTTGATTGACATTCGTTCGCGCCGCGCGCATGATAGCGATTGCGGCCGTCCGGCAGATACAGGCCCGCGGCCGGCATTTCCCCGGAGCCCGGAATCAACCCGCTTATGAACAAGAGGCAAAGGCATGAGATCGACACGGATTCTCGAGGACAATTTCCGCCATCACGGCCCCGCCACCCGTAGCAGCCATCCGAGAGGCACGGTTGCGGCCGCCGCCGGAGACGGCCGGAACGTCGTCCTGGTCTGGCTGTTCGACCATCGCGGCGGGTACGCGCTGCTGGTCATCGATGCCGCGACCGGCAAGAGCAGTGAATTTCCGGTACCCTTTCCACCCGGAGGCGATTGCCCCTACGCGTCGCTCCTGTCCAGCCGAAACTGCTTCTACACGCATTTCAACGGCTATTTCGTGGAGTTCGACGTTAATGCGATGGACTATACGTTCTGCCACCAGACGGCGCCGCGAATGGCGATGGGACTGACCGAAGACGACACGGGCGTGATCTGGTCTTCGACGTATCCACAGAGCGGGCTCGCGTCTTACGATCCACAAAGCGGTGTATTCAAGGACTACGGACACCTGTACAGGCAGAACTGGCGCCAGTATCCCACCACGCTTGCCACCGACGACACCGGCTGGGTCTACTTCGGCATCGGGACGACGCTGTGCCAGGTCATCGCGTTCGACCGTATGGCCGAAACGGCAACACCGATCCTCGCGGAAGACGAACGGTCGCGAGGCAGCGCATCCGTCTACAGGGACCTCAATGGCAAGGTCTATGCCCTGCCGCCAACGGGAACCCCCTGGCCCGGAGACAACCCGGATGCGGAGACATGGTACGAACTCCATGGGGGAGAGCGCAAGACAGTACCCCGGCGGGAACGGCACGAAAAGCACTATATCGAAGGAGATGCCGGGCACGTCCATCCCCATTTCCCGGACGGGAGCGAACTTCTGAAATGCTGCCTCGTCGACCGCGTGTTATCCGTGCAGGATCCCGACGGCAATCGATCGCCGGACGTGTCGTTCGACTACACCAGCGAAGGCGCGCACATCATGGGCGTCGTTGCCGCGCCGGACGGCACGATCTGCGGCGGCACGTTCTTCCCGAGACGCACGTTCAGCTATCGTCCCGAGACCGACGCCTGGATCGAGCGGGAGAGTTTCGGCCAGTGGAATACCGTGGGCCGCCAGGGCAACCGGTTCTTCGTTGGCGGTTACGGCAGCGGCGCACTCCTGGAATGGGACCCGAAAAAACCGTGGGTGACAACCGAAAAGGAGAATCCGGCTTCGAACCCCTTCTTCCACCGGACCTGTACGCCCACGATGCATCGACCGCACAAGCTGCTCGTTCATCCCGACGGCAAGACGCTGGTGGTGGCGGGGACCCCCGGCTATGGCTATACGGGCGGCGGGCTGCTTTTCTGGAACTGCGATAGGCGGACCGGGATCCTGCTGGAACATACCGACGTGCTGCCGGACCACTCTACGGCGAGCCTCGCGGCGCTTTCCGGAAGAAAGCTCCTCGGCGGCACAACAACCAGCCCGGGGACGGGCGGCGAGCAGAAGGCAGCCGAAGCCGAACTCTACATTCTGGATATGGAAACAAGAAGGCTGGAATGGCGCCAGGTCCTCTTCCCGGGGGCGCAGGAATACACGGACCTGTGCATGGGGCGGGACGGTCTCGCTTACGGTTTCGTCGACCGGGCCCGGTTCTTCGTCTTCTGCCCCGACAGACGAGAAGTCATTCACCAGGAAGAAACGGAGCGGACGTTCGGTCCAACGGCGCACCAGCAGGGGCCGCGCGTCTTCGTGACCGCTCCCGACGGTGCGGTCTACGTCCTGTTCGAAAAGGGCATCGCCCGCATCGAGAGCGGCACGTTCGCGCTCGAAAACTTCGTCTCTTCACCGGTGCCCGTCAGCAATGGCGGAGACTGTCTCAACGGGCGCATCTATTTTACCAGCGACTCGCATCTCTACAGCTGGGAAATCCAGTAGCCGGGAGTACGACGGGTCACGGTACCTCACCCATGCGCGCCGACTGTCCGTCGCGGCGCGATCGTGTCAGCCTTCAAGGATTCCCCGAAGCCGGTCGCCAAGATCCGCCCTGACTTCCGGTTGCGGTTCCATCATGCGCCGGTCTCGCAGCGAACCTCCCGTTTCGCGCGCCTGCAGGATCGATGCGGGGTCTCCCAGTTCGTCGTCGATCAACGCCGCGAGCAGGCGCTCCGTCAACTGCTGTCTTACTTCGGCGTACGCCGGGACGTCCCAGAGGTTTTGCAGGTCCTCCGGGTCGTTTCGGACATTGTACAGTTCCCCGTATGGCGCGGATCCGTAGTGGAGCAGTTTCCAGTCTTCGGTCACCAGCATCTTGACCTTCATCGCCCCTTCCGCCAGAACTGAAATCCGCTCCACGACCACCGAATCCCGGCGCCGATGCGCCTCGCCTCGCAGCACTTCCGCGAACGACCGTCCTTCCATGCCCGGGAGCGATTCCGCGCCTGCCAGGTCCAGGAACGTCGGCGTCAGATCCAGATGCGCCAGTGCCCCGCGGGGTACGCGTGGCCCGTATGCAGCTCCGCATGGTTGAAGCCGTAGTAGGGTCCATACCAGAGACCGTCCTCTGGATTCACCGCCGCGCCTGCAGGCGGATGGTCGGGAAGCAGGTCCTCCAGGTCGGCCGTCCTGAAGTGCGCCTTTCCGATCAGGGCGGTCTCATATCCGGCGTTTCGCAGCGAATCGCCCAGTACAGGTATCGCCTCGCTCAGGTTGACGTCGTGATTGAATACCTGGCGCCCTCTCTGGCTCCTGCCCGTAATCATGCTCGCCCGGGAGGGCATGCAGATCGCATTGGTCGGATACATCCGGCTGAATTGAAGGCCCTGACGCGCCAGTCGATCCATACTCGGCGTTTGCAATACGGGATTGTGGATCCCTACCGCGTCCCAACGCTGCTGATCCGTCGTGATGAACACGAAGTTCGGATGTGATGTCTGGCTCATACCCGCATCGCCATTTCTCTCAAAGTTATACCCCTCCCGCATCGGGTGGAAACGCCTGATCGGGATTTGGAATACGGACGATCGTTAACTGTCGGTCTCAAAAGCCATAGCCTTCCAATTCTCGTAAAACGCCCTCGCATAGCCTCTGAAAACGTCCAGACGTTCGGTCACCGCCCGCTCGAAATCGTGCATAGAATCCGCTCCCAGTGTCTCGAGCAGGGCTTCGTGATAGGTGGGAACGGCGTCCCATTCCGCTATTGTCTCCGCCGTAATCTCGATGTGAAACTGGGCGGTGATCGCATGATTCCCCATACTCATCGCCTGGACCGCGCACAGCTCGGACGACGCAAGGACTTCCAGATCTCCGGGAACGGTCTTCACCGCCGAACTGTGCCACTGAAGGCAGGGCAGCGTCTCCGGAAAACCGCTGAAGAATCCACTGGCCATACCCGGAGGCGTCAGGCGAACGTCCATCACCCCCACCTCCGGACTCTCGTTCGGGCCGACGTGACCGCCCAGCGCCGCGGCAAGCAGCTGATGGCCCAGGCAGATGCCCACGAAGGGCATCCTTTTCTCAACGACCGCGTACCGGATGGCGGCTTTCTCCTCCACGAGCCACGGGTGCGCGTCCTCCTCCCATACGTCCATCGGGCCGCCCATCGCCCACAGCGCGTCGTAGGGGTCCAGATCCGGGATGCGTTCCCAGGCATCAAGCTCAACGACGTCCCACCGGATCCCGTCCTCGGCGAAGAATTCCCGAAAGAGGCCTGGATGTTCAACGTCAAGATGCTGGAAGACCAGCAGTCGCTCGAGGGCCATCATTGCCTCCGGGGTTTTCCTTCTGGATTCCTGGCTGCGGATTCGATATCTTGAGCCTGAGGCCCCTGAGCACGCGCCCTGCCTGTGCTGAGCTTGTCGAAGCAAGCCTGTCGATGCAAGCTTGTCGAAATGTCGAATGGCCGACGGGTGTCGCGTGGCGGAAAGACGCCGGGGGGCCGACTCAGATCTGAGCCACAACGTCCAACGAATCCGTGAGACGGATGCGATGAATCTCCTGCGAAAATGCGGCGCAGAATTTATCGGCGCCTTTGCCATCGTGCTGGGAGGGTGCGGCGCCGTTGCCGTGAACCAGATCAGTGGCGGCGCCGTATCCCACGTGGGCGTCGCCACGTCGTTCGGCCTGATCGTGATGACGATGGTTTACGCCACCGGCCACATCTCGGGCGCGCACTTCAATCCCGCAGTCACGATCGCCTTTTCCTTCACACGTCACTTTCCCAGGCGGGAAATCCTCCCATACATTGCTGCCCAGTGCCTCGGCGCGGTCCTCGCCAGCGGCATCCACCTCGCCACCCTGTCTCCCGTCCTGGAAGCCAGGCTTCCCGGTCAGGAGCTCGATCTGGGCGTCACCCAGCCGCTGGACGGCGCGTGGACCACCGCCTTCGTATGGGAGTTCCTGCTCGCGTTTCTGCTGATGGTCGTGATCATGGCGGTTGCCACGGACTACCGCGCCACCGGTCAGGCCGCCGGTCTGGCCATTGGGGGCACGATTGGGTTCGAGGCCATGTTCGCAGGCCCCATCTGCGGCGCATCCATGAATCCCGCCCGCAGCCTGGGCCCGGCCCTGGCCTCCGGCAACTGGCTGCATTTTTCGGCGTATGCCGCCGGACCCATACTGGGCGCGCTTGCCGGGGCTCTCTTTTACGAGTTCATCCGGCGCCACCGCGACGGAGGGACGGAAGTCAAGGGCTGCTGCTGAAGCGCGGCCTTTCGACAGGCTGACGCCGCCTTCGAGAAAATTCAGCAATTCACCGCGAGCCGGTACATAACACCAGCGCAACCGCCAGAACGGCCAGCGCCACCCCGGCCGCGGCGGCCCGACTTAGCCGTTCCTTCCAGAGGAAATGGGCAGACAGGTTGTCCAGCAGAATCACACTGCAGCCCGTAGCCGGAAAAAACAGTGTTCCCGGAATTCGACTGAGGGTAAGCATAATGACGGACAGGGCCAGGGCGTTGTACGTGCCAAGGCCGATCCCAGTTACGAGTTCCGACCGCTCGGGACGACGCAACCTTCCTGCAATGAAGATGTAGCCGATTGTACCGGCGGTGGCGCCCATCACCGTCAGTATCTGGACGAATTCCCCGTCGAGTCCGGCATAGTGAACCGAACGCAGGCAGGAGTGACTCATTCCCTGGGCGAGGAAAACCGAGATCAACAGGCCGAAGGTTCGGCGGCCCGTCGCGCGGACGTTTGACCCTGCGCCCGACGTCATCAACACCAGTGCTGGGAACGCGAGCAGGATTCCACCGAATTGTGAGGGTACAACCGGTTCCTGCCAGAGCCAGATTCCAAGGGCGACGGGTACCGCAATGGACATGCGAAACGCCGTCAGCACGGCGCCAACGGATGCGATTTCCAGGACGCGCATCATCAACGACATTGAACCGATGAATACGGCGCCGGTGATCAGGCCGGTCTGCAATGCCGCGGCCGAAAACGTAAACCGGTCCGTGGCCAGGAGGTAGGTGGCCAGGACCGCGGAGAGTACCAGGTAATTGGTGGACACGACGGCGGGAGCGTAATAGCCGCGGCGCTGGGAGAATTTGCAGATCTGGACGAATCCGAAATCGAGCAGAATCGCGAATATCAGCCAGGACAATTCAGGCGCCTCTTCCAACTTTTCCGGCCGGTCGCGATGGACCGGTTCGGAGATGTCGCTTTCTAGAAATCCCGCGTATGTGCAGAGAAAGGAGCGCGCAGGTACACGGGTATCTCTGCCCGAAGTGAGACTACTCTCCCCATGCCTTCCGGATCCACGGCAGGGCCGCGCGCAAGGGCTCGACAAACAGTTCGACCTGGTAGTGGGTCACGTCCTGGACGACGATCATCTCAATCTGCACGTCCACTTCTTTCAGCGCCCGCACTGTCGTTTCCACGGGTTCGAACGCAACCACTTCATCGGCGACGCTGTGGATGACGAGCAGAGGAACCTGCCAGTCGACGTCGGTTGCATCTTCCTCCGGACTCGCCGATATGGGAATCGCGGCCCGGAACACGTCCGGATGCCGCGCCGCAAGATACCAGGCGCCCCGGCCGCCCAAGCTGAAACCCGTCACAAGTGTTTTGGATTCGTCGATCGCGTAATTTGCCTTGATCTCCCGTATCAGATCCAGCACCTGCTTCTCGCTTTCCGCGTTGTCCCAACCCTGCGCCACCGCTTCGGGCGCCACGATAATCGCCCCGAGATCCTCCAGCGCGGGCGATACCAGGACTTCCAGCAGCCGACTTCCGTAATAGGGCACGACGATACCGCCGTAATGCAGCGACAGGATGAGAGGCGCGGGTTGTCCGGCGTTGAATCCCGTCGGGATGCCAAGGGTGTATCGCTGGTCGGGGGACAGGACTCTGTTATAGATACCCGGTGCCTGCGGCATGGCTTCCTCTTCGGGCCCGGACGGATCGTCTGAACCGCAGGCTGCCGCCATGGATGCAAGCATTCCCGCCAGCAACCAGTGAGCCACTGGCGTTTTTTTTCTTAACCCCTCGCGTGAGTTTGTCATATCTTCCCCGTAGTTGTCTTGGCGCACGATTCACCCCGCCTAAATATACGTTATCGGCGACTTACAACAAAACATGTATTGAAGGAAATTCCATGACAGGGGCCGACATCCTGATCCGGAGCCTCAAGGCACAGAACGTCCGCTGTATCGTCGGCATGCCGGGCAATCAGAACATCGACATCTACGACGCCCTGTTGCGCACCGGCGGAATCGAGCATTACCTCATCCGAAACGAGCAGGGCGCAACGCTGATCGCCAATGGATTTGCCCGCGCATCGGGCGAAGTGGGGGTTGCGCTCACGGTCCCCGGTCCCGGCGCGACGAACGCGTCCACCGGAATCGTCGACGCCCACACGGACTGCGTTCCCGTGCTGCTGATCACCGGAGGCACCGAAGTGGCCTATAACGGGCGAGACCGGAGCAAGTGCTTCCATGGCCTGGACCAGGCCGCGTTCTTCGCGCCGATCACACGGTTCTTCGCCCGCCCCGAACGCATCGAAGACATCCCCGATGCGGTCAGGGGCGCCTTCGCCGCGTTGCGCGCGCCCAGACCCGGTCCGGCGGTGATCGAACTGCCCATGGACGTGGCCGCCGCGGAGGGCGATGCCGACGTCCCCGCGTACGTGGAGGGGAACCGCCCGGCGCCCGATTCCTCGGACCTGCGCCGCGTCGCCGAAGTGATCGCACGAATGGAGCGGCCGGCCATCCTCGCCGGCGGAAATATCGCGGATGCGAACGCATCCCCTCAACTCAGGGCATTTTCGGAAACGCTGAACGCGCCCGTACTGTTCAGCCGGCTCGGCAAGGGTGTTTTTCCCGACTCCCATCCACTTTCTGCGGGCCACTGCCGCGGCCGGCTGGCAAAGAACGTCCTTCGACAGTCGGACGGGCTCATTGCGGTGGGTTGCCGATTCACCCAGATCGACACCTCCGGCTGGACCATGGAGATGCCGTCTCTGCGCGTACAGGTGGATCCCGACCCGGCCGAAATCGGGCGCGAAATCACCATAGACGCGGGCGCGGCGGGCGATCTGAAGCAGTCTCTGCCCGCGCTGCTGGAAGCGCTGGTTGAAATGGAAAAACCGGATTTCGTATGGAGGGACACTCTGGATCGAGCCAGGGGGGAGATCGCACGGTCACGCCGGCCGCTGCCTATTATGTCCGCGATGAGAGAGCACCTCGATGCGGACGCCGTCGTATCCGTGGACGTGACTTCCATCGGATACCGGTCCTTCGACGAATTCCCCGTGGAACATCCGCGGTGTTTCATGTACCCCTGCCACTCGGTCACGCTCGGATTCGCGGCGCCGGCAGCGATTGGCGCGAAGCTCGCCCAACCTCACCGTCAGGTGGCCGCCTTCTGCGGCGACGGCGGGTTCCAGATGACCGCGTTCGAACTGGCAACCGCCGCTGAACATGGGATCGAAATTATCTGCGTGGTCATCAACGACGGCAGCCTGAGCGCGATCCGGGGCGCCCAGGCAAAGGCATTCAACGGACGAGTCATCGACACGGACATGCAGACGCCGCGCGTCGCCGACCTTGCGCGCTCCATGGGCGCCCGGGGCGTTCGAGTGGACGACCCCGACCGTTTCCCCGCCGTCTTTGCCGACGTCATCGGCCTCGAGGGACCGACCGTCATCGAGGTTGTGATGCAGAAACAGCGCGACGCCCTCATCAGGCAGGTGCCCTGGCTGTATCCCGACTGATGATTTTGCGAGAAAGCGAGGCGATATGAAGATAACAGAGGTCAAGACTTTTCCCGTATTCTACGGTTCCCGGAACTACCTCTTTGTCAAGATAGAAACCGACGAGGGCATCTACGGAGTCGGTGAGTTCGGCATCACGTGGAAGGAGCAGGCCGGGGTCGGCGCCATTCGCCACATGGCCTCAGATCTCGTCGGCCAGGACCCGCTCAACACTGAATACATCTGGCAGGTCCTCTTCAGAGGCGACTTTTTCCCTGGCGGGCGCATTCACATGGCGGCGCAGAGCGCGATCGATATCGCCCTGTGGGACATCAAGGGCAAGGCCCTGGGCCAGCCGGTCTATATGCTGCTGGGCGGCATGCTGCGGGACCGGGTGGTCTGCTATACCGGCATCGGCGGCGGGACGCCCGAAGAAACGGCCCGTTCTGCGAAGGACCGTGCCTCTGAAGGGTGGAGATATCTCCGCATGTCCGTTCTCGACCGGGACGGCATCCTTGAGCCGTCGACAGCCGTTCGGGACTCCGTTGCGCATTTCGCCGCCGCCAGGGAAGCCGTCGGCCCGGAAGTCGAAATCTGCATCGACGTTCACACCCGGCTGGACCCGCCCGATACCATCCGGCTGGGCCGCAATCTGGAACCGTACGATCCGTTCTTTATCGAAGACCCTCTCAGATGTGAAAACCCGCAGACCTACCGACTGGTTCGCAGCCATGTCAACTGTCCGCTGGCGGTTGGCGAACACTATGCCACCAAGTGGGAATTCCGACAGCTCATCGAAGAAGAACTTGCCGACTACGCGCGCATCGACCTTTGTATTGTCGGCGGTCTTACTGAGGCTCGCAAGGTGGCGAACTGGGCCGAGACCCACTACATCAAGATTGTGCCGCACAACCCCCTCGGACCCGTTTCGGCCGCCGCCTGCCTCCACCTGGACGTTGCCACGGACAACTTTGCCGTTCAGGAGGGCGGTATGGTTGGTCGCACCGTCCTGGAGGACCTGTTTCCCGTACAGACGCCTTACGAGTCGGGTTACCTCATCGCCACGGACCGCCCCGGACTGGGGGTTGAATTCGACGAGTCCGCGGCGGCGAAGTATCCGTTCCAGTGGGGCCACGGCCCGCGCCTGCACCGGGTAGACGGATCGTTCACCAACTGGTAGGCGTACCGGGGGCGTCAACGAAAAAGGGTTACGCCAATAAGGCGTAACCCTTTGATTTATTGGTGCCGAAGCCGAGACTCGAACTCGGACGGGCATGCGCCCACTGCGCCCTCAACACAGCGTGTCTACCATTTCCACCACTTCGGCATCAACGAACCGTCCGTCTGCCACGCCGATCACGGGCGAAACGGCCGAGATATGCACTCGCTCGAACGTTGACGTTCCGGGTGTCGGAAGGAGTCGTTACCGTACCGTATCGGCCGGCGACGTTGCCGGCGCGGTACGTTCTGTAGCCGCGCCCTGTCCGGCCTGGTCCAGCGGCTGGGGCAGGCCCGACGGCGTGCTCTGGAGCGGCACGGGCTGTTCCCGGAGGGCCCGTTCCGCCGCGGTTTCGGGAGCCGTACCCGTGTCCCTGGAAGCGTACCATAGGCTGATGCAGGTGAGAAAAAACACAACCGCCAGAACGGTCGTCGTCTTGCTCAGAAACGTCGCTGCACCGGCCCCGCCGAACATCGCACTGCCACCGCCGCCGCCGCCAAAGGCGGTGGAGAGGCCGCCACCCTTGCTGGCCTGCAACAGGATGGTTACGATCAGAACCAGGCAAACCAGAACATGTACGATCAGAAGAAGGGTTGTCATGTTGATTCCCGCTCAAATTTCAGGCTGAAGTGCCGATTTCACGATGGCCGCGAATGAATCGGGATCGAGTGAAGCCCCGCCGATCAATCCGCCGTCTATATCCGGCCTGTTGAACATTTCGGCGGCGTTTTCGGGCTTTACGGATCCCCCGTATTGGATTCGCACGTCCCGCGCGACGTTGTCGTTGTAGAGTTCCCGCAAGACCCGGCGGATGGACGTATGAACGGATTCGGCCTGTGAGGGCGTGGCCGTCATACCGGTGCCAATGGCCCACACGGGTTCATACGCGACTACACAGCCAACCGCTTCGGTCGCCGACACATTGGCGAACCCCGCCGTGACCTGCCGCCGCACCACCCGTTCGGTTGCCCCGGATTGACGCTCATCAAGAGTCTCACCCACACAGACAATGGGCTTCAGCGCGGCGCTCAATGCAGCCCTAAGCCGCTGATTTACAGTTGTATCCGTTTCACCGAACCATATGCGTCGTTCAGAGTGTCCTAATATAACGTACTCGCATCCGCATGTCAACAGCATCCCAGCGGAAACCTCCCCTGTAAACGCCCCTTCATCCGCCCAGTGCAGATTCTGCGCGCCTAGCTTTACTGAACTGTCCCCCAGCACGTTACGTACCCGATCCAGAACCGTGAAAGCGGGGCACACCACAACCTCAACCCTTGCCATGCCGTCCAACGAGTCCACAATCCCCCGCGCGAGTTGCTCCGCCTCCCCCGACGCCATGTTCATCTTCCAGTTTCCTGCCACAATGGGTACGCGCATTCCCACCCCTCCACCGGGTCTTCGAATCAGACCGTGTGGTTCACGTCGGGCGATCGGCCAACGCGGCCACCCCCGGAAGCAGTTTGCCTTCGAGGAATTCCAGGAAAGCCCCGCCGCCGGTGGAAACATGTCCCAGCCTGTCCGCCAGACCGGACGCCGTCAGCGCCGCGACCGTCTCCCCGCCGCCCGCGAGGGTATTCGCGCCCCGCGACGAAGCCTTTGCCACCGCGTGCGCCACCGCCTCCGTGCCCCCGGCAAAGGCCGGGATCTCCGACACCCCCATCGGTCCGTTCCACACCACGGATCCGGCGTTGAGGATCTCGTCCGAGAATGTGGACCGCGTATCGGGCCCGATATCGAACCCTTCCAGCTCCGGTGGCATCCTGTCACGGGGTACGACCTGTATCGCCGTCCCGTCGCGGGACTCGGACGCAACCACGCAGTCGGTGGGCAGAAGTAACCGGACGTCTGCGTCTGCGGCCCGCTGCAGCAGGACTTCCGCCATCCCCACGCGGTCTGCCTCGAGCAGGGACCGTCCGATCTCCAATCCCATCGCCTTGTAGAAGGTGTACGCCATACCGCCGCCGACCAGGAGCGTATCGACGAGGGTCAGCAGGTGCTGGATGACGTCGATCTTGCCCGAGATCTTGGCGCCGCCCAGTACCGCAACAAACGGCCGGGCGGGCGCGGACAATGCGTTCTCCAGACAATCCAGTTCACGCTGCATCAGGAACCCGGCCGCACAGTCCACGAAGTGGTGAGTGACGCCTTCCGTGGACGCGTGCGCCCGGTGAGCCGTTCCGAATGCGTCGTTCACGTACGCCGAACCCAGTTCACAGAGTCGCCGGGCGAATTCGGGATCGTTTGCCTCTTCCTCCGCGTGAAATCTCAAGTTTTCCAGCATCACAACGCCGTCCGCGCGTTTCGCAATCGCCTCCGCATCAGCGCCCACGCAATCCGGGGCCATTGCGACCTCCCGGCCCATCAGCTCGCCCAGGCGTGCCGCAGCGGGCTTCAGCGACAGCTCGGGAACGACGCTTCCCTTCGGCCTGCCGAGGTGCGACATCAGGATCGGCACGCCTCCCCGCTCCAGGATATACCGGAGTGTCGGAACGGCGGCCCGAATCCGCGTGTCGTCTCCAATCTCGCCGTTCTGGAGCGGCACGTTGAAATCCACCCGCACCAGCACGCGCCGTCCCGAGAGCTCCAGATCCGTAATTGAAAGTTTCGCCATGTTACCTGTCTTGGCAGTTATAAGAGAGGGAGCCGTCCCGCGCGGGCATCCCGCGCGGGACGGCTCCCGCATGCCCGCTTTCGGCACGGTTGTCCGAAAGCGGTCTTCCTGAGTTCGTATCTGTTCAACTCCCGGGTGCGACGGACAGCACTCCGGTCGGCTGGGTCGCTTCCGAGCCTATTCGTCCGCCCGGTGGGCCGTCCCCAGCGACTCCACGAGGTCCACACACCGGCAGGAATACCCCCACTCGTTATCGTACCAGCCGCACACCTTCACCATATTCCCGCCCATGACCGTTGTCATTTCCGAATCGAGCACACAGGAATGGGGGTTGCCGATGATGTCCGCGGAGACAAGGGGCTCGTCCGAGTACTCCAGAATGCCTTTCAGCCGGCCATCCGAAGCCGTCCTGAACGCCTCGTTGACGGACTCCACGGTCGCCGGGTTCCGCAGTGTCGCCACAAAATCCGTATAGGAGCCGTCAGGCGTGGGGACCCGCACAGCCATCCCGTCCAGATTGCCGTTCAACTCGGGGATCACCTTGCCCACGGCGCTGGCGGCCCCGGTTGTCGTCGGGATCATGGACAGGGCCGCGGACCTGGCTCTGCGCAGGTCCGAGTGCGGCGCATCGATCATGCGCTGGTCGCCGGTATAGGCGTGAATGGTCGTCATCAGTCCCTTCTCGACGCCGAACGACTCCTGCAGGACGCTTACCATCGGGGCCAGACAGTTCGTGGTGCAGGATGCATTGGAGATCACCCTGTCCTGTTCGGTCAACGTTTCATGGTTGATGCCCATCACCACCGTCGGCACGTCGCCCCTGGCCGGGGCCGATATGATCACCCGTCCTGCGCCCGCGCCGAGGTGCTTGCCGGCGCTGTCCTTATCCGTGAACAATCCCGTTGACTCGATCACCACGTCCACCCCGAGCGTGCGCCAGGGCAACATGACGGGATCGCGCTCGGCCAGTACGATGACCTCGTTTCCGTCCACGTACAGAGATTTTTCCCTGATTACCACATTGCCCGGATATCTTCCGTGCGTCGAGTCGTACTTCAGCAGATGTCCCAGCGTCCCGGCGTCGGTCAGATCGTTTACCGCCACGACGTCGATGCTGGGTCTGCGCATCGCCGCGCGGAATACGAGCCTGCCGATTCGCCCGAATCCGTTAATGGCCACCTTGATCGCCATCTTGTCTACCTCCAGAGCAATTAAAAACCGGTCGGCCGATTGCCACCGGGGCTATGCGGGCGTAAACCATTATGCGCCGTGCAATTGACGGATCGGCGCGCACCTTGCAAGGTTACTGATTTGCGCACCAGGCCAGGACATCGGCATCGAATTCCGTCGACACGGAAGTTCGTGGTTATCCGAAAAAGACCCTGGCGATATCGTACAGATTCATATCCACGGTACGCAGCTTGGATACCGCGTCTTTCAGCGGCACAGACACGATATCGGTGCCCCGCAGCGCCACCATATTGCCGAAATTTCCGGCGTGGACGAGGTCGATTGCGGCAATGCCGAAGCGGGTGCCGAGGACGCGGTCGAACGCTGTGGGGTTGCCTCCTCGCTGGATGTGGCCCAGAACCGTCACCCGGGTTTCGAAACCCGTTCGTCTTTCTATTTCTTCCCCAAGTACGATGCCAATCCCGCCAAGACGGACGTGCCCGAAGGCGTCGCGTTCCTCGGACTGAAGCACCAGAGATTCGTCGGACAGCCGGGCGCCCTCGGCCACTACCACGATGCTGAAGGTCTTGCCGCGGTCGTGGCGTTTCTGGATGGAAGAACAGACCATTTCCAGGTCGACCGGCTGTTCGGGAATCAGGACCATATCGGCGCCGCCCGCAATGCCCGCCTCCACGGCGATCCACCCCGCATGACGCCCCATCACCTCCACCACCATCACCCGGTTGTGTGACTCGGCGGTGGTGTGCAACCTGTCGATGGCGTCGGTGACCGTATTGATGGCCGTATCGAAACCGAAGGTCTGATCCGTGCCGTCAAGGTCGTTGTCGATGGTCTTTGGCACGCCGATTACGTTCACGCCGTCTTCGTACAGCCTGCTGGCGACACCGACCGTGTCGTCTCCGCCAACTGCAATCAGCGCATCCAGCTCCATCGTGACCATATTCCGTTTTACGGTGTCGGCGCCGTCAGGCTCGTTATAAGGGTTGGTCCTGGACGTGCCCAGGATCGTTCCTCCCCTGGGCAGAATACCGGAAACCGCATTCAGGTCCAGCGGCATCGAAACCGACTCGAGCATGCCCCTCCAGCCCAGCATCACCCCTACGATATCATATCCGTATGCGTCTGTCCCTTTCCGCGTGACCGCGCGGATGACCGCATTCAGACCGGGACAATCGCCGCCGCCGGTTAATATCCCGACACGCCTTCGCGCCATAGGTGCGCTCCGTACATCGTTCGGTTGAACGCCATAACCTGTCGCGCGGACAGGGTCCGTTTGCACGGCATCCTATCCGCAATAATACTCGTTCGGAACCAGTGAATTTAAGGCATGCCTCGCTGGGTGTCAAGTTGTTTTTTTTGTCAAAGTGTTTGGAATCAATGCGTTAGATGAATAGATCGGTGCCGGTGTCGACCGCCCGGGCATGTGGTTTTTCCTCGTCGAGATAGGGACACGCAACAGCCGCCACGTTGACTTCGGACGCCCCTGCGTCCAGCAGTGCCGCGGCGCAGGCGTTGGCCGTGGCCCCGGTGGTAACCACGTCGTCCACCAGCAGGACGGGGTGTCCTCTGACCAGATCCGTTCTGCGTCCAAGAAAGGCCCCCTCCACGTTTGCGCCACGTTCAGCCGAGTCCAGGTTCGTCTGTGTTTCCGTAGCGCGCACACGCTTCAGCACCCGATCCTCAACGGAAAGAGCCAGCACCCGCGCCAGGGCTCGTGCAATCAATACGCTCTGGTTGTAACCGCGTTCCCGCAACCTGCTTCCGTGAAGGGGCACCGGCACCACAACCGGCCGGGCTGCCGCCAGCGATTCGCCGTCCAACATTCGACCCAATGCGCAGCCAAGGGTCTGGCCGGCAGCGGTCTGACCCTGGTATTTCAACATGTGGACCATGCGCTGCACCGAACGGCTGAACGGCGTGAGCGCACACATCCGGGCGAAAACGAATTCCTTGTCCGCGCAATTCCTGCAGGGTTTGGAGTGCCCCGGACAGCCGCATCGGCGGCACCGCGGCTCTTTGATGACACCCAGGGTCTCCCAGCACACGGGGCAAAGCCCGTCGGTTTCGTCCAGCGGTGTCCCGCAGAGCAGACAATGCGGAGGGTATACGAATGCCTGAACGGATTCTACCGCGGTTTGAAGAAGGCGTATGAAAGCGTCCCGCTTCACGTCCACACCTTCGGAATAGTGAGAAATGGCTTGCAAAAGCCGCCTCATGGCGATACATTCTCCCACTCAACGCGATCGGTCGCGAGCGTCTGCGAAGCCGGTTTTGGTCGCGTTGCATCAGCCTCTCCTAACAGCCCGTTGAAAGCGTCCATCCGGGCTGCGGCCGGCCCTCGCGGTCGAGATACTGCGTTGCGCTCCCTCGCCGAATCGCAGGATGGGACTCTGTTGCGCGCCTTGTCTTCGACCTCGCCTGCAGAGCGACTTTTTCAACGGACTGCTAACGCCGGATCAATCCGGCCAGACGCAATGCCTCCGCGGCGGTCCCGGCCGAGAAAAAACGTAGCGCGAGCGGGTAGGCAAGCGCACCAGCAA
>JAAXHE010000089.1:0-5883 GCA_012271065.1 Candidatus Latescibacterota bacterium
GCCGTCGTGGTAGTCGAAGACGTACTGGTGCGTGAGCGAAGCGAACACCAGGTAGCCGCCGGAGGTATGGAGCACGCCCTTGGGTTTGCCGGTGGACCCGGAGGTGTAGAGGATGAAGAGCGGATCCTCCGCGTTCATTGGTTCCGCCGGGCAGTAAGCGTCCGCAGCGCTGGTGATGTAGTCGTACCAGTGGTCGCGGTCGTGCTTCCACTCGATCTCGCCGCCCGTACGACGGACGATCACCACAGTTTTCACCTCCGTCTTGCCCTCGGCGGCCAGTGCCGCGTCCACGTTGGCCTTGAGCGGGATGCGCCTTCCGCCCCGCACGCCTTCGTCGGCGGTGATGACGACGTTCGAATTGCAGTCCTCTATGCGTCCGCGCAACGCCTCCGGTGAGAATCCGCCGAAGACCACGGAGTGAATGGCGCCGATGCGGGCGCACGCCAGCATGGCGACAGCCGCTTCCGGGATCATGGGCATGTAGATGGTGACCCGGTCGCCCTTGGACACGCCCAGTGCCCGCAACGCGCTCCCGAGGCGGCACACGCGCTCGTGCAGCTCCCTGTAAGTGATTCGAGCGTCGTCGCCGGGGTCGTCTCCCTCCCAGATGATGGCGGTCTGCTCGCCCCGGGTCCTCAGATGCCGGTCGAGGCAGTTCGCGGCCACATTCAACGCGCCGTCGGCGAACCAATGGATATGCAAGTCCTCCGCGTCGTAGGAGACGTCCCTGATCTGGCTGTAAGGCCTGATCCAGTCGATGCGTCGGCCGTGTTCGCGCCAGAAGTCTTCCGGGTCCTCCACCGACCGGCGGTAGAGTTCGTGGTAGGCGGCTTCGTCCACCCACGTTCGCCCGGCAAGCCCCTCGGGCACCGGATAGATCTTGTCTTCGCTCATGACGGGTCTTTATTCCGTGACAGTGCGCGTTCCGCCAACGTGGATACCATGCCCCTTGACCCGCAGTTTACTTGAAAGGCGCGACGACAATCTCGGTCAGCAGTTGGCGCATCGTCCTTGATGCGCTGACGCGCAGGAACAAATCGCGCGGCAAAGCCCCTGGGAAGCCTGACCTGGCAAGACAGAAAACCAACAGGTTACGTTGTTGTTCCATGCAAGCTTGCAGTGGCGGCACGCCGCCCCGCAGTGCCGGAAGGAACATGAATCAATGACTTGCACATGTTCCATACAAGCGGGCCACGGCGGCCCGCCGCCCCGCTGTCAGCGAAGGAACATGGGAGTGATTCAGGCGACGATGGATCAATGGGTTACGGATGTTCCATACAAGTCTGCGCCGTTGGAAACATGAGCGCATGATTCCTGCGCAATATCCCGTAATATAAATAAATTCCTGCGTATTTCCGCAATAGTCATGGTTTTTCCTATTTCCCGCGAATTTTCCACGCGCCCTTTTTCATAAGGCGCAATCTCCTGACCGGTCGAACCTTGGTATGCTCTTTTGCCATGAAAATACTCTTTATTCTCATGACCGTCGGGCTGAGCAAGCCGCGTCGATCAGGGGTATCTTGTTGAGGCCGCGTTCCGGTGCTCGTGACTGCTGGCGGGGGGCAAGCGATGAGGTTTGCATTTTTCACTCTCGGACCGATCCTGTTGTTCTCCCAAGCCCAGGCCCACCATTCCTTCGCCGACTACGACCGGGGCGAGGTTCGGGAACTGGAAGGCGAACTGGTCGACGTCCGCTGGCGCAATCCGCACGTTGTTTTCACCGTGCGGGTCGTTGAACCGAATGGCGAGGCAACGGACTGGCAATTGGAAACCGGGGCGTTCTACCTGCTGGAGAGACGTGGTCTTGAAGAGGCCATGTTCCCCGTCAATGAACGGGTGAGGACGGCGGGCTCCGCGTCGACCACGCGGTCCGGCAGGATGCAAGTGTCGAACATGCTGCTGCCCTCGGGCGAGGAAGTCGTGTTCCGTGGCGGAGGCAGCCCACGGTGGGCCGGCGAATCCGTCGCGGGCGAATGGAACAGTGAGATCGTCGATCGCCGGCATCTTGGCCTGTTTCGTATCTGGAGCGTGGAGGGCCTGGGGACGTACAGTCCGGCAGTGCAATCGATGTCCGCCCAGTTTGCTGCGGCAATGCGGGTGGAGCCTGCGGCAGCGCCTGATCTGGACCCGTGCCTGCCCATGGGCATGCCCGCGGCCATGATCTCGCCTCTCCCGGTGGAGTTTGTCGATCGCGGCGACACCATCGAGCTGAGACTCACGGGATTCGGAAATGTGCGAAGCATCGAACTGGCGCCTGTCGGTGACCCCGAAGCTTTCCCGCTTTCTGATCTCGGTTATTCCGCCGGTCGCTGGACCGGTCAGACGCTCGAGGTGCGAACGACGCGGATCGGTTGGCCCTACCTGGACGATGCGGGCAGGCCCCAATCCGACCGCGTCGAGATTCAGGAGGAATTCGCGTTGTTGGATGACGGCGACCGGCTCCGTTATACCCAGTCGATTGTCGATCCCGAAACGTTGACTCAGCCGGTGACCGTGACCTGGGACTGGATCGATATCGGCGAAGAAAGCCTGGGTTCGGTGCAGTGCGAATGAACGTCGCCCCGACCGGAATCCGCGGAATGACGGCGTGTCAACCTGATGAGCAACGTGTCAACCCGTGTACTTGTCCCCCAGCAACGGTTCGCCGTTGAGAAAAACCTGCTCGACCCAAACCGACGGCGCGTCGTTTCGCGCGGGCGCACCGAGTATTGAAATCTCGTCGCCCGGCTTGAGCGTGTCGCTGGACCAGCCCTCTTCGAGGGTCAGACGGAGGCTTCCCGGAAGCCCCGCCAGCCAACCTACGACCGCGCCGTCGTCGCCCGTCACGTCAAACAGGATTTGCGTGTGAGGGTTGACGAACTGAAATTCGGTCACGGTCCCGGCGACGGTGACCGACTGTGTCAGGTCGTAGACGACGTTGGAGCCATGGTGACTCAAAGACGGGATGGATGGAAACGCCATGGCGATTCCGGCGACAATGGCGGCGAGTCTTGAACTCATGGATATTCCCCGGGCCACTCAAAGCGGAGACGGAAAAATTATAGCGCCGAGAACGATCATGAAGCAGGTGGAAGTGACCGCATTCGCGGTAACGGCGCTTGCCGGCGTGCTCGCATCGCCCGTCGCCGCATCGCAGGACTGGGTCGAAGAGTCGGTCTGTGCGGAAAACACGCCGGCGGAGTTCCACGCCTGCGCGCTTGCAGCGGCCGATTCGTTCGATCCGCCGCGCACGCCCGACGGCAGGCCGCACATGGGGGGTTACTGGATGTTGCCCGGTGGCCAGTTCGGCGGGGCGTACGAGGACCTTGAGGAGCATCCGGGCGAGCTGGATGCGCTCGGGGGCGCCGCCGCGATCGTCGACCCGCCGGACGGCGTGCTCCCGATCAGGCCCTGGGCCGCCGAGCAGGTGGAAGCCAACCCGGCTCAATACCTGCACCACAACGCAGCCTGCTTCCTGGCAGGGGTGCCCAATACGATGTATCACGGGGGACCGAGGCAGTTCCTGCAGACGCCGGACTATCTGGTGATCCTTTCCTACAATGCGCATGCATACCGGATCGTCCGCCTTGACGACCGGCCACCGTTGGGGGAGAAGATTCGCTTGTGGAACGGGGACTCCAGGGGCTGGTGGGAGGGCGACACGCTGGTGATCGAGACGAACAACCAGAACGCCATGCCCTGGCTCGACCAGCGGGGCAGGTTCTACACGCGGGACGCGCAGGTGGCCGAGCGCCTGACCCTGGTCGATCCCGATACGCTCCATTACGAAGCGACGATCGAGGATCCGAATGTCTATACCTCTCCCTTCACCATCGCCTTGCCCTATCGGCGCATCGGCGACGAAACATACGAGATTCCCGAGCTTGCCTGCTACGAGAACAACGTCGAGTTGATGGAGGTGTACCGCCAGGTGGGGCTTGAGATTTTCCCGGGGATCAGTCCCGAAGAGGCGCGGAGCGCCGCGGAGGCACGGTGAGTCCGGTCCCGATGGAGACGCGAATATCTCGCTCCTTGTTCGCCCGTACCGCAGCATCCCTTGCCGATCTTTGTGCCGGTCGCGGTCCCGGTGCCGGTCCCGGTGCGATGCATGGCGGTTGCCTCGGACTGTCTGCGTTTCTCTTGTTTCTGGGGGCGGGGCCGGTCGTGGCCCAGCAGTCGACCGGCGAAGCCTACGCCGTACCCCGCACGGCCTTCGGCCAGCCCGATCTCCAGGGCATCTGGCAGGCGCTGAACACGGCCGTGTGGGATATCGAGGACCATTCCGGACAACTGGGCGTGCCTGCCGGGCAGGGGGTTGTGGTTGGCGGCGATATTCCTTACCAGCCCTGGGCAGCCGAGCAGCGAGCGGAGAACTACGAGAATCGCCTTACCGATGATCCCGAGGCGAACTGCAAGATGGTCGGCGTGCCTCGTATCACCTACATGCCCTACCCATTCCAGATCGTTCAGACCCCAACGCAGGTCACGATCCTCTACGAATACGTCCATACGGTCCGCAACGTCTACCTGGACAGCGACCATCCCCNNAGGTGACCATCGAGGATCCGGAAGTGTTCACCGAGTCCTGGCATATGCGCATGCCGCTGTATCGTCGACAGGAGGAAAACATGCGCCTGCTGGAATACGAGTGCCATGCGTATCTCGAAGCGGGTCGGGAATGAAATTGCAGATCGGCCAACTTGATGACCCCGGAGACGGAGCGGCGCTGTCGCTTGCCCTTGTGGGCAGTCCCCTTGCTGTGGGTCCTCTTGACTCTGTCGCGAGCAGACCGGTCTAATACCGCCTCTGCTCAGGGGCCAGGTAGCTCAGTTGGTAGAGCAGCGGACTGAAAATCCGCGTGTCGGGTGTTCGATTCACCCCCTGGCCACCATCTTCAAGGGACAGGAATTTCACGGTCGCCTTCCAAAGGCCGGTGACAATATGCGAAACGCAGGACTACCGTCTGTATGGGGCCGCACCCAGTCCCACACCGACGCTGGCCTGCTTGTCTCGCTGGGACTTGTCATCGCCGGGGGTCTCATGTATCCGAGCGCCTCGGTCCACGCACAGGCGGACTTCGAAGGCATATGGGTCGTAAACCCGCGCCCTGGTGTAAGGGGCGCGCCCAGGGAAGACGAAATCAGGTACACGCCCGCCGGCCGCGCGGAGTGGGAACGGTTCGGAGCGGAGGTCGATCCTTCGTTCCGATGCATCATGCCGGGTATTCCCCGGGGATTCACGGATCCCTATCCGATCGAAATCATTCAGCAGGAGCATCAGATCGTGATCCTGCACGAGTACTACCACCAGGTGCGCCGCATCTTCATGGACGGCAGGCAAGCGCCGGACTACTGGCCAAAAACATTGGGCGGATACTCCACCGGCCACTGGGAGGGCGAGACCCTCGTTGTCCTGACCACCCTTATGTCGCCGGACAACTTGATGGATATCCACGGCCGCCCGTTTTCGGGCGCGGACGACACCTATGTGATCGAGCGCTTCACCCGCGACGGGGTCCTCCTTTCGCGTATTGCCGAAGTTCACGATCCAACGTATTACGAGGCGCCTTTCGTGATCACCCATGAATGGAAGTTCACGCCGGACGGGGAAATCTGGGAGTACGCATGTGATCCTCAGTTTGGCGATGTCGGACCCGGAGGTGCGATTCAGGGTGGGGTCGAAGGCGAGAATTAGGAAGTGGCAATCATGAATGCCAATTCGCGTGTTCCAACACTCTCACCCGTTGTCCTCGCCATCGCCGCGGGCGCGCCGGCCATCGCTCATCACAGCACCATCTACTTCGACCTTGACGCCGAGGTCGTGCATGAGAACGTGCGCGTGGTCGAGTTCCACGTTGCCAATCCCCACGGAGTCCTCGTTTACGCGGTTGCGGACGACGCGGGC
>JAAXHE010000089.1:6046-10393 GCA_012271065.1 Candidatus Latescibacterota bacterium
GCTGACTCCGGCCGAAACCGAGTAGGGCCCGCCTCGCTCACCGGCTTGAAACATGAGGGCATTTGCCCCCGCGGCCGTCGAACAAGCCAGCGAGTTCCATTGGAGCGCCCCTTGGATATGAGCCCCGTGATCGAAGTACCGGGCGAACTTTCTGCTGCGGTTCCTACGGCGCAGGCTCCTGGTGTCCCACCACCGGGTTCGTGAGGGTGCCTATACTCTCGGCTGTGCAAGCCGCCACATCGCCGGGTTTCATGAAGACCTGGGGATCGCGAGCGACACCGACCCCGGACGGCGTTCCCATGGCCGCCTGCCGAGGCATGGGCGATTGTCGGAACCCGCCATGGTAGTGTATTACAGGCACGGACTGTCGCCGACCCGAAAATCACACCAAGTTCGTAGTGGGGGAGGACACGAGATGCGTGTCGGTAAACTGTGTGCTGTCACGACCCCGCTGGCGGCGACCGTACTTTCCGCCAGTGAAACGCGAGGGAATGACGCTGCATCGCGCGCCGCGGAATACCAGGCCGAGCTGGAGAATTGAATGAAGCGATACCACCTGGAATTGACAGTCGGATTGTTGTGTCTACAGCCTTGTCTCGTCCGCGCACACCACTCCATTGCCGCGGAGTACGACATGCACAGGCAGGGGACCATTCAGGGAGTCGTGAGCGAAGTCTGGTTCAAGAATCCGCACGTCCGCTATTACTTGTCGGTGACGGACGATCAAGGCGAAGAAACTGTCTGGAATGCCCATGGACACAATCCTGTGACGCTGGTGCGAACGGGATGGATGTTTGAAACCATCCAGGTGGGCGATCGCATTGCGATTGTGGGAGACCTCACACGCGATGGTTCGCCGAAAATGTTCATCCGCACCGTCGAATTGGCGGATGGGCGCGTGCTGATCAGTCATCCCGGTGCGGACAATCATGCAGATCGGGAGTGACACAATGAAAGAACTCGCCTCCCTGGGCACGTTCGGTTTGATCGTAGTGGGATTTCAAGCCTTACCCGCCGCAGGTCAGGAAGGTATTGCCGGCGAGTGGATGCTTTCGATCGATCAGGGCCGTGGGCCAATGGCAGGCCATCTCGAACTTGTGCATGACGGCGATGGTTTCGTCGGTCACGTGGAAGGTGGCCCGGTCACCGTCAGTGTCGAGGGAAACCTGATCGTGCTCGGCATTGACGATCGGACGGGTGCCGGAGAGCGCTATGTACGTACTCTGACCGGCGCGTTGAACGGCGACGTCATGGAAGGGCGTTTCGGGCCGGAGGAGTCCAGCGAGTTCTGTCGGGACTTTCCCCTGAGTTGCGATGAGCCCGCGGGCACGTGGAGGGCAGAGAGGATTTTGAACAGCCCTTCACAGGAGCAGACGCCCCGACCGGTTGACTTATCCGGCATCTGGGTGACGGCACCCGGGGGTGGCGGGATTGCCCGCTTCAGCATGGACCTGACGCCCGCCGCACAGGCCTGGGTCGATGAATTCGACACGGAACTGGATCTGCCGTCCCAGCGTTGCGTCTCCTCCGGCCTCTTCAGGAGATTCACCTCCAATATCGAAATCATGAAGAGCGATTCGCATTTCACGTTTTTGTATTCGGTGGGGGAAGCACGCCGCATCCATACCGACGGCAGAACACCGCCGGATTCGTGGTTCCCGACACCCCTGGGATATTCGGTCGGGACCTGGGAGGGCAGTACACTGGTGGTCAGGACCACGCACCTTCAGCCCACGGTCCGGGGATACCGGGGTGAGCCCATTTCCGAAAACGCCCAATTCGAGGAAAGGTACACGCTCAGCGGGGACGGCATGACCCTGTCGGGTGTGCTGGTGCTTCACGATCCGCAAAATTACCGCAAGCCGCCCATGAGACGCCGGGTATGGAGGCGCGACCCGCAAGCCGAATTCACTCTGGTGAGTTGCGACCCGGACTCATTTTTTCGCCAGCTCTACGAAGACGGCAAGATGGAGCAATACATCAACCGGAGCGATCGGCGCCTGTAGTCTGCCTACGCCAAATCAGCAAGCAACAATGCACACTGCGGCGTTGCATTCGCTTTGATTTTCCTTTTGCTCGCCGCTTGCGGGGAGCGTCACGGGCCAACAGGAGACGAACAAATCGACGCCATTAACCTGACTTCCGCCGTCTCGTTGCCGTTGAATGCCGACTCGGTGCCGGCGCAACCACCCGTCGCAGAGCAGCGTCCGCATGACGTAATGGCACCCCACGGGGCGACGCGCCAGGACGAATACTATTGGTTGCGCGACAATGAACGCGCCGACCCCGATATGCTCGCGTACCTCGAGGCGGAGAACGACTATGCCGATGCGGTCATGGCGCCGCTGGCCGATTCGAAGGCCGCCTTGTACGAGGAAATCGTCGGCCGAATCAAGCAGGACGACAGCTCCGTACCGTACAAGTACAAGGATTACTGGTACTACACGCGCTTCGAGGAAGGTCAGGAGTACCCGATATACGCGCGCCGCGGAGGCAGCATGGACGCGCCCGAAGAGATCATGCTCGATGTCAACGAACTCGCCGAAGGACACGACTTCTATCAGGTCGGCAACTGGAAGGTCAGCCCGGACCAGACCCTGTTGGCCTATGTCGAAGACACGGTCGGGCGCCGGCAATTCACATTGAGAGTCAAGGACCTCGGGGGCGGCGAAACGCTGTCGGTTCAGATTCCCGGGGTTTCAACGAGTCTTGCATGGGCCGCCGACAACAGGACGCTGTATTACGTTTTGAACGATGAGGAGACGCTCCTGACGCGATGGGTCAAGACGCACACCCTGGGCGGCGAGGTGGGCAGCGACCCGGTCGTCTACGAGGAACTGGATGACAGTTTCTATATGGGTTTGGGCACCACGCGTTCGGAGAAATACATCTGCATCGGTCTCGAAAGCACCGTATCCAGCGAGTTGCTCTGCACGGAGGCTGCAGCGCCGGGCGAGTTTCGGGTATTCGCGCCGCGCGAACGCGACTTCGAATACTCGGCGGACCATCACGACTCGCGTTGGGTGATCCGCACCAACTGGAATGCCGAAAATTTCAAGTTGATGCAAGTGGGCGATGAAGTCTGGGGAGACCGCTCCCAGTGGAGCGACCTTCTCGGGCACGATGCTGACGTCTTTATCGGAGGGTTCGAGCTGTTCGATGACTTCATGGCGGTGGGAGAACGTTCAGGCGGGCTCACGCGCATCCGTATCGTGGAACGGGATGGCCAAAGCCACTACGTCGACGCCGATGAGACGGCTTACACCATGGCCCTGTCGGTCAATGCCGAGCCCGGCACCGATCAGCTTCGCTATACCTACACATCGATGACGACACCGGCCAGCACCTATGAACTGAATGTCCGGACCGGCGAACGTACGCTCCTCAAGGAACAGCCCGTGCTCGGGGGCTTCGACAAGAATGATTACGTGACCGAAAGACTCTGGGCCACAGCGCGCGATGGCGCCCGAATTCCCGTCAGCGTGCTCTACCGCAGAGGCTTCGAACGGGACGGCACGGCGGCGCTCCTGCAGTACGGTTACGGTTCCTACGGTTCCAGCAACGACCCCCGGTTCAGCAGCAACGTCCTGAGCCTGGTCGACCGCGGCATGGTCTACGCGCTGGCCCACATTCGCGGCGGCCAGGAAATGGGCCGGTCCTGGTACGACGACGGCAAGCTGCTCAACAAGGTCAACACGTTTACCGACTTTATCGACGTGACGGACTTCCTGGTCGATCAGGGCTACGCGGCGCCCGATCGAGTGGCGGCCATGGGCGGCAGCGCAGGCGGCTTGCTCGTCGGGGCCGTGGCCAACATGGCGCCGGAAAAGTACCGCGTGATCGTATCGCTCGTACCCTTCGTGGACGTCGTCACGACGATGCTGGATGCGACCATCCCGCTGACGACGAACGAATACGACGAGTGGGGCAACCCGGAGGACAGGGACTTCTACGACTACATTCTCTCGTACTCACCGTACGATCAGCTTGAGGCGAAAGACTATCCCGCCATGTTCGTCAGCACGGGACTGTGGGACTCGCAGGTCCAGTATTGGGAGCCGAGCAAGTACGTCGCGCGCCTTCGTGCGCGAAAGACCGATGACAACCTGGTGGTCTGCCGTGTGCAGATGGAAGCCGGGCACGGCGGCCGGTCGGGCCGATTTCAGCGCTACCTCGAGATTGCCGAGCAGTACGCTTTCCTGTTGAGCCAATTGGGCGTGGAGACGCCTACCGCCTCGCGGTAATCTGAACTATCCCGAGAGCAAGCAAGGTATCCAGGCGCAAGAGTTCGGCAGGCTGATGCAGACGCTGCGCCAGAAGACCGCTGGATTGCGTTCCACTAAGCGA
>JAAXHE010000176.1 GCA_012271065.1 Candidatus Latescibacterota bacterium
ACATTACTCGCTTATTTAAGGACTAAGAAAGACCATTCAGCGATAAGGAGGCGCCGGTACAGACGCACACCCCAACGAGGCGGGCGATCTCTTCCCTCTGATTTCTACCCACGTTCGGATGCAGGACGATTTCCGCCGAATTCCCCCTTTCTCCTTGACATGAATGGTACAACGTCCTACATTCTCACCCAAAGCGATGACGGAGGAAAGTAAGCCGTCCCCAACCGGAAAGGGAGGGGGCGCCCCGGACTGAAAGCGCCCTCGCGGCATGAACGGCTGAAGTTCCCTCTTGAGCTGCAACGCTGAATGCGATTGCCGGATTCATCACCTGCCATCAGGGACGTTCACGGCAATGGCTACTAGGCGAAGCCGGTGACTCTCGCCGACAATGAAGAGGGGCGGTTGTGGCCGCCTGCAAAGCGGCGCCTGCAAGGCGCAAATAGGGTGGTACCGCGGAAGACACCACGTCCTTTCGTCCCTATGGGGATGGAAGGTTTTTTTGTTTCGGCGGCCCGGACGTGCGGCCGCATCGTCTTTCGCCTGTCTCCAGCCCCGGATCCAGGGAGCAATACCGTGAGTCAACCGATCGACCTGTCGTCCCTGCACGCGCTCGAGATCAAGACGCTGCGCGCATTCGAGCCCCGTGAGGACCACGAAGTGACAGACGCCGACCTTCCGCAGGCCGCGGGCATCGGTCCCGGCCAGATCCGGCGCGCGCTGGAATGGCTGCGTTCCAAGGGGCTCATCGTCGTGATTTCGGAAGCCACGGTCTCGACGGTCAGTCTGACCGAGTCAGGCGCCGCGCAGGCCCGCATCGGCGCTACGCCGGAAGCCGCGCTTCTGGTTCGGGCCGGAAAAGAGCCCGCACCGACGCTCAGGGAACTGCAGGATGACACGCGCTTCGACAAGGGCGAATGGGGCAGCGCCTTCGGCGGGCTGAAGGCGGAAGGTACGATCCGGCAGGAGGGCGCGGCCATTCGCATCGCCAATGCGGACAGGGCCGCGTTCTACGCGGAGAGACTGGTGCCCGGGCTCTTCGGACGCTTTCTGGAGGCCGGAGACGGGGCCGTGTTGAATCTGGGCGACTTTGAGGAAGAAATCCAGTCATATATGCGGGAGCGATCGAGCAAACGCGGCAAGGGCAGGGCAGCCGTCCGCGTGGACGAACGCCTTGAGCGCACGTACAGACTCGCCCCGTCGGGCGTCCGGACGCTGGGCGGCATTCTGGAAACCGATCTGACGGGTGAAGAGGACTCGCGCCTGACGCCGGAGATGATCCAGTCCGGAGACTGGAAGAACGTGTCGTTCCGCCGTTACGACATCAGCATTAAGCCCCCGCGCATTCTCATCGGACGTCTGCACCCCTACCGCGCCTATCTTGACGGCGTCAGGCGCAAACTGCTTTCCCTTGGATTCGAAGAAATGAAGGGGCCGCTGGTGGAAACCGAATTCTGGAATATGGATGCCCTGTTCATGCCCCAGTTCCACGCAGCCCGCAATATCCATGACGCCTATTACGTCAAGGAACCCGTCCGTTCGAAAGCGGCCGAAGAACCCTTCTTTTCGAAGGTGGCCGAAGCCCACGCGAGTGGCGGCGACACGGGCTCCCGCGGCTGGCGGTACGAATTCAGCCCCGAGCGGGCGCGCCGTCTCATCCTGCGCAGCCAGGGTACCGCACTATCGGCCCGCACGCTTGCCTCCGGACCGGATATCCCGGGGAAATACTTCGCCGTCGCGCGCTGTTTCCGGTACGACGACGTCGACGCCACTCACGCGGCGGACTTTTTCCAGGTGGAGGGCATCGTACTGGGTGAGAGCATCAACTTCCGGAGTCTGCTCGGCCTGCTCAAGCTCTTCGCGCTGGAAATCGCGCAGTCGGAGGAATGCCGCTTTGTGCCGGACTATTTCCCGTTCACGGAACCGTCGGTCGAGCTTCAGGCCAGGCACCCCTCGCTGGGCTGGATCGAATTCGGCGGCGCCGGCCTCTTCCGGCCTGAGCTTACGCGACCCCTGGGCGTCGACGTTCCCGTCATCGCCTGGGGTCTGGGCATCGACCGCATGGCGATGGTGGCATTGGGGATCGACGATATCCGCGACCTCTTCAGCACCGACCTGGATCTGATCCGGAACGAGAGAGAGAACGGGCCGGCGGGCAGGTGACCGCTCACGCGGCCCGACACAAGCGCGTTCGGATAAAGGAGCATGCATGCCCACCATAACCGTCATCAGACACGACCTCGAGCGACTCGCGGGCCGGGAGTACGACCTGCGCGAGCTCGAACGCGCCCTGGAGGCCGTCAAAGCCGAGGTCAAGGTCGAGGACGACTCCCTGTTGAGGATCCAGCTGAAGGATACCAACCGTCCGGACCTCTGGTCGTCCGAGGGAGTCGCCAGGCTACTGAGGGGCCATCGAAACGGCAGCCACGAATCCTATTCCTTTTTCGAGGAATCCGCAACGGAGCTTGAACTGCGCGTCGATGCGTCGCTGAAGGGCATCCGTCCCTACATCGCCGCCTTTGCATGCAGAGGAATTTCGGTGGACGCCGCGGCCCTCGAGCAGCTCATCGAGGCCCAGGAAAAACTGGCAGAGGGATACGGTCGCGGTCGAAGCGCCGTGGCCATTGGCATTTACGACGCTTCCGACGTTGTATTTCCCGTCAACTTTTCCGCCGCCGACCCGGATGCCGCCCGCTTTGTCCCGCTGGGCATGGCGAACGAGCTGACCCTTCGGGATATCCTGAGCGAACACCCGACCGGCCAGACTTACGCGCACCTGCTCGAAGGCTTCGACAGATTTCCCCTCATCACCGACAGCCGGGGCGAAGTCCTCTCCATGCCTCCGGTGATCAACAGCCGGAACCCGGGCGCCGTGGAGGTCGGTGACACGTTTCTCTTCTGCGAGGCCACCGGCGCCGAACTCGACGCCGTGCTACTGTCCGTTTCCATTATGGCCGCGAATATGGCGGACCGCGGCGGGCGTATCCTGCCCGTGAACACCGTCTACCCGTACGATACGCCGCGCGGGCGAGAGATCCAGTGTCCTCTGGATATGACGGAACCGGTGGAAGTCGACCTGGACGAACTCCGGCGCGTCATCGGCGGCGGAATCGACAATGGAGAGGTCGAAGCCGCCCTCGCCGCCATGGGGTACCGTGACGTCTCGCTCTGTCAATCCCGCGTCCGGGCGCGGCCGGCGCCTTACCGGGACGATATCCTGCACCCCGTGGACCTCATCGAGGACGTTATCGTGGCGGTGGGCTTCGACAACTTCGAACCCGAACTGCCGCGCGACTTCACCGTGGGCAAATCCGCGCCCGAGGAAGACCTGGCCGACCGCATCCGCGGCCTGATGGTTGGCTGCGGGTTCCAGGAACTCTTCCTGCCCATTCTCTCGTCGCGCGCCGACCTGACAGGGCGCATGCGCGATGCCGACGCTCCGGTAGTAGAAATCTCCAACCCGATGTCCGAGAACTACAGCGCATTACGGAACGCGCTGCTGCCCGGGCTGCTGCGCGTGGAGGGGACAAGCAGAAAAGCCCTGTATCCACATCACGTCTTCGAGGTGGGCGAGGTCTCCGTTATTGCGCCGGACGACCTGTACGGCACCCGCACCGAAATCCGCCTCGCGGCGCTGGAGGCGCACGCCGAGGCCAATCTCTCGGGAATTCAAAGCCGGCTCGAAGCCATTGCCTACTACCTCGGATTTGATTACCACCTCACGCCTTCGGAGCATCCCACTTTCCTTCCGGGTCGGGCCGGGGAAATCCGGGTAGACGGCGAGAGCTACGGCATCATCGGCGAAGTCCATCCCGAAGTCCTGGAGCACTGGAGCGTATCGGTACCCGTGAGCGCGTTCGAAGTCAACATCGATATCGCGGGGGATCAACGCTGAACGATGCCGGGCGAGAGGCGGGGATCGAAACACAGAAACGGGTTACGCCAGATTGGCGTAACCCGTTGTTTTTCTGGTGCCGAAGGGGGGATTCGAACCCCCACGAGCACAAGGCTCACTGCGCCCTGAACGCAGCGCGTCTACCAGTTCCACCACTTCGGCACGTGAGCCCGGGGCCTGGGGCCGGAACCCGCAGACCGGACATAAAATATATAGAATCGCCCCGGGGTTGTCAAGATTCCTCGGCCGCGAACAGGCTCCTGAACCCTTCGGGCATCCGCTTCGGTTTCCGGGTGTCGTAGTCGAGAAAGGCGATCCCGGTCTTGGCACGGGCGACTTCGCGGCCCGAGTCCCTGTCGGTAATGCGGTAGAAGATGTCGCATCCGATGCGGCTCATTCCGTCAACCGCGACTTCGAAAGTCAGCGTCTGACCGTAGAAGGCTTCGGACTTGTACTGGATGACGGCGTCAACCATGATGACACCCACCCCGTCCACGTCCAGTTCGCTGTAGCCGTGGCTCTCGAGAAATCGCACCCGCGCCTCGTGGACGAGCGAGAGGACGGCGTTGTTGTCCATGTGCCCACCGTAGTTGATGTCGGCAACGCGAAGGCGGATATCGGTAGCGTATATGAAGGTCTCGGGCAGCCCGAGTTTGACACGGGACATAGCGGGTGCGTCGTATCCTCTCTCTTGTGCCTGACCGAAGACGGTCCGTTCGCCGGACCGGCGGCATCGCGGCTCAGGGCAGGGTCAACCGCCAGACGTCGTTCACCACGGGCCAGGTATTGCCGGCGACAACCCAGAGGCTGCCCCGGAACACGTAGCACGTGGATTCGTGACGCGGCGAAAAGCGGGTTTCGGGCTTGAACTCGCGCCAGTCCCGGCCGTCTTCGGTGTACCAGACGTCCCCGAGGTTTACGTAGTTGGCATTGTCGTACCCGCCGATGATCCAGAGTCTGCCCGCATAGACTTTCGGAACGAACCACATCCGGGGCGACCATGGAGCGTGTTCGAGTATGCGGGTCCAGTGGACGCCGTCCTCCGAGCACCAGACGTCGTTGACCGTCGTATAGTGGGGGTAGCCCTTTTCGGGCGGGTCGTTAGGCTGCTCGAAGCGGCCGCCCAGGACCCACAGCCGGTCGCCGTACGCAGCTACGGCGGCCGCGGACCTGTCGCCGTACGGCGCGTTGGACGTCGCGCGTGTCCACGCGATGCCGTCGCCTGAGTGCCAGACGTCGCCGCCGCTGCCGAGTTGCCACATCCGGTCCCGGAAAACCACCAGTTCGCCGTGACCTCGCGGACCAAAGGGGGTTTCTTCCAGCACGCGGGTCCACTCAACGCCGTCGGTGGAGTTCCAGACGCTTCCCTTCACCGCCCACACGCGGTCCTTGTAGGCCACCAATTCGCTGTAGCCGTCGTACGGCGTGGCTTCGCTGACCAGATGCCAGCTGATGCCGTCGGATGAGTTCCAGAGGTCCCGCGTAAGGATGTTGTCGTGGTAATAGGCATTGCTGATCCAGAGTTTGTCCTGAAACACCACGTCCTCGGACGTGTCGCGCGGCGTGAACGGCGCGTGGCGGACCAGGTTGATCCAGTCCCCGGTTCTCGTGGCGTTTACGCCGGACGTGTTGACGCGCAGGCTGGCCACGGTGGGGATTTCGACCCGCGCGGATCCCGTCCACGACCGCCCGGGGAAGAACAGGTGCCTACCCCCGTCCGCCGTGATTTCATACCCCGGGTCATCGTCCAGTTCCAGCAGCGTGCCGCCGTCGTCAGGGTGGTGCAGTTTCTTGATCTTGTGGCCGTACGTGAATCCGTCGCCGTCGGTGACAACGGCGGTGAGGCCGGCGAGGTCCACGCCGGTCGGAAGACCGGTATCGATGAGGAGCCCGTCCACGTCGTCTCCCGCGGCCTTTCGCGTGGTCCTCAGGACAGCGCCGTTGCGCGTGCCCCTGCCGCCGAGCTTGCGCTTGCCCTTTTCGAGCAGCGTGCCCCCGATCAGGACCATCTCTTCCACCTCGCCGTTTCGCTCCCGGATGAAGCCGACGCGTCCGCTGAAGCTGAGGTTTCCGGTTGTGAGCAACCGGTTTTCGTCCGTTGAGGACAGGATGTAGTCGGTAACCTCGCCGGAGACGATCCTGAGCGCGATATCCGTTTCCGCGGCGCCGTCCACGTCGAGGCGTTCCGCGCCGGTAATGGCCGGACGGTCGCCGAAGGGTTCCAGGATGGTGCTGAAGAGGGTGGAAAGGTCCTTGCCTTCGCGGCGATGGACCAGCATCGGCATGGTAATCTCATCCAGCCGGACGTCATCCTCATCGGCATTTCGGATGGAGGGCGCTTGTGCGGTGAAGAGTTCTCCATCGGGGCGGGTCAGGCTGTGGACCCGGACCGATCCGGCGGGCTCGGCCATGCTGGAAAACGTCGCGGCCCACGGACGAGTCACGTCGGCGCGGCGCACGTCGCGGATAAACGCGTATCCCAGGTTGTGGCCCCCGGCATCGCCCCTGACGCTCTCGCCCGTGGGCAGGGTGGCCGTCACGCCCGCCGGAAGAAGCGTGTTCCCGTGGGGGGCTGCGGGCAGGTCGATTTCGACCGCGCCGTCGTGGTCGGCGTCGCCGGCGAGGATGTATTCGTGGCGATGACCGCCGGCGACCCTGAACAGATCGACCACGTAGGTCTGATCGGACGAGAGGCCGACCTGGATCAGCAGCCGGCGGTAGTTCGAAGTCACACCCGGATAGGCGCGGTGGCCCGAGGCTTCGATGGCCTGAAACGTGTCGCTGTGCGGCGCGAACAGAAGGAGGTTGCCGTCCGACGGCGCCTCTTCGGAACCGTATGTCTGGTCTTTGCCATCCACCGCAACCGTGTTGTGCGACAGCGTGGAAATGGTCCAGCACCGGTGGCGCGTGTGGGTATAGCCGATATCGCTCAGGCGCTCCTGACCGCGCGCGTAGAGAGTGAGGCTCAGCAGATCCGCGTGCTGGTGGCCGTATCCGCCCGAGAAGTGGAGGTACGTCTGGGTCTGGTCGTCGCCCTTTCCCATATCGAGGCGGGCATGACCCATGCCGGGCAGGAGCAGGGGGCCGGATGTTTCAGGGGGGTCTTGCCGTCCTTTTGCCCACGTGTCGTGGGTGGGCACCACACGGCCGTTCGGATAGCTGAGAAGCTCGGGGATGCCCGCGGCTTTTGTCAAGATGGGAAAACGGGCGTTCAGGTCCAGATTGTCGTAGCGTTCGCCGTCCGCGGGGTGGACGTATCCGTCGGGATCGCTGTAACCGTTCAGTCTTTCCATCACCTGACGCAGTCCGCCGATGGTCTGGTTGTGATACGAGACCGCGCCTTCGCGCCACACGCCGTCCACGAAGAAGTTGGCGGTGATGAGTTTTTCGATCCGGTCGACCGCGTCGTGAATATAGTCTGGTTCCTCCAGGACCCTTCCGGCCGCGACCATGCCGCGCAGCAGCGTGGGGTCCATATTGCCCAGCGCGGGCGGGTAGCCCCGGATGAAGGCCACGCTGGCGTGGAAGAACCCGTCTTCGATGCGCCGGACCATCGTACTGTCGAGTTCTCCGCTGTTCCGGATGAGGTCGTACGTGTAGATGAGATTCTCGGGAATGTCCATGTATGCCCACCAGTCCCACTTGGAGGCGCGGTAGTCCTGGACCGGATACGGAAACCCCTGGCTTCCGGGAAAGATGATCTTCTGCCGGAAGGGCAGGTCGTGGTGGACGCAGTACCCGGGATAGACCTCGGCGAACCGGTTCAGAATGAGAGCCGCGCGGCGGGCGAAGGACGTGTCTCCCGTTGCAAAGTAGACCGCCGCCAGGTCGTGGGCGGCGCCGGCGAAGTAGGCCCGCGCCCGGTACCACCCCTTGGCCTGAAAGAAATGCCTGTACCCGGTTTCGTCCTCCCAGTACGGATATTCCTGGGTCTCACCCGCGGGGTTGACCACGCTCAGGGTTTCCGTATCCGGGAATTTTGCATTGGGGAATTTGAGGCCGCAGTATTTGCAGAAGACACGGTCCGGGTCCTCGATGGTCCAGTCAATCTGACCCTCCTGAGCGCCTCCGTCGCAGTTGGGGCAGTCCACGAAGAAGATGCCCGCCCGGTCTGGAATGATGCGCAGTATTTCGCTTTCAGAGAGTGTGAGAACCGGTTCGAGGTTCCGACGCAGGCGCGCCACGTCGGATTCGTCCAGGTCCGGCGGAAAGACGGGTTCTGCCTCCGCGGGTTCCGGCAGGAGTACGAGAATGATCAGGACGAGTGCCACGGCGAGAATCAGCATAACGGGACGTCCTTTCGAATGGAATCCTTCCGGACGTGCGCGAAACGCGCCTTCGGCGTACGGGCGTCGGTCAGCCCCCCGGCGAGGTGTTGCGGCGCAGCACCCGGCCCGGGAACGCGCCGGTGGGGACGCCGCCTTCCACCGCCGGCTCTCCATTGACCAGCACCCACGGGATTCCCACGGGACCCCCGGTGGGGTTCTCGAACGTGGCGGTCGCGTTAACGGTCCGGGGATCGAAGATCACGATGTCGGCTGCCTTCCCGGCGGCGATCTCTCCGCGGTCGGCGAGGCCGAATCGACGGGCGGGGAATCCGCTCATCTTGTGGATGGCTTCCGCGAGAGAAATCACGCCCTTCTCGCGGACGAATACGCCCGGCACTTGCGCAAAGCACCCGAAACCCCGGGGGTGGGGGTGGCGCACGTTGTAGACGCCGTCGCTCGCGATCATCATTCGCGGATGGTTGACGGTGTTCCTGATCGTGTTTTCGATGGTCTCGGGCGCATCCTGCCAGGGGAAGATGTAGGTGGACTGGCCGTCCTCCTCCAGGATGAGATCGTATGCGAAGTCCTCCGGAGCGACGCCGGCGCCGGCGGCCAGGTCCGACAGGGTGGCGCCGATGTAGCGCCCTGAGCGGGTGTGGCCGACCACCTGGTTGCACGCGCCCAGCCAGCCACGGAGATCGGGCAGGATCCGTTTCTTCACCGCGGGGTCCGCCAGGTGATCCAGAACATCCGCCGGGGCGCCGATCTGGTCCTCGACTGGGAGCATGATCGTCATGTGAGACATCCCGGCGGGATAGAGGTAGGACTCGATGCTGAGGTCGATGCCCTCGCGGTCGGCGAGATCGAGAAGCTCGGCGCCCTCCCGGTCGGCCCGTTCGTGGGAGTGGTGGACCGGGATGCCGGACTGCCGGAAGATCTCGAAGGTTTCCTTCCATGCCTCCGCCCTGCCGAGAAGATGGTTTCGGATGTGGGCCGCGTAGATGCCCCCGTAGGACGCCGCCACTTTGCTGAGAGCGACCAGTTCGCGCAGGTCCGAATTCGCGCTCGGCTGGTAGTCCAGCCCCAGACACAGGCAGCCCGCGCCGGCTTCCATCCACTGCCGCACCAGGTCCGCCATCGCGTCGATCTGCGAATCGGAAGCCGGTCCGGGCGCCCAGCCGCAAACGTTGAGGCGCACCGCGCAGTGGGGCACCTGCGGGTAGACGTTGCACGGGCTGTTGCCTGGAAAGAGGTTCAGGTAGTCTTCGATGGTTTCCCAGGTCAGGTCGATATCCGCCGTGCCGGCGATGAAGCGGGTGTATTCCCACATCTGGCCGCGCAGGTCCGGAGGCAGCGGGGCCCATCCGAATCCGTCCGGCGCGAGAAGCTGGGTGGTAATGCCCTGTACGACGCCCGCAAATCGGTGGCTTCCGGCCAGCAGGGCGGGTTCGCAATGCACGTGGACGTCGATGAAGCCGGGGCAGACCGCGTGGCCCCGGGCATCGATCTCCCGTTCCGCGCGGGCGTCCGCCAGGTCGTCCACGGCGGCGATACGGTCGTCCTGCACGGCGACGTCGGCGGAGAATGGTTCCCGGAGGCCGGTCCCGTCAACCACGAGGCCGTTGCGGATGAGGACGTCGAAAGTCATGGGTTAAGCCTTCCGGGATTCACAATACCGGTTGCATTGCTTCACCGCTTCTGAGGCCAGAAGATAAATACGATTTGCTGGCGGCGCACCGGAATTGTGGCGGCGCCTACCAGTCGTTCAGTTTGTGCCCGTCTCCGTTGAACCAGATGACATCCGCGATGACCCCCAGCCCGACGCCGGCAAGGTATCCCATGAACATCCCCAGAAACAGGGGCGCCATGCGTCTATAGCTGTTGAGGCCGCCGAATTTCATGATCAGGGCCTTGGTGAGCCATGTGATGAATATGGAGGTGACGCTGCTTCTGAGCACGTTGGAGGCGGAAATGGTGAATCCGATGGGGTGGACCGGGAATCCCGGAAAGCGGTATCTCAGGAAGACGAGGAGGCCGGTGAACGCTGCGCCGATGGCGAAGAACCCGACGCGGTCCCAGCTCGTGCCGGCGGTCCCTTCCTGGATGCGGGCGGCCGTATATCGCCAGATGCCCACGGCGCCGTCGCCGGAACCGTTGAAGCTGACCACGCCGAAGTTGTAGCTGCCCACACCGTAATAGCCGTGGTAAAGGATGAAAGCGATGACGGAAAGGGCGCCGCCCAGGGCGCCAAGGAGGACCCCGGGCGCCAGCAGGCGCCGCCGTTCCGGCCGCATGGCCATGCCGAGCCTCGGGATGTGGGCAAGGGCGGTGATCGCCCAGGTCTTCGCGTCGCAGAAAAAGGTGTAGGTCAGGCCCAGAGCAACCGCGCTGTGCGCGCCCATTCCTGTAATGCCGAACAGGTGCCACGTGAACGCCTGAGCCGTAATGGGCCCCCTCAGGTACACGAGGCCGCTTTCCACGATGATGCGAGCCAGGCCCAGGTAGAGTACGAGGGTGGCGAACCAGAAGGCGAGCAGGGGGCCGGCGGCCATCCCCGCACGGAAGAGCCACACGAGCAGGTAGGCGCAGCCTGCCAGCAGAAGGTATACCGCCGCGCGGTAGGAGATGAGTTCGTTTGAGTCGTCGATATGGCCGACCCTTTCAGCGCGGTTCGCATCCGCTGCACTCGAGAACGCTTTCCTGAATACGGCGGCCAGGTGGCTCCGTGCGACCCAGACCCCCCATCCGGCGAAGACGGCGAGGCCGCCGAAGCTCTGCCAGCCGATGGCGGGGTCGAAGGAACACCACATATCCGAACTGCCGATGCTGAAACCCAGGCGATTGAAGACGCCAACCTGCAGGATGGCCAGCAGGTGGAAGAGCCAGATGCTGAGCAGGACGCTGGATTCGGTGAAATACGCGAACGCGATCGTCATGGGATGAATGGAGAATGCAAAGTAGGGAAAACCCTGACCGATCCGGATGATCTTTCGGCTGAGGACGGTCATGGGCACGTCCAGGACGGGAATGGCTCTGACGAACCAGGTCGCGATGTTCCAGCAGAAGATGGCGACGATCAGCCAGAAACCGAACCGGAACAGGCGCGACCGGACCAGGGTGGACAGGCTGCGCTCGGAACCGGAAACCCCCGTAAGTTCCAGCACGGCGGTGGCGATCGGAAACGTGAGGCGTTCGTTGTCCATCCACTGTTTCCGCAGGATCACGACCAGGCAGAAGCTGACGGTGAGCACCGATCCGAGGAATCCGGTCCACCAGAAAACCGGCGCCGCCCAGGCGCTCCAGGGGAATTCCTGGCCCTTGAACAGACTCTCGTAGAAGCCGGTGGTGGCCGCCGGTTCCGCGACGATGGTCCACGACGGGATTCTGGCAAGCAGGTGGTCTGCCCATTGGTTCTCCGGCGTGGCGAAGTAGGTAGGCGCCGTGACCACGCCGAGCAGATATCCCGAAAGCCACTCTCCCTGCATTGTCGCGGCAACCATTCCGATACAGCAGATGGCCAGCAATTCCGAGGCCGAAAGCCCGCGGCCGCGTCGATACAGGGGGAGATTGAGACCGAGCAGGCAGATGAAGGGAATCAGCAGGCCTACCGACAAATGCGCGTAGTCGGCGCGCGAGGAATGCGCGATGAGGCTGGAGTAGGCGGGCCAGAGGTTGACCCAGACGGCCATGGCCAGGCCAAGGAAGAGCGCGCGCAGCGTCATGGTGTCCGCCGTCGGATGTGCGGGAACGGGATGAGGCGCTGTATCCAGCCGGAGACGTCCCTACAAACTTCCGGATACCGCTATTTTTATGGCGTCCCTGCCGTCCAGACGGTAGCTGCCCGCCAGGGAGTTGAAGCCTTCGGGCACGCGATCCAGCGGGATGGTGTGGCTGACCATATCGGCAAAGGGGAATTCGTTTTTTTCAAGGATGGGAAGGCCGCGCACGAAGTGATCGGGGGAACTCGCCCAGACGGCTTCGAAGCGCAGGTTCTTTCGCATGAACATCCGGTTCGGGTTGCATTCGAAAGAACCGACGTCGACGAAATGGCCCATTTCAACGTAGGTGCCGTCCTGGCGAAGGTAGTCCAGACCCTCGGGCAGGGCCTGCAGAAAGCCGGCGCACTCGAACACAACGTCGGCGCCGGCCCCTCGAGGCGTGCTGTCTCTAACCACTCGTTTTCGTTCTTCCGGGTCCGGGACTTCGGCGATGTCGACGGTGACGTCCGCGCCGATTTCGCGGGCGAGGTCCAGTCGTCCGGGCGGTCCCCCGACCATGATCAACCGGCCCGCGCCGCTGACTTTCGCGCAGATGAGGGTGACGAGGCCGATGGCGCCCGAACCCTGAACGACGACGGAGTCTCCAAATTGAATACCCGCCCGCATCACGCCGTGTACGCCGATTGTGAAGGGCTCCAGAAGGACGGCGACCTCGGCCGGCAGATCGGTCTTGAAGAAAACGGTCTCCGGATTCCAGAGGTAGATGTATTCCCCAAAGCCACCCCGAAGATAGGGCTGTTCTCCGGCGGGGATGAATCCGTATGCGCCCTGAGACGTTCCGGGCACCAGGGCGATCCGGTCACCGGTTTTGACGGGGCGTCCCAGGTGGTCATGGGTCACGCCGTCGCCGAGTGCGTCGACGATTCCCACGTTTTCATGTCCCAGAATGACCTCGTCTTCCAGCCTCTGGTGTTCCCAGTTGTGCAGGTCGGTGCCGCAGATACCGGCCAGCTCCTGTCTCAACAGGACCGTACCGGGCGCCGGTTCGGGGACGGGGTACTCACGTATTTCAAAGCGTTCACCGACGATAACCGAGGCGCGACCGGTCCTGGGCATGGGTAAGTCCCTCCCTCCGACTTTCGGTCGGATATGTCAGGATTGCGCGTAGAAACGTATTTTCGGGATGTTTCCGATGCTGCCCGTTTCGTGTGCGTATCTGAAAAAACGGTTCAGACCCTCCAGTTCGGCCTCGCCAAAGTCGTAGCGGATCTTGTTGCCCATGAAGTCGGCATAGAATTCGGCCGAACCCGAATGGGACGTCGCGCAATTCGCCGCAATTGCGGGGATCTCACGGACACCCAGCGCCTTTGCCCGGATCAGCTGCCGGGTCTGCTCGGGATCCAGCGCGTCGGACCGACCCGCCCAGCAGGCGTAGACGAACGGAAGCCCCGTAAGCTCGGTCCAGGCTTCACCCAGGTCGATCACGCAACAGGACGTCGTATCCACGGCGAGCGCCGCGTCTCCGATGATGACGGCGGCATCTGCGCGATTCAGCATGCGTCCGGCGTCGGGAGGCATGTGGAGGACATTGGGCCTGCACCGGTATCTCTTCTGCAATAGAATTCGGCTGAGGACGGCGGAGGTCCGGGAGTTGACGTCCAGGGCGAGCGTCCGGATATCGGCCGGGTCTCTGCGGTGCAGGAGCAGTACGCTTCGGACCGGGCCCCGGGAGGAGATACTGACTTCGGGCACGATGCTGTATGGAACGTCCCCGCGGGCGATTTCGATGGAGGGGATTAGGGCAGCGTCGGTTTCGCCGCTGTGAAGCCGTTCGGCGCAGCGGGACGGCACGTCGTAGGCAAGATCGAAGCGGTGTTCGATTCGGCCGGTCTCCAGGGCATGCACCAGAGGACGGGTGTTCAGGAACGAGACCACAGCGAGGCGGTTTGCCATTCGCACGGCTTTCAGTTCACCATTTCGTACCGGGTGTTGCGTCGCGCCGGCCGGTAGCCGGCGCCCCGGATGAGGCGTAACATCGTGGGAAGGCTCATTTCGTCTGTATGGCTGGTACCTGCGGCGGAGACCACGTTTTCCTCCATCATGGTGCTGCCGAAGTCATTGACACCGTATTTGAGGCCGACCTGGGCGATCTTGGGACCCTGGGTCACCCACGAGGCCTGAAAACTTGGAATGTTGTCCAGAAACAGGCGGGAGACCGCAATGGTGCGCAGGTAATCGTAACCTGTGGCTATCCTGCCGTTCCAGCGGGCATTGTCGGCGGCCAGATCGGTATCGTCCGGCTGGAAATTCCACGCGATGAACGCCGTCAGGCCGCCGGTGTCGTCCTGGAGGTCCCGGATGTGTTTCAGGTGTTCGAGCCGCTGGTCGACGGATTCGACGTGGCCGTACATCATGGTGGCGGTGGTGCGCATGCCCAGTTCATGCGCGGCGCGATGCACCGCCAGCCATTCGTGCACGCGGTCCTTCCGAAAGCCGATGATATCCCGGACGTCGTCCGACAGGATCTCGGCCCCGGCCCCGGGAATGGAGTCCAGGCCGGCGTCCCGGAGCCGTCGAATGCAGTCCGGGATCGTCAGCCGCGAAATGTGCGCGACATAGATGATTTCGGTGGCCGACAGGCAGTGCTGGTGGACCGACGGATAGCGTTCCCGAATGCTGGAGAAGAGTTCTTCGTAGTAGTCGATGCGCAGCTTGGGATTCAGGCCGCCCTGCATGAGTATTTCGTTGGATTTGGGAGTCTGCCCCCCCGCGGCCACCAGTTCGTCGATCTTCCGGAAGATCTGTTCCCGTGGCAGGACGTATCCCTCGTCGGATCCGGGCGGGCGGTAGAACGCGCAGAAATCGCATCGCACCCAGCAGACGTTGGTGTAGTTGATGTTGCGGCCGATATTGTAGGTGACCACGTCTTCCGGCCATTTGCGCCTGCGCACGGCGTCCGCAAGCATGCCCAGTTCCGTAACGTTGGGATGCGCCATCAGCCTCCGGGCGTCTCCTACCGTGATACGTTCTTCCGCGTCGACCTTTTCGGCGATATCGTCGATCATCGATCCGTTCTCCGGGGCAGAATGAGCACTACTTTGATTCGAGAGAAGATAACCTTCAAATTGGCGACAAATAGCACAGAAAGTATCGGTGCTAATGACGCGTGTCATCCCTTCGACCGTTGCATATACGATGGCTCCCAATGACCAATTTGCTTGATGCACCGACGATCACCGCATTGAGAAGCAGTTTTAAACCCGGGAGAGTCGATCGAGCATGCGATCTACGAGGCTCTTGGCAGCCACTTTGTTTAAAGAGCACGAATAAATAAGGTCGAAGACTTCCTTGAATGTCGCCCTTTTTGGTGAAGGAATGTTTTCGAGGATGTCACCATTCACTTTGGTCGTGTGAGAATCGACTGCCTTCTCAATCGTGGCAAGACGCCCCCTGAGCGTACCGCGGTCGTCATCCTCAAATAGATCAAAATCCGTCGCTCTTCTCATTTCGGACAATAGAGCGGCGATCTCGGCTTTGATAGACTTGGCGTATTGCTCCGAGACGGCGCCTTGCTTGATCACGTCCAGCTTCTCGTAAATCTTGTCAGCACTTAACTCGAATGTCTTGAGACGGTTTCGTTTTTGTGAGGAAACACGGCATTCACGGGCGATCTGAGCCCCCACTGGGCGCAGATGCGCAATGATATTGTCTAAGTGTGAATTGCTTTCGAACTCATCCCGTCGTCCGTTCGGCACGATCCGCGAATCTAGGACGTGAATCTCTCCAATCGCCCAAGAACAGAAACGATCCTCGGGAAATATCTCGAGAAATAGACGATCATGGCCGACCTGGATGTTACCGACACGAGCACGGAGACCGCGAACACCTTGAGAGATCGGGATCGCGCCTTGATAGTCATGGTTGACCAGCCATCCAACGGCAGCGATATCACCGTCGATACTCTCGATCTTGAATGACTTGAGATTGAGCAGCGCCGACTTCTTCGTGTCCGAATACACGACCTCATCGCGATAGGGGCGGTAGACCAGCTCTTCCGCACCATTAATGTGAATGTTATAGGACTTGCCCGCACGGCCGTGAGGAGCGAGGAGCGCCGCTATTTCGGCCCCGAATGAAAACTCAGGCGAGAACGGACACGGACAAACCTGACTGATGAAGGATTCGATCTCCAGTTCATTCAAGAGCCGATCATTGGCAATTCGCCGCGGCTTGACGAGCTCAACCTCGAAGAAATGAGGAGGATATTCATCGGGATCGAGCAGCTTTAGTGTGACGGCTTCTCTCACAATCGTTTGTAGGTCCGTCACTCTGTCGGTTGACGCCAGCATCGACTTGACAACGCGTCCATCCCACATTGCTTCCATGACCTTTGTATCCCCCTCGGTCCTGGAGCGAAACAGGAGTTGCTGCACAAAGCCCAGTCCGGAAAGGCGTCCGACACCGCGTAAGCCCCGCGCATCCGTGCCGCGCTTCTCGCTCGCCCCAATGGAAAGCATACGTATTGGGAAATCCTTGTTTGAAAGACCCTTTCCGTTGTCGCGGATCACGACCCGACGGTCGATATGATCGAGGTTGATCTCGATCAGCCCGTCATCGGTGGAAGGCAATAGGCCCAAAGCCACAGCATCATCTATTGCGTCTGTGGCGTTCTGTACATACTCCCGGAATATCGAAAGCGGATTGACATACATAGAGCTACTCAAGATCTCCAGCACGTCCTTGCCTACGAAAATCTCAGGCTCCTCAACGACCTCAGCATTGGACCTTATGACCTCGAGCATCTCTTCAATCTCCCACCTTTCTTAGGCATAGACTTGGGTGGTAGTTCGATCCTGCTGTTTTGCCCGTGTGCCCGGCTGCACATCCTGGTCCGTCAGCGCAGCATCTTCCACGCGCTCATCTTCAGGCACCAGAAAGGCATTGATGTTCTCTACCCGTCGGCGTTTTTGCGCCTCCCATATTAGCACCTCATCTGCTTTGGACATCGGCACGAAGTATCGTGCGGCCTCGCGCAACCTGCCTGCGGTAAGTAAACTCAGGTCACGCTCATAGTCGTTTTTTTCGCGACCGCAAAGATAGTCAAGGAGCTCCGTACGCTCATCTGCCGATAGAGTCTCCATCACGGCCTGGAAAGAGTCGAACTCCGCCCGCCCATCAAACTGCTCGTACCAGTTGCGGTTGAAGATATAGTGGTGCGGCCGGAACAGAATATTGTCGAATTGATCGAAAGTGTCTCCAAAGGCTTTTCTGAAAAAATCAGGCGCACCGCTAACAATTCCGTGTGTCGCTTGCAGGATGACCTGCATTGAGCGAAGATAGTAGGAATTCCAGTTTTCACCGACATGGCCTCTGTCCTTACGCGTGACCGGCTGATAGCGCATCGGGAAAGAGAAGATGCGAATACCGAGTTCCTCATTCAGTGTCACGTTCAGACGCATACGTTCAAAGAGATCGTTCGGACTGTCATAAAAGTTATAGAGCATATAGTTCGACAGCTCTGAAATCCCGGCCTCGGCAGCAAACCGGATGGCTTGCTCGTAGGGTTTCTTGACTCCGAGATGGTCGAAGGCAATTCGCAACGGCTTCAGCGCAATACGCGAAAGCTGCTGCAAAAACATAGGATGTTTGCAGAGTATCCGGGCATCGACACCTTGGTTGAAGTCCACCCGGCGCTGGTGGTCGTAGCGTCCGCGCCTGAGCGTCGCCCCTCGCTCAAAGCCAAGATCAATGATTTCCGCGATGATGTCCTTGAAGTTAGTGGATGCGACGACATTGTTATCCATCAGGATCAGATCACGCTTCTCACCGTAGAGACGATTGACGCCCTCAATAATCTCGCTCAGTGAATTTGTGTCCCTCTGATCACCTTCAAGTTTCGGGACACCGCAGAACGCACACTTGCGAACGCAGCCGCGGGAGGCGTAAGTGAAGTAGGCATCTGTTACAGGGTACTTATACTCAATATGATCCAGAATGCTGTAATCGGGTACCAAGTCTTCGATGGGCTTGCCGCTTACATCATCCGCATAAAGTTCTTCTTCGAACGGGTCGAGACATAGCGAGATGGCAGGTGCGTCACCCAACAACCCCTTGATGAAACGGACGCCGCGCCACTTCGGCTCTTCAAGGTACTTCTCATGCATTAGCGATGCGGCAATCCCGCCGACGAAGACGCGGTGCGCTTGGCCGCCAACCAAATTGAGCGCATAGTCGATGCTGCGTGCCGTGCGCTCCCACTCAAAGGAGAACAGCGTGGTAATATATACGCGGTCCCAGGCTGTATCGTAAGCTGAAGCGTCTTCACCCTTCACAAAGCGAACATTGTCCTTCTTGCCGATGGGACCATGATACTGGGCAATTTTCATCAGCCCTAGTGGTGGGTATTTGTTCCTGTAACCAGGTTCGACAAGAAGGATGTTCTTGTTTGCCATGATTTGCCTCGACTGAAATCTCGTACGTTCAATCTTAAGAAATGGATTGTCGAACCAGTTTCTGCGGTTCCCTGAAGCTCCCTAACCAACCGCGCAGGGGTCGGCTACGAAACCACCGGAGTTCCGAAGACATCCTTAGGAAAAAACTCCTCAACTCTATCATAGATTTCTTTAACTTTCGCGACTTGCTCGGTGTTCAATGCGCCTTGCTCGGGATGTGCGACTATATTGCGTATTTTGTTGAGGTCCGTAATCCATTTCGTGTTTACTCGTTTCGCTTCTTTGTCATTGGCGTCTAGCGAGATCACGTTTTTGACCAGGTCCCAGTTCTGAATACATATATCAACGTAGTTCAGCAGGTAGAGTTGACTTTCTTCGTCGCCCACACGGTTTTTTTCCTCCCACCGACTGCTACAGTCCACACGAATTTTGGCAGGTACTCCCTGAACCCACCAAGCCTTGTCTTGTATCCCATATTCCTCTTTCAATACGCCAATGACGTAGTCGAATATTCCCTTCTGAATCCGGAGAACCTTAGTGCGTGCGTCCTCGGTGCCCGCCTCATCACGGGAGTCAATGTACTTCTGTAGACCTTCTGGATTGAAATCGGTAAACACTTTCCGGATTTGGGCTTCCATTCCAAAGGCTTGCTGCCGAACGGCTGTCAGCGACGATCCGATGCGTCGGAAAGCCTGGACATCTTGGTCAGAGGCACTCTTGAAAAAGTCGACCAGCACTTGAAGATATGGGTTTAGTGCATTGAATGTATCTTCGGCACTGAACAGATAAAGGTCCGTGCCGTCCTTTTTCCGAACATGGTCAGCAATGTCCTCGATAACATGAAATAGAGCTCGGATGCCGTTATTCGTACACAGGTATCCACCTCGACCATCACCAATCTCCCAGTGATTCGTAAGCTCGGTCGAGAATGTCGCGAGACAGTCCGAAAGCACTGATAGGGCTTTTTTGAGGTTCGCCTCATATTGGTCCGTCCTGATCGTCGACAGCGGCCCCGGCACAACTGCACCCTTTGTGAACATTCCCAATAGTTTTGAAACGCGGAGGCCGTCTCGAATCGAGGTTTGCGTCAGGCAGCGAAACTGGGTCTTTCTCGTTCCGGTGACGACCATGCGGTCGTGAAGCGGCGAGGAACCCTCGCTGTTGAGACGTGAGGCGATACGCGAGAGTAGGGCCTGGAACGCTTCTTCAGGGTCGGATGAGCACCAGTGAAGGTCTGAGTAAAGCTCAACTAGCAGGCCTGTGCTCACCTTGACTTGCTGTTAATATCGATGAACAGGTTCATCTCCTTGTCGGAAGGGAGGTTTTCGTAAGCAAGTACAGGCAAGACCGTCGAATCCTGCTTGAAGGCCGGTTGTTCACGTGCATAGGCATAGCCGTAGAGCCTATGTTGGCCATCGATGATCCAAGCCGAGGCATAAAGCGGCGGCAGATGCAGTACGCCCAAGGCCTCATCGCCGTATTTTTCCTTCACATCGAACCGCAATTTGGTCTTCCTTCCAGTCTTCAGGTTGGCAACGATATTCGTCGGAAACTTGTTACCATCATTGATGTATTCACCGATCTTTTTCAGGCGGCGCGGCTGGAGCATGCGCTGGTATGTTTCCAAGTTTTCAATGTCGCGGCTTGCTTTATGGCCGACATAGGCGATCTTCAAGAGTTCATCCGGGCGGATGAGGAAAGTGTAGAAGGTCTCACCGCCCATTTTGCCGCGGGTTGCTACGACTTCCCTTGTTAGGCCGTCAATCTTCTGGCCTGCAAACATGTGCCCCAAAAACTGGTAGCGCGCCGCGTGCTTGAGGTGCTGGGAGAGCAACGCATAGTAGTTGAGTTCGCTGTCGGTGATCACCGCAATCTGCGCTTGTTTGCACTTTTCAAGGTCCACTTCATTCCACGAGATGAGCCTTGTTGCGATGACGTATTTGACTTTAAGCTTACTGTACTGGCCGTAGACCTTGTGGATCGATCTGTGCAGGTCTTTGCGCATTGCCCTGATCTTCTCGATCAGCTGCGCCATGCTCTTTCTACCCGGCGTCTCGCGTCGAGTGCACTCCACGATTATGACGGTTTCATCATCTTTGGCGAACACGTCGATCTGCCGGGATGGCAGGCCCTTGCCAACGGCAATGGTGAACTGGCGGCCTTTGCTCATCTCCTTGAAGCCCATCTGGGCCAGAACGCTCCACACTTCGTCTTCAAGTTGTTCGTCAGCGGGCTTCTCTTGGGCCATCCGCGTTGACTTGGCGTTTCTTCTGACCATCCGCCACCCGTCAGCTTCTTCTGCCTTCACCTTATCTGCAATGATTTTTCTAGTCGAACCCGAGACGGTCTTGAACTTATCCTTATTTTTGCGGCGCCTCAGCTCGGTTGTAATCTCATCGCCGGAGACGAGGGGTCCTAGATATTCGTCCGTCATGCTACAGAACGCTCCTGAATCAAAACGCGGTTGAGTGAAGGATCAAAATCGCAGATATAAGCTACACGTCCAAATGGATCATCGCTAAGCTCAGGACTGTAAGTTGATAGAACTCAGTGGATTCGTTGCAGTTGCTGCTCTGACGGCCCTCGATATGTTTCACGGAAGCACGGGCAATTCGCCGGGAATGGCCACGGGGCTTCCATCTTCGACGACGTCCCGTTCCGTGCGGAGTTCGTTGTAGAGATTGTCGCGTTCCGCCGGCTCCCGACCGGCTTCGATAATGCGTTCCACCAGTTGCTTCCGGGTGAGCACCTGGCGGGTTTCCTCGTATGTGCGCCTGGTGATTTCGTATTCCTGGATGGTGCCGTCGATGTCGTCCGCGCCGTACCACAGGGCGACCTGTGAGATTTCGATCGTGTTCATGATCCAGAACGACTTGATATGCGGGAAGTTGTCCAGCATGAGGCGGGCGACGGCGATTTCGCGCAGGTCGGCTTCGCCGGTGGGCGCCGGAAGGTCTTCCAGTTCGGTGCGTTCGGGGTGAAAGGAAAGCGGGATGTAGGCCAGAAAACCGCGGGTCACGTCCTGGAGCTCACGCAGGCTGACCAGATGCCGGACCCGTTCGTCCGGATTTTCGATATGGCCGTAGAGCATCGTGGCGTTAGTGGGCAGGCCGACTTCGTGCGCGGTGCGGGCAACCCGCATCCATTCGTCGGAGTCGGCCTTGGTCCAGAACATCTCCGCCTGAACACGATCGCTGAAGACTTCGGCGCCTCCGCCCGGGATTGACGAAACGCCCGCCGCCTTGAGTTCGAGCATGACCTCCCGGAGCGGTTTTTTGGCGGCTCTGGCAATCTGCACCCACTCGATCGCCGTAAAGGCTTTTACGGCGACGTCAGGGCGGATTTCCTTGACGGCCTGGACGATGTCGATATAGTAGGAATAGGGCAGCCTGGGGTTGATTCCCGCGACCATGTGGATTTCGGTGATGGGGATGTGCAGATATTGTCTCACGCGTTCCTGAATGTCTTCGGGAGAGAGCACATATCCCCGACTGTCCTTCGGCGGCACGTAGAAGGAGCAGAATCTGCAGAGCTTGTTGCAGATGTTGGTGTAGTTGATGTGCTGGTTGCGCACGTACCAGGCCACGTTCCCGCATAGCCGCTCGCGGACGATATTGGCCATGTACCCCACCGCGTTCAGATTCGCCGTATCGTAAAGGCGCATGCCGTCCCCGGCGGAAAGGCGTTCGCCTGCGATGACTTTCTCGTAGATGTCGTAGAGTTCGCCTGGAATCTTCGGTTCCACCGGGCACTCCTTCCGGTTGCCGCAGCGACCCGACCCGCGCGGGTCCGCCAATGAACTTTCAATCTCAATTCGAAAAAAGACAACAGTCAAATTGGCCACAAAAGGCCTGATTGCGGGTAGAGGGTAGAGGTGAGACGGTAGAAGAAGCCCTTGCCCGGTATGTTTTTCCTGCTTGCGTTCTGCATGAAGAGAGTCCTCACGAGGCAGGCAATCTCTCCCCTCTACCGTCTCCCGTCTACCCGCATCTGAGGGGCCGGGGGGAGCGGTTCCGAACTTGTCCAGCGACCTGATGTATCCTGGTAATCCGCCGTCTAATCGCCGTTATCACCGAACACCTACTCGAATTAACGTCCACGAACATTTACGAATCATGGTTAATTCTGACTGAGCAGTTCGCGGGCGTGTTCCATGGTAACGGCCGAGATTTTTTCTCCCCCCAGCAGCTTTGCAAGTTCACGGGCGCGGTCTTCGTCGCCCAGGTGGATCACCCGCGTGACGGTTCGCCCGTTCGATACGTCCTTGTATACGGCCAGATGGATGTCCGCCATCCTGGCGATCTGGGGGAGGTGGGTAATGCAGATGGTCTGGCGCGCGAGCGACAGGCTCTTGAGTTTCCGTCCCACCACGTCCGCGATACGGCCGGATATGCCAATATCAATCTCGTCGAAGATGAGAACCTGGACCGGATCGGATTGGGAGAGCACGGATTTCAGGGCAAGCATGATTCGGGACACTTCGCCGCCGGAAGCCACCTTGACAAGCGGCCTGAGGGCCTCGCCGGGGTTCGTGGAGATGTGGAATTCCACGCGCTCGATGCCCTTCGGGCCCGCACGATACTGTCGCCTGTCAATGTTTACCCAACCCTCGGGCGACTCTTCCCGGATTAGCTCAACGTGGAACTCGGCCCCCGGAATCCCAAGATCGCCGAGCGCGTCCGTGGTTTCGCGGGAGAGGTCGCGGGCGGCGGCTTCACGGCCTCTTGAGAGCTCCGCGCACAGGTCCGACAGGCTCGCGCGGGCGGCGTCGATTTCGCCCTGGATTTCCGCGATCGAACGGTCCAGAAGCTCCGATTGCGCCAGTTCCTCTTCCGCGTTCTCCCTGTACTCAAGCACCGTCTGAATGCTGCCCCCGTATTTCGTCTTCAGATGCGTCAGGAGATCCAGGCGACCGGCGACCTCCGCCAGGCGCTCCGGATTATGCTCGACGCCGCGCGCGTAGTCCGCGAAAAAACGGGCGAGTTCTTCGATCGCGTAACGCTGGCCGGCCAGTTCATCGGCTTGAGCGCCGAGCGATTCGTCCATCTGGACTGCGTCTTTCAGGAGTTGCTCGGCCGCACCCAGACGATCCACGATGGAGTCGTCCCCCTGGTAGAGCAGGGCTTCGAGATGCATGGCGGATTCGATCAGGCGTTCGGCATGGGTAAGCAGCGATCGTTCCTGAACGAGATGCTCGTCCTCGTCCGGCTCAGGGTCTGCCGCGGCGATTTCCTCGACCTGGAATTCCAGAAGTTCCCTCCGGTCCCGCGATCGTTGGGCTTCGGCGTCGGCGCTCGCCTGCCTTTCCAGGAGTTCCGACAGACGACGGTGGGCCGCGCCGACCGACTCCCGGAGTTCTCCCAGGCCGGCGAAACCGTCCAGGAAATCGATATGCCGTTCGGTGTAGAGAAGTGACTGGTGATCGTGTTGTCCATGGAGGTCAACCAGTGCCCTTGCCAGGGTGAGCAGGCTGCGGAGGGGTACGACGAAACCGTTGACGAAACAGCGGCTGCGACCGCTCGCAACAACCTCCCTGCGGACGATAAGTTCACCCTGGTCGGCCTCGATGCCCATGGCGTCCAGGAGCGACAGACACCGGTGATCGGATTGCAGCTGAAAAACGGCCTCGACGAGACACCGCCTTTCGCTGGTTCGAATCACGTCCGGGCTCGCCCGCGTTCCGAGAACCAGGCCAAGGGCGCCAATGAGGATGGACTTGCCCGCGCCGGTCTCACCCGTGATAATGTTCAACCCGGGACGAAAATCGATTTCAACCCTGTCGATCAACGCGTAGTTGACCACCAGCAGACGGCAAAGCACGGTCAGGACTCCTGCAGCTCCCGCCGGTCGAGGCTCCAGTCCAGCTTGCGCCTGAGCAACTGATAGAAGGAAAGCCCCTGGAGGTTGATCAGGCGGGTGGTGTGGTCGGCCTGTCGGATGTGTACAGGTTCTTCGGGCTGGATGGGTGAGACGATCTGGCCATCGGCGGTTACCATGATATCGCTGTGTTCTGCGATTACCTGCACGGTGATCGACTGGTTGCCCGGGATGACTGCCGGGCGCAGGGAAAGAGAATGTGCGCAGATGGGCGTGACAATGAATGCCCGCATATCGGGATGGAGGATCGGACCTCCCGCGGACAGGCTGTAGCTCGTGGACCCGGTCGGTGTGGATACGATGATGCCGTTCCCGAAAAAGGAACTGAACGGCGTATCGGAAATCCAGGTCTTCACCTGCACCAGCCTGGCGAGTACAGCCTTTTCGATGACGAATTCATTGAGCGCGAAAACCGAATTGTTACCGATTCTCGCTTCGAGGGCCATGCGTTCCTCCAGCTGGTATTCCCCCCGCTTCAGTCGGCCCAGACTTTCCCGCAACTCTTCGGGCGCGGCTCCTGCCAGAAAGCCCAGCCGGCCCAGATTGACGCCCAGAATGGGCTTGTGCGAAGATGCGACCAGTTTGGCCGCTCGCAGTATGGTGCCGTCGCCGCCCATCGCAACGAGAATATCCGAGTGCCCGGCGAGCTCGGCGGCAGGGCGGAACGTGACCCCGCTGCAGACGCAGACTTTCCTCAACGGTTCCTCCAGAATGAGCTCAATGTCCTGATCGTGCGCGAGTTGCACGAAATTCTGGATGATGGGGCCGATGCCCTTCCGTTCAACGTATGCAAGTATGCCAATGCGTCTCATAGACAGGATCGTGCAGGATAACAACCCGACATTCACGGTTCTTCGTGGATAATTCACCCAGGCTGTATAAGCTAATGTAGCCTGAATACCTGGATCTCGCAATGGGTGTTACTCGGTCCGCTGTTCCTCGCCGGCGTCCAGATCGGTGAGCCTGAAGTCGCTTTCGCTCTCGGCTGCGAGGACTTCGACGCGCTGCTTCGCCTCTTCGAGGCGGGTGCGGCAAAGGTTTGACGCTCTCAGTCCCTCTTCAAAGAGGCGGAGCGCGTCAGCCAGGGGCAGGTTTCCGGATTCCAGGGTTTCAACCGCGGTTTCCAGCTGTTTGAGCGCATCTTCGAATGTGGGTTCACCTTCGGCCATATGACTCCTCATGGGGTAACTTCAAACGTCCCTCCGCTTCAACGATCCGCCGGGTTCCCGGCGAGAATTCCGTCGACCGTGCAGGTTATTTCGCCTTCGGACAGGCGGACGCGTACCCGATCGTCTTCGGTAAGTGATCCGGCGCGTGTGACCAGTTCATCGTTGTCCGCCCGGTGCGTCAGGCTGTACCCGCGGCTCAGGACCGAGAGCGGGCTCAGCGCCCCCAGTTCGCCGGTGTGCCGGCGGTACGACGCCAGGCGCCTGTCGAAAATGCGCCGCACGCCGTTCTGAAGACCCTTCTGAAGTTCGTCTACAGCCTGAATGCTCTGGAAGATGTTGTCTTCAACCTTCCGCAATCCGTATCGGCCCAGATAGCTGTCGAGCAAGTCCTGGTTCTCTTTCAGGTAGCGATTGACTGCGCCGTAGGACCTCATTGTGAGGTTCTGAACCCGGGCGCGCAGCTCGCCGGCGTCGCGAACGGCCAGTTCGGCAGCCGCGGATGGCGTGGGCGCCCTGCAATCCGCCGCGAGGTCTGCAAGCGTGACGTCGATTTCATGGCCTACGGCGGAAATCACCGGGATTGCGGAGCCGCGGATGGCCCGTACGACGATTTCGGTATTGAACGCGGCCAGGTCTTCCGCGGAACCCCCGCCGCGCCCCACGATCAGCACGTCGACGTTGCCGTAGGCGTTCAGTTCGTCGATGGCCAGCGCGATGTCTTCAGGGGCGCCGACGCCCTGAACCAGGGTGGGCCTGAGTACGATGTTGACCCCGCGAAACCGCCTTTCCAGCACGTGCAGAATGTCCCGGATCGCCGCACCGGTGCGCGATGTGGCCACACCGATTGAACGCGGGAACGCCGGCAGCGGGCGTTTCCGCGCCTGATCGAACAGGCCTTCCTCCCGAAGTTTGAGTTTCAGCGCTTCCAGGGCGAGCTGCTGCTGCCCGCTGCCCGCCGGGAAGAGCTGGCTGACGTTCAACTGGTACTCGCCGCTGCGTTCGTAGACCGTAATGCGTCCGCGGGCGAGCACCTTCACGCCGGTCTCGGGCCTGAAGGCCGGCGTGGCGGACCGCCACATCACGCAGCGAAGCTGACAGTTCTGATCTATAAGGGTGAAATAACGATGGCCTGAAGCCGCCTGGTTGTATTGCGAGATTTCACCGACGATCCAGAGGACGGGGAATTCCGCTTCCAGGTTCTGTCGAATTGCCTGCGTTATCTCTGTAACGGTGTATGGACGCTCCGCCACGTTCAGGGCTCCTGCCAGTCGACGCGCAGTCGTTCGATACGTGTCGCCTTTCCGGATTCGTCTTCGATTTCCACGACGACGCCGCAAAGTTTGATGTCGTCTTCCGCCGGTTCGAACCGTACAGGCGTCCGGTCCAGAAATCGCCGGATCACGGCATCCTTGCGGGCCCCGATCACTGAGTCGTGGGGGCCGGTCATCCCGGCGTCGGATACATAGGCTGTACCGCCCGGCAGAATGCGTTCATCCGCGGTCTGCACGTGGGTATGCGTGCCAAGTACGGCGCTGGCGCGACCGTCCATAAACCATCCGTACGCGATTTTTTCGGAACTCGCTTCCGCGTGAAAATCGACCACGATCACCGGGGTCCGTTGTCTGAGGCGGTCCACGATATCCCTTCCGACGCGGAAGGGGCAGTCCAGGTCGAGCATGTTTACACGACCCTGCATGCACACGACGCCTATCGGGATGTCGTTTGAGGCGCTGAAGATGCCGTAACCGACGCCGCCGACACTCTCCGGGAAATTGGCGGGACGCAGAACGCGGTTGGCGCCGAATATGTACGGGATGGCGTCTTTTCGATCCCAGACGTGGTTGCCCGTGGTGATCACGTCCGCCCCGTAGGCGAAGAGTTTCTTCGCGATGTTCTCGGTGATGCCGAAACCGCCTGCGGCGTTTTCTCCGTTGGCGATGCAAAAATCGATCCGGTGGCTCTCCCTGAGCCGGGGAATCAGGTCCGCGGCCGCCTTTCTGCCGGGCCTGCCGTAGATATCGCCCACAAACAGGATATTCAAATCGACACCCACGAGAAGCAGTCAACGATTGAAGGCGTGCAAACCAAAGGCGGCGGACTGTCTGTCGCTGCGACAAAGCCGGTCAGGGCCGAGCATACGTTTTCCGGGGTCGGGCCGGAGTCGCGCGGGCCGGGTCATCGTGCGAAATCCACCGAGCGCGTTTCTCTGATGACGGTGACCTTGACCGGGCCAGGGCAGGTGGCGTCTTCGGTGAGCCGGGATACGATCTGCGTAGCCAGGCGTTCTGTGTCCGCGTCACTCATCATGTCGGAGTCGGCGACCACGCGGACTTCCTGTCCTGCCTTGATGGCGAAGACCGATTCCACGCCCTGTACCATCTTGGCGATGGACTCCAGACGCTCCAGCCTCCGGACGTAATTCTCGATCTGTTCACGCTGCGCGCCCGGCCGGGACCTGGATATGGAATCGGCGGCGTCCACAAGTACGGCAACCGGCGAAATGGGGTCTGAATCTCCGTGATGGGTTTCGATCGCGTTTATCACGACTGCATCCTCGCCGTATTTGCGAGCCAGGTCGGCCCCATTCTCCCCGTACGTGCCCTCGGCTTCGTGGGCCAGCCCTTTTCCTATATCGTGAAGCAATCCCGCGCGTTTGGCCAACTGTGCGTCGAGGCCAAGCGACGTGGCCATCATGCCGGTAAGGAAAGCCACTTCTTTGCTGTGATTCAGCACGTTCTGACCGTAGCTGGTCCGGTATTTCAGGCGGCCGAGGCAGGCGACGAGGCGATCGTGCAGGCCCGGAACGCCGGCGTCGAATGCCGCCTGAACGCCTGCGTCGTGCATGACTTCCTGAATGGACTCCCGCGATTTCTGTACGATTTCCTCGATCCGGCCCGGGTGGATGCGCCCGTCCAGAATCAACTGTTCCATGGCGATCTGGGCGATGGCGCGGCGTATGGGATCGAACCCCGACAGGATGACCGCTTCCGGGGTGTCGTCGATCGTGACATCCACGCCCGTTGCCATTTCAAAGGCGCGGATGTTTCGCCCCTCTCGGCCGATAATTCGCCCCTTCATCTCGTCGGAAGGAAGCCGTACGACGGCTACGGTGGATTCTATGGTATGGTCCGCGGCCAATCGCTGGATCGCTCCGGCGATGATCTCCCGTGCTTCGTCGTTGGCGCGAACGAGCGCGTCATCGCGGATTTCCTTGAGGCGCCATTCCGCATCCCGTTCCGCCTCGGCTTCCATATTGGCCATCAGGACGCGTTTCGCCTCGTCCTTGGTGAGTCCGGCGATCTGTTCCAGGCGCCTGTTCTGCATCAGCCGGCTCTGTTCGAGTTCCCGTTCCCGACCGGCGAGTTGCTCTTCCAACAGCCGGAGCTGCTCGTTTTTCTCGGTCGCCAGCTTCTCCTTGTCGTTCAACAGGTCCGCACGCTTGTCAAGCTGCCTCCTGAGACTGCTCAGCTTCAACTCCTCCCTTGCGGACCGATCGCGTTTTTCTTCGAGTTCCTGTTCAAACCGGAGCTGCTCCTGCTGTATCCTGTCTTTGGCTTCCAGGACCGCCGTTCGCTTCATTGCGTCCGCTTCGGTCTGGGCGTCTTCAAGGATCTTTTCCGCGGAGAGTTCGGCGCGATGGATCTTGCTCTGCGCAATCTTGCCGCTGATCAGCCATCCCAGGATAAATCCCAGTATAAGCAGCCCGGCCGACAGCATGATGACTGTCACGACTTCCATGGTCGTGTCTATCGGCAGGTTCATTCTGGTCTCCCCGTATGATCAGCCCGTTGAAAAAAGCCCATCCGGTCTACGGCCGGCCCTCGTGTCCTGTCCCAAAAATTCCTCAC
>JAAXHE010000280.1 GCA_012271065.1 Candidatus Latescibacterota bacterium
CGGGCGAGAAACGCGTTCGTGTCGACGATATCGTAGTAGCGATGGCCCTGCGCGACAGCATGTAAATCGGAGATCTGGGCGATAATCACGGCTCGTTCCCCTCCGGTGTCCGTTCCCGCTCGGTTTCCGAGTCGGGGTTGTACTTCGGCTCTCGGAGGGACGGCAGATCGAATTTCCCCGGCGTCCGCGGAGCCTCGCTCGAATTGCGGCCTTCACTGCATCCGGCAGGATACCCGGCGACGGAAATCGTCGCCGGGTATCCTGCATTGACGGGGTCGCTCAGGGAACCAACGCCTGGATCTGGCGCGCCATCTCACCCAACGCCTCCTTGGGTTCGACGGACTGATCCACGACGGTGTTCAGATTGTCGAGGATGACTCCCGTGATCTTCAGGCCGTTTTCACCCGGGAACGCGTACCACGGGGCCATCAGATGCATCATGTTGACCGCGACCCGGAACTTGGGATTCTCATCGTAGAACTTGCCCATGTAGCGGGGATCCTCCGCCGCAACCGTGTTCGGCGGGACATAACCGGTCGCTTGCGCCATCATTGTCGCGCCACGTGCGCCACTGAAGAACTTCATGAAGTTCCACACCGCGGCCTGCTTTTCCGGATCGGTGGCGGTCATGACCCAGGCCGCCCCACCGACGGAAACCGTGCCGTCCGGGTGCTCGCCCATCGGGTAGGGCGCCGTCCCCACGTCGAACCGGCCCCCGATTGCCTTGGTGAACCGCTTGATGTTGGCGGTCGACGCGAAGATTATCCCGAGCCGACCCGCAAAGAAATCCTGCCGTGCGTTCTTGGTGGTGAAGTTCGGCATGCTGCCGTCCTTCATTGCCGTTGCGTACAGGCGGATCGCGGCCAGGCCTTCGGGGCCGTCGAAGGCAACCTTCTTCTCATCGGGCGTCATGAACCTGCCACCCTGTGAGTGGAGCATCGCCGAAAAGTACCAGTTGCCGGTCGAACGCGGCAGAAAGATCCCGTGAGTGTCGGGACCCAGGTCGGTGATCTTCCTGGCCAGGTCGAGAACGTCGTCCCACTTCGTCGGAAAGTTCTGCGGATCGCCGCCGGCCTTCTTGACGAGGTCCGGATTGAAGTAAGTGATCGGCATCGACAGCGTGAACGGCAGACCCACCTGCTTGTCGCCAATCCGGCCGAGACTCATGAGGACCTCGTCAAACCCTTGGGAGGTCCAGTCCTCCTCTTTGATTACGAACGGATTCAGGTCGACCGCGATGCCCTTGTCGCCCAGCACTCGCAGTCGGCTGTAACCCTGGATTGAAACGTCCGGCATCTGGTTCGCAAGGGACTGACGCAATATTGCCTGGGTTGCATCGAAGTAGTCCTTGTGGGTTGTCCGCAACACGACCTTGTGATCAGGGAACTCCTGCTCATACACCTTCACGATGTCCGGAAGGAAGGTGTACGTATCCGGCCAGGGATAGTCGACGGTGATTTCCGTCTTGGCAGCGGCGGTTCCCGCCGCGATTGACAGCGCGGCCAGCGCCATCGTGATTGCCTTCCCAATCCTGTATAGGGTCATTGCCATGTCCTCCCTTTGTCTCCTCGGACGAAAGTGGTGTACGGATGAGTTGAGTGATGCGGTGTGTCCTTGCGGAAATCGAGTGGTAGACGTCACGGTTTCGGCAAGAGGAGCACACCGCACATGAGCGACGATGCTCTGGTTTCGCCGGCGGCGCCAGCACGGGAGTCGAATCCCCCCGGGGAGCTTCTGCGGTCCGGGGGGCGGCGGGCGATCGAGGCCGCGGTCTCGGCGGAGTTCGAGCCGTACCTGTCGGGGTTCGTGCGCTTGAAGCGGCCCGATGGTGTCAAGGGCCAGCGGGTGGTTCGCAACGGGCAGCCATCCGATCCACTCATCGTGTGGCTGAAGCTTGAACGGGCCCGCGTGCCTGCCGCCAAGCGCGAGCCAACGCTCGCCGAGCACCACGACGTGTCGGACGCGGCGCTCGATCAGGGTGGGAAATGGCGGATAGCGATGGGTGGCCATCGACTCGACCCGCTGCCTGCGCTCGCCCGCGCCAACGGTCGCACGCACCCGTACCTCACGCAATTGGCGGCCAATGGTGCCGAGAATCCCCCGAACCCTGAGCAACTGCCAGACAATCGTCCTGCGCATCGCCGGTCTCGTACGCGTCGCCAGTGTACGAGTATGGGGAGTTCGGGACGGAGTGTCCAGGCAGACGTCTTTCATACAGGTCCAGTTGAACGATTCGAGAGTTCTTTTGGCCGGGAATCGAACGGGCCGGATGCACCGCCCGACCGAACGGTCCCGTCGTCGGCTGGACTCGCCGTCGACGAGTTGTTCGAGGACGCCGACGTGGTCCCGATGCTTCACCGCCTGATGCCGGCAAGAGAGATTCCGTCTATGAACGTCTTCTGGGCGAACAGGAAAGCCAACAGCAGCGGGGCGCTGATAATCACGGCGGCGGCCATGAGACCACCATAGTCCGAACCCAGTTCCTCGTTTCGGAAAAACACCACTCCGAGTGGCGGCGGGGCGATCTCCTGGCTGGTGACGACGATCATCGGCCAAAAAAGATCGTTCCAATGGAAAACGACGGAGAATATGCTGAACGCCACAATAGCCGGCACCGCGGCCGGCAGCACCACTCGCCACAACACACCGAATTCGCTCATGCCGTCCAAGCGGGCGGCGTCCAGCAGCTCGTTCGGCACCGTCATGAAGAACTGCCGGAAAAGAAAGATTGCGAAGACCGAAACCGAAAACGGGAGAATCAGCGCCCAATAGGTATCCAGAAGACCGATGTACCAGAGCAGAATATACAAGGGGATGGCAGTTACCTGGGACGGAATAAGAATTCCGAACAAGACACATCCAAACAGGAAATTCTTCCCGCGGAAATTGAGTTTTGCCAAGGCATAGGCGCAGGCAGCCGAAATTGGAATCTGAAGTATCAATATGCCGCCGCAAATGATTACGCCATTGAACAGGAAGCGAAACATCGAAACCTTGGTGAACGGCGTGAACATCGCCTTCGTATAATTCTCCACCACATACCAGGTCTCCGGCAGGAATTGCAGCTCCGTCGAGAAAATCTCATGAGGCGGCTTGAGCGACGTAAGCAGCATCCACAGGAATGGCGCGAACATGACAGCGCCACCGGCAAGGAGCAGAATATGCCGCAGAACCGTGAAGGGTACCGACGGTTTGCGGCCACTGCCCCTGCCGCCCGTGCTCTCGAGCAGTCCAAGATCGTAATTGATGCGTCGATCGTACACTTTTGCCTGAACTAACGTGAATATCAGGAGGGCGCCCAGAAAGATGATGGTCAGACTTGAGGCGTACGCGGTCCTGAAATAGGTAAATCCTTCCGTGTAAATGGTGTAAAGGAGAACCTCCGAGGCTTTTACCGGCCCTCCCTGGGTCAACACCGCGACGGTGTCAAATACCTTGAATGACCGAACACCCGTAATGATTACCACGAACATCGTGGCCGGGCCGAGCATCGGCCACGTCACGGTGCGGAACCGGTCCCACGCGCTGTTGGCACCATCCACCTCGGCCGCGTCATAGAGGTCACGGGGTATTCCCTTCAGTCCGGCCATGAACAGGATCATGACGTAACCCACGTTTTCCCAGATTCCGATCCAGCATATGGCGAAAAGGACGAGATCACGGTCGGTCAACCAGTTGTGACCCTCGAGACCGACAAAACCCAGCGACAAATTCATCAGCCCGGCAGTGGGATGCATGATAAACTCCCAGACAACGGCCATGGCGACCATGGTCGATGCGACCGGCAGAAAGTATATCGCCCGATAGAAATTCCTTGCGGACGGCGCGGATTCGATGAGAAGCGCGACCAGAAGGCCCAGGGCAATGGAAACGGGAGCGACGACCGCCACGTACACGAAGGTGTTCCGAAGGGATGTCCAGAAACCCCTGTCGTTCCACAATTCAATGTAGTTCCCGAAACCGATCCACGAGAAGGTTTTCGCGCCCAGTTGCCAATCCGTCGCGGAGAACAAGGTAATCGTGAGGATCGGTCCGAAGAAGAGAACGATCAGGAAGAAGACCGCGGGAGCGATGATCGTGTAGCCGGCCACCGCAGCGGCACTGGGACGCCGCAAGGCAATACGCGGTAGTCGCATCCCGTCTCGAGCGGTTCCAGGATTTTTGAAAAAGCCTCTCACTTCGCCGTGGCCACAGGTACGCGCTGGCCGTCCGCCCCGAAGATCAGGAGGTCTTCGAATCTTGGACATACGGTGAATTCGTCATCGAGCCGAATCCCCCCAAAGTCCTTGGGCGGCAGGCGGACCCGAATGGTCTCGGACATACCTTCGAGCCGCAGATGCACCAGGATTTCCGATCCGAGGTGTTCGATATGCTGCGCCCGCCCGGTGAACCCCCTGGCGTCGTCGCCGTCACTCAAGTCAAAGCCTTCCGGCCGGATGCCGATCGAAATCGGTGAACCGGACGGAAGGTCGACGCCAATGGAGCGCCTGTGACCGAGAATCTCGACACTGTCGGTGGACGCAACCGTTGCGGGAACGACGTTGATTTGCGGACTACCGAGAAACTTCGCGACCCGGACATCCGTCGGATCGGAATACAGCGAAGCAGGCGGCCCGACCTGGACGATCTCGCCATCCATCATGAGGGCGACGCGATCGGACATGGTCATGGCTTCGGCCTGATCGTGCGTGACAAAAATGAACGTCGCTTCCAGACGGCGGTGAAGCTGCGCCAGTTCCGCGCGCATGTTGATGCGGAGCGTTGCGTCGAGATTTGAAAGCGGCTCGTCCATCAGGAAAGCCAGCGGCTCCCTCACTACCGCGCGCCCAACGGCTACCCTCTGACGTTGTCCGCCGGAGAGTTGGCTGGGCTTGCGGTGCAGCAGATGTTCGATCTCCAGGGTGCGAGCTACCGACTGGACGCGCGTCGCAATCGCGGACTCCCTGGATCGCGTCTCCGGCGCAAACCGTGCGACGAAAGGCAGTCGCTCCCGAAACTTCAGGGCCCGCATTCGGAGGGGCAGGGCCATGTTGTCGAACACGGTCAGATGGGGGTATAGCGCGTACGACTGGAAAACCATTGCGACATTGCGATCCTTCGCGCGGAAATGATCGACACGGCGGTTGCCGATGTGAATTTCACCCGAATCCTGTGGCTCCAGGCCGGCAATGATCCGCAATAGTGTCGTTTTCCCACATCCGGATGGACCGACCAATGTCAGGAACTCGCCCGGGGACACGTCGAGGGAGATGCCCTTCAAAACCGATGTATCGCCAAAGTTTTTCGTGATTGACGCAATCTTGAGGCCGTGAGAGCCCCGGGTCGGTTGGTCATACGAAAAGGTATTCATCAATTCAACGGTCGTCGTACCATGTCGTGCAACCCATTGGCACCTGCCGAATGGAGTGTACGCCACTCCCTGTACCCCTGCACGGAGTGCTCCGCTTCGCGGACGAATCCGCGTACCCTGGTCGCCGGGAGGCGTCGGTGGCCGTATCGTGGCCAAGTGGGGAGCCCATCGCCGGGAATCGTGAGCATAAGCGTAGCGCGGAACGCCGCCGAGGTGTTGGCGCAACACACGACGCTGGAGCCGGGGTGCATCGACCGGTTTGGCGCCAGGACGTCAGGCCCCTCTTTCTGCACGCGATCGATTCTCGTCGCGAGCGTCGTGCGGCTGCCCAGGAGGCCGATGCCGATCGTTGCCCGACTCTACCAAATGAACCCCGGAAGCACCCCGCTCGGCCATCGGCCGGCCTGTTCGCAGGTGGCGGCAAGCGCCTCGGGCGGCGCATGGATGCCGTGGGAGGTGCCGAGTTCCCCGGCGTGGATGCCGCTGCTCACCCAAAGCGCGTCGATGCCGGCGTCCTGGGCACCGGCGATGTCGGTGCGGAGCGAATCGCCGATGCCGGCAATCTGCCGGCGGTCCTCCAGGCCGAGCAGCTCGAAGCAGGCGTCGTAGACGCCCGGCAGCGGCTTGCCGTGCCAGCGCACCTCGCCGCCCAGCTCTTCGTAGGCCTGGGCCAGGGCGCCGGCACATATCTGCGGTTGCTCGCCGAACATCACCACCAGGTCGGGGTTGGCGCAGACCATCGGCAGCTCGTGCGATCGGGCCGCATGCAGAATGGGCAGGTGGTCGGCTACCGTTTCGCAATCCATGTTGGTGCCGGTGTTGAGCACGAAACTGGCCTCGGCCGGGTCGGCCACCTCGTCAATGTCGAGGCCTTCCAGTATGCCCTTGTCGCGTTCCGGTCCGAGGTGCAGGCAGGCCCGGCCGAGGGCCCGATACCAGGCATCCGGCCGATGCAGCAGATGCTGATAGGTATCCTCGCCGGAGGTCATCAGCCCGTCGTAGAAGCGTCCGAGAATGCCGAACGGCTCAAGCCTGGCGACGGCCGGGCCGGTGCGCCGCGGTGCGTTCGA